>NZ_JAVYAB010000002.1:0-385915 GCF_032337075.1 Novosphingobium sp. APW14
CAACGCTTTACGTGCCCACCTATATGAGTTCGGGTACATTGCGCCCCAAGGTATTGGTTATTTGTCACGCCTCGAGGCAGTGGTCGATGACCCGAACACAGACCTGCCGGAACTGGCGCGAGACTTATGCCGCGCCCTGCTGAACCACATTGCGCAACTCACCATATCGATCAACGATCTCAAAAAGCGGATCGGTACGATCTCGAAAGAGCAGGAAACATCCCGGCGCCTGCAAACCATGCCAGGCGTTGGTCCGGTTGGTGCATTGGCAATCGAGACTTTCGCCCCGCCAATGAACCAGTTCAAACGAGGTCGCGATTTTGCGGCATGGCTTGGCCTGGTGCCGAGGCAAAACTCCAGCGGTGGCAAACAGCGTCTCGGCAAAACATCGAAAATGGGACAGCGCGATATACGCCGTCTCCTGGTGACAGGTGCAATGGCTGTCGTGAACTGGGCTTCGCGAAAGGGCGCAGCGGAAGGTACATGGCTTGCGCGCATGTTGTCACGGAAACCGCGCATGCTTGTTGCCATGGCTTTGGCTGGCAAAATGGCTCGTGGGATTTGGGCCATGCTTACGAGGCAAGAGGATTACAGGAATCCGGTACTGGTGGGTGTCGCCTGATCATTAAGCGGCTTTGATCGGTATCGGACAGTTGGGGTTGTAAGGAAGGCATGAACTGAATGGGCAAATGATCGATCTGATCGGGGTCAAGAAACCTGGAACCTTCTCAGAGCTTCGAGCTCGCCCCAGAGATTGGGACTTGATCCGCGCATCACCATCACGGCCAGCGACATCCAAAAAGTGCGCAACGAAAGGCCGGACAAAAGACCGCACTCGATCACGCGTTCAAAAGTTCAGAAAATCCTTGCAAACCGAGCGGCATCCACAAAAGAAGGTTCGACGCCGGTCGACTGCCCCCCGCCATTTCACTTTTTTGCTTCAGCGATGCTTACCTGGATTGACCTGATCCGGCTTGCCACTCTGCATAATCAAGTTCTTCCCGACAGAGGGTCTGTGAAAGATCACAGAGTATAAAAATAGCACCAAAAATATATAAAAATACCTGTTAATCTGGCAATATTCGAAGCGTTATAAAATTTTGGGTTGCTTCACCTGAACTAGCTATTCAATTTAGATCTCTACTTGGCGCGCTTTTCGCAGCGCCGGGGCGGACGGAGGCTGGGGGGCACCGTCCGCCCTCTCGCCACTACTCAAAGCAGTTCGAACGGCGTGTTAACAGTCGTGGGCTGGCGCCAGTTAGGATGCCGGCAGTTCCCCGTTCGTGCCCGCTGTCGCGGGGCGTGCTGGCGCAATCGGTGCCGGGTTCGCGGTTTCGACACGGCGGAATGCATATTGATACATACTGGGATCGTTGACGATCAGCTCGGCTTTCGAAGTGCCAAGCGTTCCGCTTTTGATGACCTGAACAATTTTGATGCCAAGCTCGCTTCCGCCGTTGCGAGGCAGAACCAGCGCATAGAACTTAAGATCTTTGTCGGTGCTTGCACCCTTGTCGCCGGTCGTCCCGCGGCGGCCACTGATCTGGCCGGTGGCCCGGTCGATCACGTCTAGCTTGTAACCGGCATCCTTGAACACGGTGACGGTGCGATCGAAGGTCTCTTCAATTGGCATGGTATAGCCAAAACGCTGATAATTGTTGTCGAGGCTAAAGATCGAACGATCCGGCTGGAGTGCGGCTCCACCGCCACAGGCACTGATTAAAATGGTTGGCGAAACGATCGCCATCAGGCGCAGAATGCGCGGCATTTCTGTTCTCCCTTACCTCGAAAGGCACCTAACTGAACAGACCCGCAAGGTCCTTCTAGCAGCGCTGAGTCCCCGTGCAAATGCCATTGAGGGCCAGTGTCCCCGGTTCGAATTGCGCAGCTTGTGGGGGGTACCCTTTCTTGTTAGCGCACAAACTTAGGACTACCAACCAACAGCCGGGCAGAAACCAGATGCAGCATTTTGATGTCGTGATTGTCGGCGGCGGGCATGGCGGAGCCCAGGCCGCGATCGCACTGCGGGCTCAAGGTTTTGCAGGATCGATTGCGATTGTTGGGCGCGAGAATGAGCCGCCTTATGAGCGGCCGCCATTGTCCAAGGAGTACCTGGCCCAGGAAAAGCCGTTCGAGCGGCTCTATCTGCGCCCGCGAGAATACTGGGCTGAAAAGCAGGTGGAGTTGCTGTTGGGGCACGAAGTGGAGGCAGTCGATGCCGAAGCGCGTCAGTTGACCTGCGCTGATGGCTTAAACCTGACCTATGGTGAATTGATCTGGGCAACTGGCGGCGACCCGCGCCGACTTGCCTGCTCCGGGGCAGAATTGGCGGGCATCCACTATGTCCGCACCCGAGCCGATGTGGACGCGCTCATGGCCGAGTTGCCGCAGGTGCGGACCGCGGTGGTAATCGGCGGTGGCTATATTGGGCTTGAAGCGGCTGCAGTCCTGTCCAAGCTTGGCAAGCAGGTCACTCTGCTCGAAGCTTTGCCGCGCGTCCTTGCGCGCGTTGCGGGGGAAGACCTGTCATGCTTTTATGAGGCGGAACACCGGGCCCACGGCGTCGATCTGCGCACCGGCATGGCGGTTGAGGGGATTGAGGGCGATGGGCGTGTTACGGGTGTAAAACTGGCCGATGGCACGGTTATACCGGCGGACGTGGTGATCGTTGGTATCGGCATCATTCCTTCGATCGGTGTGCTGGTCGCGGCAGGTGCCGCGGGCGGCAACGGGATTGATGTTGATAGCCAATGCCGCACTAGCGTGCCGCATATCTTCGCGATTGGAGACTGCGCCGCTCATTCCAACGGCTTTGCCGATGGCGCAGTGATCCGACTTGAATCGGTCCAGAACGCGAATGAAATGGCGACCGTGGCGGCCAAGGTCATCACCGGGCAAGAGGCAAACTATGGGGCGACGCCATGGTTCTGGTCGAACCAGTATGATCTCAAGCTGCAGACCGTCGGCCTTTCCACCGGCCACGATACCACCGTGCTGCGCGGTGACCCTGCCAACCGCAGCTTCAGTGTCATATACCTCAAGGGCGGCAAGGTGATCGCGCTCGACAGCGTCAATTGCGCCAAGGACTATGCGCAGGGCCGCAAGCTGGTGGAACAGCGGGTCGCGGCGGACCCGACGGCGCTTGCCGACCCGGCAATACCGCTGAAGGACCTCGTTCCAGCCAGTTGATTTTCCCGGTCCGGCCCCTAGGGATTAATCGAACGATTAAGGCGGAGTCGGATTGATGGGAATGCTTGAGGGCAAGGTTGTCGCAGTCACCGGCGCGGGCCGCGGCGTTGGGCGCGAGATTGCGCTGCTCTGCGCTAAGCATGGCGCGGCTGTGGTGGTCAACGATCCCGGTGTTGGCGGCGGCGGCGAAGGGGGCGATGAAGGCCCGGCGCAGGAAACCGTCAACGACATTATTGCTGCGGGCGGCAAGGCCTATGCCAACCTCGCCTTCGTGAATGATCCAGCCGGGGCAACCTCGATCATCGAGGATGCGGTCCAACGGTTCGGACGGATTGATGCTGTGGTCAACAACGCCGGCATCCTGCGCGACACGATCTGGCACAAGATGAGCCACGAGGACTGGCGCGCGGTGATCGATGTCCACCTTAACGGCACCTTCAACGTTTCCAAGGCGGCAACGCCCTATTTCCGTGAGCAGCAATCGGGCAGCTTCATCCATTTCACCAGCACCTCGGGCCTGATCGGAAATATCGGCCAGGCCAACTATTCGGCGGCCAAGCTGGGGATCGTCGGCCTGTCCCAGTCGATCGCGCTCGACATGGCCCGCGCCGGTGTGCGCTCGAATTGCATTGCCCCCTTTGCGTGGAGCCGGATGACCGCCTCGATCCCCGCCGAAACGCCTGAGCAGAAGCAGCGGGTTGAGCGCCTCAAGACGATGAGTGCGGACAAGATCGCACCGCTGGTGGTCTACCTTGCCTCAGATGCCAGCCAAGAGGTCACCAACCAGATCTTCTCGGTCCGCAAGAACGAGATCGTGCTCTACAACAAGCCGCGTCCGATCCGCTCGATGACCAAGCTGGAAGGCTGGACGCCAGAGTCCATCGCTGATGAGCTGATCCCCGCCTTCAAGCCCAGCTTTGCGCGCGCCGATGAAGTTTCGGCGCACGTCTTCCCTTACGACCCTATCTAAGGAACTGCCCCATGAACCCCGGCATGGATCCCGAAATCTTCGAACAGTTCATCGAACAGCTGCGCCGCTATGTCCGCGAACGGCTGATCCCGGCCGAGGAGGATGTGATCGCCCAGGATCGCATCCCGGATGATATCCTGGCCGAAATGCGCGAAATGGGCCTGTTCGGGATCACCATTCCCGAAGAGTTTGGCGGCGCCGGCATGAACATCAGCCAGTATATCGAGACGGTGAAGCAGCTGAGCTATGCCTCGCCGGCCTACCGTTCGACCATCTCGATCAACATCGGGATGACGGGCAGCGCGATCAAGAATTTCGGCACGCCTGAACAAAAGGCCGAGTGGCTGCCGCGCATCGCCAGTGGTGAGATCGCCTGCTTCGGCCTGACCGAGCCGGGTTCGGGTTCGGACAGCGCGGCGATGCAGACCAGCGCTGTGCGCGATGGCAACGGCTACAAATTGAACGGCACCAAGCGCTACATCACCAACAGCCCGCACGCGAAGATCGGCCTGATCATGGCCCGCACCTCGAAAGAGGCGCTGCCCAAGAACGCGCACGTTTCGTGCTTCATCGTCGATATGACCACGCCGGGGATCACCATCGGCAAGCCCGACAAGAAGATGGGGCAGTCCGGCGCGCATATCGCTGATGTTATCATGGAAGACGTCCACATCCCCGGCTCGGCGCTGGTCGGCGGGGAAGAAGGCCGCGGTTTCCAGATCGCGATGCAGAGCCTCGACAACGGCCGCCTGTCAGTCGCAGGGATGAGTGTCGGCATGGGCCGCCGCGCGCTGGATACGGCGATCCGCTATGCCACAGAGCGCAAGGCCTTTGGCGAGCCAATCGCCAACTTCCAGCTGATCCAGGCCATGCTGGCGGATAGCGAAGCCGAACTCTATGCTGCCGAATGCATGATTGCCGATGCCTGCGCCCGCGCCGACCGGGGCGAGAATATCCAGCGCAAGGCCGCTGCGGCCAAGCTGTTCGCCTCCGAAACCTGCGGCCGCGTGGTTGACCGCTGTGTCCAGGTCTATGGCGGGGCGGGCTATCTTGCCGAATACCCGGCCGAGCGATTCTTCCGCGATGCGCGCATCCTGCGGATCTATGAAGGCACCAGCCAGATCATGCAGTTGCAGATCGCCAAGCACCTGCTGCGCGAATTCGCGAGCGAAGGATCGGTCTGGTAAGCCATGTACCAACTGCTCACCGGCCTTTCGATTGTCGAGGTTTCCTCCTTCGTCGCTTCGCCCACAGCGGGCCTTTACTGCGCGCAGATGGGGGCGGAAGTAATCCGCATCGACGACCGGCGCGGCGGGTTGGACTACAGGCGGTATATGATGACGGCCGAGGGACGCTCGCTTTCGTGGGAGAACCTCAACCGCGCCAAGAAGAGCGTCGCGCTCGATCTCCAGACCCCCGAAGGACGCGAACTGGCGGTACAGCTGGCGCAAGCGACCGGGCAGATGATCACCAACCTGCCGGTCGACAGCTTCATGGCCCATGACAAGATCGCGGCCGGCCGGCCGGACCTTGTCTCGGTGCGCATTATGGGCTGGCATGACGGGCGCCAGGCGATGGACTTCACGGTCAATGCAGCCTCGGGCTATCCGCTGATGACCGGGCCGGAGGAATGGGACGCTGAAAGCGCGCCGCCGGTCAATCAGATCCTGCCCGCGTGGGATTTTATCACCGGTGCCTATTGCGCCTTTGCACTGATGGCCGGCCTGCGCCACCGTGATGCCACCGGCGCGGGCAGCGAGCTGCGCGTGCCGCTGGGCGACGTGGCGATCGGCACGGCCTTCAATGCCGGCGCGGGTCCCGAAATGCTGTATCGCGGTGCTGACCGCGAACGGATCGGCAATGCCATCTGGGGTGCCTTCGGTCGCGACTTCCGCAGCCGCGATGGCCACCGCTTCATGATTGCAGCGCTCACCCCCAAGCAATGGCAGGCAACGGTTGACGCGTTTGGCCTGGCCGACGCCGTGGCCGCGCTTGAAGCAGGGCTGGGCGTCAGCTTCTTGGCCAGCGACCACTGGCGCTTCGTACACCGCCATCGCCTGTTCGACCTGTTCCAGCAGGCCGCTCAACAGTTTGACTACGTTGACCTCGCGGCCCGGCTCACCAAGGCCGGGGCAACCTTTGAACGCTATCGCACGATGCACGAGATGGCCCGCGATCCTGAACTGGTCACCAACAACCCGCTGTTTGGACCTTCACCCGCCAACCCCAGCGGCTTCGAATATCCCGCCACCCGCAGTTTCGCCAACATCCCCGACCGCGAGGCCGGCGATCCCAAGGCCGCTCCCTATCTGGGCGAGCATAGCGAGGAAGTGCTGGCCGAGCGGCTGGGGCTTTCCTCGGGTCAGATTGCCACGCTGATCGATCGCGGCGTGGTTGCCACTTCAGACAAGTACCCGAAATGACATTCCCCAACCCGCTCCGCCTGAGCTTGTCGAAGGCCCCTCGGGGTAAACGCTGGTCCAGCGTGCTTCGACAGGCTCAGCACGAGCGGGACTTGTGCAAGGACCATAACCGATGACTCAACTTCGCGCGCAGGGACTCAGGAGGGCCGCCATCGTCGCCCCGATCCGCACTGCGGTGGGCAAGTTCGGCGGCAGCCTCTCTGCCCTGACCGCCGGCCAGCTGGGCGCCACGATCCTGAAAGCGCTGATGGAGCGTACGAAGATTGATCCCACGCGGGTCGATGATGTGATCTTCGCCCAAGGCTATGGCAACGGCGAAGCGCCCTGCATCTCGCACTGGTCGTGGCTGCTCGCCGGCCTGCCCGAGGAAGTGCCCGGCTATCAGCTTGACCGGCGCTGCGGCTCTGGCCTGCAGGCGATCGTCAATGCGGCGATGATGGTCCAGACCGGTGTGTCCGACGTGGTCGTCGCCGGTGGCTGCGAATCCATGTCGAACGTCGAGCATTACAGCACCGATATCCGCAAAGGCGTGCGCGCCGGCAACCTGACGCTGCATGACCGACTGACCCGCGGCCGGGTGATGAGCCAGCCGATCGAACGCTACGGCGTGATCAGCGGCATGATCGAAACGGCCGAGAACCTGGCCAAGGACTGGAACATCAGCCGCGAGGCCTGCGATGCCTATGCCGTGCGTAGCCATCAGCGTGCTACTGCAGCCTGGGCGGGTGGCCTGTTCGCCGACGAACTCGTCCCGGTAGAGATCCCGCAAAAGAAGGGCGAACCGATCGTGTTCGCCCATGACGAAGGCTACCGCGCCGATGCGACGATGGAGTCGCTCGGCAAGCTGCGGGCGCTGGAAGGTGGCGTGGTCACGGCGGGTAACGCCAGCCAGCAGAATGATGCGGCGGCGGCCTGCCTGGTTGTCGCCGAGGACAAGCTGGATGAGCTTGGCCTCGAACCGATCGCCTACTTCCACTCCTGGGCGGCAGCCGGCTGCGATCCGGCGCGGATGGGCTTCGGCCCGGTTCCGGCAACCGAGCGGCTGTTCGCCAAGAACGGACTGTCGTGGAGCGACATCGGCCTGATCGAACTCAACGAAGCCTTCGCGCCGCAAGTGCTGGCCTGCCTCAAGGGCTGGGGCTGGTCGGATGATGACGGCCGCCATGATATGCTCAACGTCAACGGCTCGGGCATTTCGCTGGGCCACCCGATCGGTGCAACCGGCGGCCGGATCCTTGCCAACCTGACCCGCGAGATGCAGCGCCGCGACGTGAAGTATGGCCTGGAGACGATGTGCATTGGCGGCGGCCAGGGCATCGCAGCGGTGTTCGAAAAGGCATGAGTGTTGACCTTGGCAAGGTGCTGGGCGCAGCGCGCGGCTATCGCGACCTTGCCCGGGCGACACTTGCCCACATTCCGGCGACGAGCCAGCGCGCCCATCACGGCTTTGCCTGGATCGCGACATCGATCGCCGCGCTGGAAGCGGTCGCGGATTGGCTGGCTGGCAATGACGGCGGGACTGCGCTGGATCGGCAGGTCGCCCTGCTCGGCTTCGCGGAAACGCTTGCCCAGCTGACCGGCGGTTTGCCGATGGGGCAGAACGAATTGCTCCGGCCTGCTGACCTGGGGTTGGCCGCCGAGGCGCGTGACCTGGCGCTGGCCTGCGCTGACCTGATCGATGGTGACCATGCCGAAACGCGTGCTGCCGTGGCCGCGGCGCTGGCTGCGGGCCAGTGGCCAAGCGAGGCTTTGCCCGAAGCTGATCTCGATACGATCCGCGATCAGTTCCGCCGCTTTACCGAGGCCGAAATCCTGCCGCATGCCCACAAATGGCACCTTGCGAATGACCTGATTCCCGATGCCACGGTTGCAGCCATGGCTGACCTTGGCACTTTCGGCGCGACGATCCCGGTCGAGTTCGGCGGACTGGGCCTGAGCAAGCTGGTCATGTGCGTGATCACCGAGGAACTGTCGCGCGGATGGATTGGCGCGGGTTCGCTTGGTACCCGCAGCGAGATTGCGGGCGAACTGATCGCGATGGGCGGAACGCCGGCGCAACAGCAGTACTGGCTGCCGAAGATCGCCAGCGGCGAAATTCTGCCGACAGCGGTCTTTACCGAGCCGGATACCGGCTCCGACCTTGGCTCGCTTCAGACCCGCGCTCGGCTGGTCGATGGCCAATGGGCGATTGACGGGGGCAAGACCTGGATCACCCATGCCAGCCGGTCGGACCTGATGACCCTGCTGTGCCGGACCCGACCGGACACCCAGGGCTATGCCGGGCTGTCGATGCTGCTTGTCCCCAAGCCGCGCGGGTCGGACGCTGATCCGTTCCCGGCGGAGGGCATGAGCGGCAGCGAGATCGAGGTGCTGGGCTATCGCGGCATGCGCGAGTATGCGCTCCAGTTCGATGGCCTGCGCGCGCCGGGGGATGCCCTGCTGGGCGGGGAAGAGGGCCAAGGCTTCAAGCAGCTGATGCGCACCTTCGAGGCTGCCCGGGTTCAGACCGCCGCGCGCGCTGTGGGTGTCGCCAAGCGCTCGCTCGAGCTGGGGCTGGACTATGCCTTGCAGCGCAAGCAGTTCGGCAAGGCGCTGATCCACTTCCCGCGGGTGGCCGACAAGCTGGCGATGGGCCTGGTCGATTTCGTGCTCTCGCGTGAGCTGACCTATGCCGCCGCGCGCGCCAAGGACACCGGCAAGCGCTGCGATATCGAGGCCGGCATGGCCAAGCTGCTCGCGGCGCGCGCGGCCTGGGCCAATGCCGATGCCAGCCTGCAGATCCATGGCGGCAACGGCTATGCGCTTGAGTTCGAGATCAGCCGTGTGCTGTGTGATGCCCGCATCCTTAACATCTTCGAAGGCGCGGCTGAAATCCAGGCGCAGGTCATCGCGCGCGGGCTGCTGGAAGGACGCAACTGATGAGCGAATGGCTCAATGTCTGAGTGGAATGCGTGGATTGGCCGCGAAGAGCAGCGCCGCGACCTTGCCGACCCCGGCCTGTTCACCCGGTGGTGCGCCACGTTGGACCGAGCAGCGCCGGCTGATGGGTTTGTTCCGCAAGGGTTCCATTGGTGCCTCTGCACCCCGGATGCCGCGACAGCGCAACTTGGCCCGGATGGGCACCCACGCCGCGATGAAAGTCCAGACAGCTTCCTGCCGCCGGTCCCGCTTCCGCGCCGGATGTGGGCTTCGAGCAAGGTAGAGTTCCTTGCTCCGCTCAAGGTTGGCGAGGTGGTGACGCGGACTTCGCAGGTTGCTTCGGTTACCGAGAAATCGGGCGGGAGCGGCAAGCTGGTTTTCGTCGACGTAGCCCATGAAACGCATGGCCTGGCCGGCCTCTCCGTGCGCGAGGTCCAATCGCTGGTTTACCGCGAACCCGCTGCCCCCGGCACCCCGCCCGCGCCGCCGCCGCTGGGCGAGGGGCGGTTCGATCCTGCTGGCTGGAACCAGCACCGCATGATCCAGCCCGGCGCGCCGCTGCTGTTCCGCTTCTCCGCGCTCACCTTCAACAGCCACCGTATTCACTACGATGCGCCCTATGCCATGGGCGAGGAGGGCTATCGCGGGCTGGTGGTGCATGGACCGCTGACGGCGACACTGCTGCTCGATCTGGCGCAGCGGAGGCTGGGCGACAATGCGCTCAAGACTTTTGCCTTCAGGGGCATGAGCCCCGCGGTTGCGGATGAGCCGCTGCACCTGGTGATGCGCGGCCAAGGCGAAGCAATCGAGTTGGGGGCCTTCGCTGCCGATGGGCGGCAGGTTATGTCGGCCAGCGCCAGCGCTTAAGCACTTGGTAACCGGGCCGGCGTGATAGTGCCGCGATGGTCAGGGCACTAACCGTTGCGACAGTCCACCTCCGCAGTGCGGTTGTCTGCGGCTGCGCGCTGGCCTTAATCCTCGCCAGCTAGGCGTGGAGCAGGCGCCATAGCGCGGCGAGTGCGGTTGCGCCCAGCACGAAGCCCACGAAGAGCCGCCAGGCCGTATCGCTGACCTTGCCGAAGGCCTTGTTGCCCAGGGTGTTGCCCAGCAGCACTGCCGGGAACAGCAGCGCGGCCAGACCGAGCTCGCGCCAGGTTGCGACCTGCAGCACCACGGCCGAGCCGACCCCGGCGATCGAGGTGGCGATAAAGATTGTCATCATCGAGGCACGCGCCAGTTGCGGGGCGATCTGGCGGCGCAGGTAGAAGGGCACGACGGGCACGCCCGGCATCCCGGCAAAGCCGGTCAGCACACCGCAGGCAATCCCTGTGCCACCAGTCTCGAGAGTGGAAGGCTGATGCCCGTCAGGCCGCTTGGGCAACAGGATCATGCCAAATGCGCCCAGCGCAACGACGGCAATGATCAGCCGGGCCAGCGCTGGATCGGTGATCGACAAAAGCCAAACGCCGAGCGGTGTTGCCAGCATGGCCAGGCCGCCGATGACAAAGGCCGAACGCTCGCTGTTGCCAAGCAGCGCCTTCAGCCCGACCAGGCCGATGAAGATGCCCAGCCAGTTCGACGTAACGACTGCCTCTGAAGGCGTGATCGCCAGGCCGAGCACCGGGACCAGCAGGATCGCCATGCCGAACCCGGCCAGGCCGCGCACGAAGGCCGCCGCCAGCGCTGCGGCCAGTGCGATCGCGATCTGGTCCCCCCCAAGCCCGAGCAAATCAGCGCCGATCCGGAGCGGTGGCTTCGGCTTGCAGCAAGGCAATCGCCTCGCTCAGCGGCATGACCTTTTGATGCTCGGCACCCAGGGTGCGGAGCGCGACGGTGCCTTCCTCGGCCTCCCGCTTGCCGACCACCATCAGGTGCGGAACCTTCTGCAGCGAGTGCTCGCGGACCTTGTAGTTGATCTTCTCGTTGCGGCAGTCAGTCTCGACACGGATCCCTGCGGCCTTGAGCTGCTCGGCCACTTCAGCGGCATAGCCATCGGCGTCCGAAACGATCGTCGCGACCACCGCCTGAACCGGGGCGAGCCAGACTGGCAACTTGCCGGCAAAGTGCTCGATCAGGATGCCGATGAAGCGTTCATAAGAACCGAAGATCGCGCGGTGCAGCATGACCGGGCGGTGCTTTTCACCATCCTCGCCAACATAGCTGGCATCAAGGCGTTCGGGCAGGACACGGTCCGACTGGATCGTGCCGACCTGCCAGGTCCGGCCGATCGCATCGGTCAGGTGCCATTCGAGCTTGGGGGCGTAGAACGCACCTTCGCCGGGCAATTCTTCCCAACCGTACTCCTCGGTCGCCAGGCCGGCCTCGATCACGGCGTTGCGCAGCTCGTTCTCGGCCTTGTCCCAATCGGCATCGCTGCCGAACCGCTTTTCGGGGCGCAGCGCCAGCTTGATCGAATAGGTGAAGCCGAAGTCTTTGTAGACCCGGTCAGCCAGCTCGCAGAAGGCGCGCACTTCGGCCACGATCTGGTCCTCGCGGCAGAAGATGTGGGCATCGTCCTGGGTGAACTGGCGCACCCGCATCAGCCCGTGCAGCGCGCCGTGCGGCTCGTTGCGGTGGCAGCAGCCATTTTCGTAAATGCGCAGCGGCAGGTCGCGGTAAGATTTGATCCCCTGGCGGAAGATCAGGACGTGCGCCGGGCAGTTCATCGGCTTCAGGGCCATCCAATCGGCCTCGCCCGAAATCACCGGGCCTTCGTCGTCGACGTTCGGCACCTCGTCCGGGATCACGAACATGTTTTCGCGGTACTTGCCCCAGTGGCCGGACTGCTCCCACTGGCGCGCGTCCATCACTTGCGGGGTCTTCACCTCGCGATAGCCGGCGCCGTCGATCGCGCGGCGCATATAGGCTTCCAGCTCGCGCCAGATTAGATAGCCCTTGGGGTGCCAGAAGACCGAACCATGTGCTTCCTGCTGGAGGTGGAACAGGTCCATCTCGTTCCCCAGCTTGCGGTGGTCGCGCTTGGCGGCTTCTTCCAGCCGGGTCAGGTGGGCATCGAGCTGCTTCTTGTTGAGCCAGCCGGTGCCGTAGATGCGGCTCAGCATCGCGTTGTTCTGGTCACCGCGCCAATAGGCACCCGACACGCGGGTCAGCTTGAAAGCCTTGGCATCGAGCTTGCCGGTGGAGGGGAGGTGCGGGCCGCGGCACATGTCGAGCCAGTCATCGCCCGACCAGTAGACCGTGAGCGGTTCATCACCCGGCAGTTCGGCAGCCCATTCGGCCTTGAAGCTTTCACCCTGCTGCTTCCACCGGCTGATCAGCTGTTCGCGGCTCCATACTTCGCGGCGCAGCGGCTTGTCGGCCTGGATAATCTTGCGCATTTCGGCTTCGATCGCCGGCAGGTCCTCGTCGGTGAAGGGGCGGTCCTTCGGCGCGAAATCGTAATAGAAGCCATCGTCGGTGCTGGGGCCAAAGGTGATCTGTGTGCCGGGGAACAGCGCCTGAACCGCCTCCGCCAGGACATGGGCAAAGTCATGCCGCGCCAGATCGAGCGCTTCGGCCTCGTCCCGCGAAGTGACCAGCGACAACTGCGCATCCGCCACGAAAGGACGCGACAGGTCAACCAGTTCACCATCGACCCGTGCGGCTAAGGCCGCCCTGGCCAGACCGGGCCCGATCGCAGCGGCGACGTCGGCCGGGGTTGATCCGACCGGCATCTCGCGCACGGAACCGTCTGGCAGGCTGATTTTGAGCAGTTCGGACATTGCAGGCTCTCGTCTGATTTCAGGGCGCTTTGGCACAGGTCCGCGCGCTCCGCAAAGGGGCGGTGTCGGATTTGGCGAATTCGGGTGGAGACACCATCCGCCCGAAACCGGGCAGCGGCGCGGCGTTCAGCTTAGGCCGACGCGCACCACCCCCGGCAAGCCGGGGTGGTAGTAGTCAGCGTCAGGGTGCTTTTGTGCGCCATCACGGGCTTCTTAGCAGGCCTGCGACAGCTGTCCAGCGGCAGCACAGGCTGCAAAATTTTTCAGGCTTTACCTTTGCCACACAATAGGTTCCTGTGGTGCGAAACGTTGAGCGGGGGGCACAGATGACTGACGAGCAAGATGAAAAGGCTTTTGAATTCCATGGGACCTGGCGGGAATATGCACCAATTGCCTTCACCAACCTGTTGCTGACTATCGTCACGCTGGGCATTTATCGCTTCTGGGCTACCGCGCGAACTCGCCGCTACTTGTGGTCGCGCACCCGTTTCATCGATGACCGGTTTGAATGGGCCGGGACGGGCATGGAACTGTTCAAGGGCGCGCTGATGGTATTCTTCCTGATCGGCTTGCCGGTGATTGGGTTCAACTTCCTGATCCAGCGGCTGGTGCTGAACGGCGATGCTCTGACCGCCGCAGTGCTGGGCGTAGGCTTCTTCGTATTGCTCTACTGGCTGGTCGGCGTCGCCCGATTTCGTGCGCTGCGCTATCGCCTGGCGCGGACCTATTGGCGCGGGATCCGCGGTGGCAGCGAGAATCCCGGCATGGCCTATGGCCTGTCCTATATGTGGAAGAACTTCGTTGGCACGATTGCGCTGGGCCTGCTGATCCCATGGTCGATGGTCGCGCTGTGGAACGAGCGTTGGCGCGAAATGAGCTTTGGCCCCTACAAGTTTGCGGCCGACGGGCGGGTTGAAGGGCTGATGGGCCGATTCCTGCTGTGCTATGTCGCGCCGTTTCTCTCCATGATTGCCGCGATCGTAACGGTGGTGCCGCTGGCCATGGCGAGCGGTGCGGGAAATGGTCCAGGCGCTGCCGGCGCAGCACTGGCCGGGATCGGCGCGGTGTTCGGTTTCTATTTCGTATTTGGTCTGGTGGTCCTTGCTTATTACGCTAAATTCTTCCGCCAGATGGTCGAGGCGACAACCCTGCACACCCTGACCTTCGGTTTCACTGCTTCAACCAGGGATTGGCTTAAGCTCTTCCTTGGTGATGTCGCACTGGTGGTGCTGACGCTGGGGATCGGCTCGATCTTCCTGAGCTATCGCCACTGGGCATTCGGCGTGCGGCACCTGCACGCTTTCGGTTATGTTGAGGTTGACCACCTGACCCAGTCGACCACGCCCGAACTGCGCGAGGGTGAAGGCCTGCTTGACGCGTTCGACATGGGGGCAATCTGAGCGTGCTCGAACCCGCCGCAGCCGACCTGTTCGACGGGCAGAGCGCCGTCCGCCACCCGGTGACGCTGCTGTGGCAACCTGATGGACTGGCAGTGACGCAGGCCGACGGAGCGGCGGAACTGGTGCCAGACAGCGATCTCACCCTGGTTGAGCATCGCGGAGACCGGCTGGTCTATGGCCACCGCGACCGCAATGGCTGGCGGTTGCTGGTCCCGGTTGATGCGCCGCCCGAGCTGCTCGAGCGGATGCCGCAGGGCTTCAAGTACGGCGGCGTGATTGATCGCCTTGGGCTGATCCGTGCAAGCGTGGTTCTGGGCGGGATCAGCGCGGCCATAGTCGCCGCGGTGATGACCGCGCCAAGCTGGCTCGGCCCGCGCGTACCCGAAGCCTGGGAGCAGCGGATCGGTTCGGCGCTGGTCGGCGATCTTCAGCAGTTCACCTGTTCAACCCCGGAAAGTGACGCCGCGCTTGCCGCGCTGACCCGTGATGTCGATGACGGGAAAAGCCCGATCACGGTCCAGCTTGCCAAGATCGACATGGTCAATGCCGTGGCCTTGCCCGGCGGACGGGTGCTTCTGTTCGACAAGCTGGTGCAGGAAGCCAAGTCGCCAGACGAGCTGGCCGGGGTTCTCGCGCATGAGGCTGGTCATGTCCGCAAGCGCCACGTGATGCAGGCCTTGCTGCGCCAGTTCGGCCTGTCGATCCTGCTGAGCGGCGCGAACAGCGATATCGGCGGCACGCTCGGCGGCGTGGCGGCGATGGGCTATTCGCGCGATGCCGAGCGCGAGGCTGATGAATGGTCGCGGATGCGGCTGGCTAAGGCCGATATCTCCCCGGCGGCGACGGCGGCCTTCTTTGGCCGGTTGCGCAAGCTGGATCCGACCGCCGGGAACAAGCAGCTGTCCTATATTAACAGTCACCCGGATTCTGGCGAACGCGAGCAGGCCTTTGCCAAAGCGGTGCAGCCGGGCAAGGCCTATCGTCCGGCGTTGACATTGCACCAGTTTGCCGCGCTCAAGGCTGCCTGCAAGAAGGACAAAAAGGCCAGGGAGTGGTCGCTTGGCTGGCCCAAATAGCTGGTCAGGTGAACTGGCGCTGTCCTGCCAGAACGGTCATCCGCTTGGTTCCTGCCAGTGCCGTGCCCTTTTGCCGGATGGTCGCAAGGAAGCGGTATTCGCCCGTCGCTGATTTCGGGGTCAGTTCCAGCGCGAGATAGCCGCGCTGGCTGGTGTCACACCATTTAAGGCTGGGGCTGGCGGCCATCACGTCCTGGGCCAAGGCATCGGGCTTGATCCAGCCAAGGTAATGCTCGTATCCCGGCGAGGTCACGCTCTGCCCGGCCATTTCAACCCCGACCCGCTCGCCTTTGTGACTGTGGTCAAAGGCCCAGGCATTGTGGCTGTCGCCGGCCAGGACCAGCAGGTTGGCATTGGCATCAAGCGCTGACTGATACAGCCGCTCGCGCGCAGCCGGATAGCCGGACCACATGTCCATCGCATAGGGAATGCCGCTTTGTTGCATGCGGGCTGCCGCGAGGATGCGTCCGCGCATGGCAGGATCAATGTCCTTGGCCATCCCTGCAACTAGATCCTTGCCGAAGCCGAACTCACCCATGATGATCTGCTGGGCCAGCACCTGCCAGGGCTTGCCGGCCTTGGTCGAAGCCTTGAGGGCTTTGGCAAGCCAGGCCTCCTGCTCTGCCCCCATCAGCGTCCGCGCCGGATCGCGCCAGGCGCCGTCGCGGAACGCAACCAGCGCGGCCTCCAGTTCGGGCCCGCGCTTGCCCTTCATGATGTCACCAAGGTCAAACGGCTTCTCACGCGCCAGGTGGCGGGTTTCGAGCCGGAAGAGCGTGGCCAGCTTGCCGATCTCGTACTGCGCCCAATAGGCTTCCGAAACGGGCAGCCATTCGCGATAGGCCTTTTCGGCCACCGTCTCGCGCCCAGCGTAGGTTCCTTCGCTTTCAGGCTGGTGGTTCTCGGCACCATCCTTCCAGGCGTCATTCGCCACCTCGTGATCGTCCCACATGGTGATCACCGGATAGAGCTGGTGCAGGCGCTGGAGATCAGGGTCATTGCGATAGGTGGAGAAGCGCTCACGGTATCCAGCCAGGGTTACCGCCTCGTCGACTGGCGGCAGCCGTTCGGCCAATCCCTCCTGGGCATCGGGATAGGTTCCGCGGGCATACTCATAGAAATAGTCGCCCAGGTGCAGGACCAGGTCGAAATCGTCCGCCCCACCTGCCTGTTGCCCAGCATGGCCATAGGCGTTGAACCAGCCGAAGCCATAGTTGGAGCAGGAGAAGACCGCGATCCTGAACTTGTCGACCTTGCCCACCGGCAGGGTCTTGGTGCGGCCAATTGGAGATGTCTCGCCCCCCGGTGCAATGAAGCGATAGAAGTACCACTGGCCCGGCCTCAGCCCCTTTGCCCAGGCGCGGGCACAGCAATCGTTCGCGGGGGAGGCGGTCGCATCGCCCTGCACAACGATCCGGGAGAACCCGGCATCCTCAGCCAGCTCCCACTTGAGCGACGCCTCCTCCGCGCTGGCATAGCGGGTCCAGAGCAGAACCTGGTCCGGGCCCGGTTCCCCGCTGGCGACACAGTGGGTGAAACCCTTGTTTCCCTGAGCCAGGACTGGCGCACCGATCCCGGCCCCGATCCCGGCAAAGCCAAGTAGCCCCAGCTTCAGGGCACTGCGGCGGTTGGTGGCAAGCAGCGGAGCCTCGGGCGGCTGTGGCAGCATCGGTCTCTCCCTCATTCTCTTTGAGGGCACACTAGCCTTGAATTGTGACGCGGCAATGGCGCAGAGGTACCGGGATGACAGAGACCCGTTTTCATGCCCTGCCCGATGGCACCCGCATAGCTTTCCGCCACGCCGATGGGGCTGGCCCGACATTGGTCTTCCTGCCAGGCTATATGTCCGACATGGCGGGCGGCAAGGCCACCGCCGTATTTGATTGGGCCGCCGCGCAGGGGCGTGCCTGCCTACTGCTCGATTACTCTGGCTGCGGGCAGAGCGACGGGGCCTTTGCCGATGGCACCCTGACCAAGTGGCGCGACGAAGTGCTGGCGCTGATCGCGGCTGAGGTGGCCGGCCCGGTCGTATTGATCGGCTCATCGATGGGCGGGTGGCTAATGCTGCTGGTCGGCCTCGCGCTCGGCGATCAGTTGGCTGGCCTCGTTGGCATCGCCGCCGCGCCGGACTTCACCGACTGGGGCTATGATGCGCAGCAGCAGGCGTTGTTGGCAGCGGGCGAGACAGTGCTGGAGGACAATCCCTATGGCCCCGAACCGACCCCAACCCATGCCGCGTTCTGGGCCGATGGGCAGGCGCAGCGGCTGCTGGGCGGGCCGATCGCACTCAATTGCCCGGTCTGCTTGCTCCACGGCCAGCGTGATCCTGATGTGCCGTGGGAGCTGGCATTGACCTTGGCCGAACAGCTCCATTCGGACTGCGTTCAGGTCACCCTGATCAAGGACGGCGATCACCGCCTCAGCCGCGATGGCGATATCGCCCTGCTGCTGCGGACGATTTCGGAGCTGCCATGATCCCTTTCCTAATGCTGCCGCTCATCGTCCAAGTCGGCCCCAGCGTCGGAGTGGGAGCAGGCGGCTCGCTGCCCCAGGCCCCGCTCGAGATCCCGCGCAAGAAGACTGAGGTCGCCGCGCCGCCCCCAGCGCTGACTCCATCGGTGCAGTGTCGGCAGTTGTTGGCCGGAAGCGCGGCGCAGGCCCAGGCTTATGCCGAGAAGTGGCTGAAGGGCCTCAAAGGCTCGGCGCGGGCTGAGCCCGGACAGTGCCTGGGCATGGCGCTTGCCGCGCAAGGGCAGTGGGTCGAAGCCGAGGCAGCCTTCACCGCCGCGCGCGAAGTGACCCCGGCAAGCGAGCCTGCCAACCGCGCGCGACTGGGCGGGATGGCGGGTAATGCCTTGCTTGCCGCTGGCAAGATTGAGGCTGCGCTGGACCTGCTCGACCAGGCGCATGGCGAGGCGCTTGGCGCGGGCGATCCGCGCCTTGCTGGGGAAATTTCGATCGATCGGGCCCGCGCGCTGGTCGCCTTGAAGCGCGATGGCGATGCTGCAAGCGCCTTGGCGACAGCCCGCGCCAAGACTGCCGACAATGGCCAGGGCTGGCTGCTTTCGGCCACGCTTTCGCGCCGACAGGGCAAGCTGGGCGAGGCGCAGCAGCAGATCCTGGTCGCGGCCCAGCTGATGCCGCTCGATCCCGAAGTCGGGCTTGAGGCGGGGGTTATCGCGGTGCTGGCCGGCAATGAAGCTGCGGCACGGCGATCTTGGCTGTCAGTGATCAAGGCCGCGCCGGGCGGCGAAACAGCCCGGATTGCGCAATCCTATCTTGACCAGCTGGGTCCAGACCCGGCACCATCGGGCCGGTGATCCCATTATCTGTCCTTGACCTGATACCTGTCCGTGAAGGCGGGACCGTTTCCGAAGCCCTGGCCAGTGCCGCTGGCCTGGCCCGCGCGGCCGAGGCGGCAGGCTACCAGCGGTTCTGGGTCGCCGAGCACCACGGCATGGACGGGATCGCTGGTGGCGCAACGGCGGTTACCCTGGCGCACATCGGCCATGCCACTTCGACCATTCGGATCGGTGCGGGCGGGATCATGCTGCCCAACCACAACCCCTTCGTGATTGCCGAACAGTTCGGCACGCTTGACGCACTGTTCCCGGGGCGGATCGACCTTGGCCTCGGCCGTGCACCGGGGGCAGATAGCCGGATCGGCCAGGCCCTGCGCAAGGATCTGATGCGTGCTTCAGAGTTTTTCCCGCAGGACGTCGTCGAATTGCGCGCCTTGGTGACCGGTGACCCGGAAATGGCCCTGCGCGCCACGCCCGGCCTCGGTGCGGCGCTCGAGTTCTGGATCCTTGGTTCCAGCCTCTTTGGGGCATCGCTCGCCGCAGCCCTGGGCATGCCCTATGCCTTTGCCTCGCACTTCGCGCCCGATCATCTTGATGCGGCGATCAAACTGTACCGCGAACGCTTTACCCCTTCGGCTGCGCTAGAGCGTCCGCATGTGATGGCGGCGATGACCGTGCTGGCTGCTGAAACCGATGCCGAAGCCACCCTTCTGGCCTCTTCGCTCGACCAGAGCTTCGTTGCCCTGCGCACCGGCAACCCCGGTCGGCTCAAGCCGCCGGTGCCGAGTTACCGCGAAACCCTCCCGCCGCACACCCAGGCCATGCTTGAACACGTCCGCCAGGCCAGCGCCGTAGGCGCGCCAGCTACTGTGCGCGCGGCGATCGGCCGCTTTGTCGAGCGGACCGGTGCGGATGAAATCATTGTTGCCGGAGCAACTTACGATCCGGCGGCACGCGAGCATTCGTTGGCGCTGACGATGGAAGCCCTTGCAGGCTAAGCATTGCCCTGCGAACAAATAGGCAGGTTTCCCTACCGGCAAACTGGTTGCAGTGGTGACCACTTGCCCCTAGGATGCATACGAATGCTGCGTTAGACAGCAATAATGTTGTTTGCCCGGGCAACGCTTCTTCGCTGCCCCGCAGGAGTGTGATCGATGGGTGCCAAGTCCGCCAGCAGCTCTGCCAATCTCCTCGAACAGGCGCTGGCCCAGCGGCTCAGGGCCGCGTTGCTGCCCGGCGATGCGCCGTTTTCGGCCGAGGGGCTGGCTGCCGCGGCTGCCTTCCTGTGCAGTGCAGCCAGCCAGCGTGATGCAGGCGAAGCCGCAATCACGATCGAGACTGTTTCGGGCAGCGCCGCGGAGCGCTTCATGCGGATCGGCGTGATCAATGATGACATGCCCTTCCTGGTCGATTCGATTGCCACGACCGTTGCTTCGCAAGGACTGACGATTGATCGGCTGGTCCATCCGGTCGTGCCGGTGCGCCGCGATGGAAATGGCATGCTGGCCGCCGTTGTTGATGGCGATGCCGCCGGCGAGAAGCGTGAATCGATGGTCTATATCGAGACCCGGCGCGCAGACGCGAAGATTCGCCGCGCACTTGAAACGGCGTTGCGCAGCACGCTTGGCGATGTTCGCGCTGCCGTGGCCGATTGGCCGAAGATGCAGCAGGCCATGGCCGCCGATGCCGATAGCCTGGCTGATGGCGAAGGTGCGGCGCTGATGCGCTGGTTCAAGGACGGCATGCTGACCCAGCTGGGCCATGTGATGCGACACCGGGATGGCACGCAGTCTGATGCGCTGGGCATTTGCCGGCGCGGCGCCAAGAGCCTTCTAGGTCCGATCTCCTATGAGCGGGCGTTTGCCTGGTTCGAGGGCACAGGCCGGGCGGGCCGCGGGCCGCTAGTGATCAAGTCCAACCTGGTCAGCAACGTCCATCGCCGCACGCCGCTCGACCTGTTCATCGTGCCGGTGGTCGAAGGCGGCAAACTGCAAAGCCTTTCGGTTCACGCTGGTATTTGGACCAGTGCCGGCCTTGCTGCCGCGCCTACCCAGGTGCCGCGGATGCGGACCCAGCTGGGTGAACTGATGACCCGCTTCGGCTTCGCCCCCCAGGGCCACGCCGGCAAGGCTCTGGTCCACGCGCTGACTGCGCTGCCGCACGACCTCTTGATCGGTTTCGCCGACGAGGACCTCGAACGGATCGCCACGGCGATGATGAGCCTGGTCGATCGCCCCCGTCCCAAGCTGGCGCTGGTTCCTGCGGCGCTGATGCGCCACCTTTTCGCCTTTGTCTGGCTGCCGCGTGACATCATGTCGACCGGCACACGCTTGCAGATAGAGGCCATGCTGGTCGAAGCTTGCGGCGCGCCAATCCTTGACTGGAGCCTAGAGGTTGATGGCAGCCTGGCCGTGTTGCGCTTCGTCCTCGACCTGCCCGAGGTTGCCCGGTTGCCAGACGAGGCCGGGCTGGATGCGCGCTTGCAGGGCATGCTGCGCGGCTGGAGCGAGGCCGTGGAAAGCGAAATTGCTGCCAGCGAAGAGCCGAGCCGTGCGGCTGCGATCGCCGCCCGTTATGCCGAGGCTTTCCCGCTGGCCTACCGCAGCGCCTATGGGCCGGCCGAGGCCGCGCAGGACATCGCGCGCCTGCGCCGGCTGGCCGGGGAGGGCGAGACCGGCCCGCGCCGCGATGCCCGCCTGCACCAGGTGGCCGAGGACGGCGCCAGCATGCTGCGGCTCAAGCTATACCAGCGCGGCGGGGCAATTGCCTTGTCGGACGCAGTCCCGGCGCTTGAGAATTTTGGGTTCCGTGTGGTTGAGGATCTGCCAACCGAGCTTGATCAGGGACGTCTTGGCACGATCCACGATTTCCAGCTGGCCCTGCCGGCCGGATTGGAAGCTGCTGCGGTGCTGGCCCGTGCTGCGGCAATCGAAACCGCCTTTGCTGATGTGCTGAACGGTGGGGCCGAGGACGATCCGTTCAACCGCCTGATCACCACGGTTGGGCTGGCCGCGGCCGAAGCCAATTGGCTGCGTGCCTGGTATCGTTACCTCCGCCAGGCCGGGCTCAATTATGGCGTGCCGACTGCGGTCGATGCGCTGCACCATGCCCCGCAGGTCACGCGTGGGCTGGTTGACCTGTTCGTCGCCCGCCACGATCCTGCGTTCAAGGGTGACCGGCTCGTCGCTGAAACCAAGGCCCAGGATGCGATCCGCGATGGCCTGGCACTGGTCTCGGCGATCAACGATGACCGCCTGCTGCGTCAGTATCGCGCGGTGGTTGAAGCCATGCTGCGGACCAATGCCTTTGCCCCGGCCGGGCAGCAGGCGCTGGCCTTCAAGCTTGATTCGTCGCTCGTACCGGGCTTGCCCAAGCCGCTGCCGTGGCGCGAGATCTTCGTCTATTCGCGCCGGGTTGAAGGCATTCACCTGCGCTCTGGTCCGGTAGCGCGCGGCGGGCTGCGCTGGTCCGATCGGCGCGATGACTTCCGGACCGAAATCCTTGGCTTGATGAAGGCCCAGCGGGTCAAGAACGCGGTGATTGTGCCGAGCGGGGCCAAGGGCGGGTTTTATCCGAAACAGCTGCCCGATCCGGCGCGGGCCGAAACGGGTGGGCGCGATGGCTGGCTGGCCGAGGGCAAGGAAAGCTACAAGCTGTTCATCCGCACGCTACTGTCGATCACCGACAATATCGTTGGCACCAAGGTGGTCCACCCGAAGCAGGTGGTGATCCGCGATGGCGAAGATCCCTATTTCGTGGTCGCCGCCGACAAGGGCACCGCGACCTATTCCGACACCGCCAATGCCATCGCCGAAGAGCATGACTTCTGGCTGGACGATGCCTTCGCCAGCGGCGGGTCCAAGGGTTATGACCACAAGGCGATGGGGATCACTGCCAAGGGGGCCTGGCTCTCGGTTCAGCGGCACTTCCTGGAAATGGGCGTCGATGTACAGACCCAGCCGATCCGCGTGGCCGGCTGCGGTGACATGTCGGGCGACGTGTTCGGCAACGGCATGCTGCTGTCCAAGGCGCTCAAGGTCGTCGCCGCGTTTGATCACCGCCACATCTTCCTCGATCCCGATCCCGATCCGGCCAAGAGCTGGGCCGAACGGGCACGACTGTTCGCCCTGCCGCGCTCGAGCTGGGAAGACTACAACGCCAAGCTGATTTCCAAGGGTGGCGGGGTCTTTGCCCGCAGCCTCAAGGAAGTGCCACTGTCGAAGGAAGTCCAGGCCATGCTCGGACTCGACCAGCCCACCATCGATCCCGATGGCTTGATCACCGCGATCCTCAAGGCAGAGATCGACCTGCTGTGGTTCGGCGGGATCGGCACCTATGTGAAATCCAGCGCCGAGAACAACGTTCAGGTTGGCGATCCGGCCAACGATGCGCTGCGGGTTGATGGTTCGCAGGTTCGCGCCCGGGCTATCGGTGAAGGTGCGAACCTTGGCTGCACCCAGGCGGGGCGGATCGAGTTTGCGCTCAAGGGCGGCCGCATCAACACCGATTTCATCGACAATTCGGCCGGGGTCGATTGCTCGGACAATGAGGTTAACATCAAGATCGCCCTTGCCGGGGCCAAGCGCGGCGATCGGCTGACAGAGGACGATCGGGTCAAGCTGCTCTCCGCGATGACCGACGAGGTCGGCGCCATTGTGCTGGAGGACAATCGGCTGCAGGCACTTGCCCTGTCGATAGCCACCGCGGGCGGGGCGGCGACTACGGCGTCGCATTTGCGGCTGATCGAGACGCTGGAAGCCAGCGGCCAGCTTGATCGCAAGACCGAAGGCCTCGCCGAAAGCGATGTCCTGGCCCGCCGCGCGGCTGAAGGGCAGGGGCTGACCCGTCCCGAACTGGCGGTCGTGCTATCGAGCGCCAAGCTGGTCCTGCAAGATGCGTTGGAACATTCTTCGGTCCCCGACGATCCGCTGCTGGAGGGCGAATTGCTGGCTGCTTTCCCCGCGCCGATGCGGATTGAGTTCAAGGCCGACATTCTGGAGCACCGCCTGCGGCGCGAGATCATTGCGACCAAGCTGGCCAACCGCATGGTCAACCGGCTTGGCCTGATCCATCCCTTTGAACTGGTCGAAGAAGAAGGCGCGACGCTGGCCCAGGTCACCACGGCCTTTGTCGCGGCCGAGCAACTGCTTGGTATGGGGGCGATCTGGCAGGGGATCGAGAGTCGACCGATGCCCGAAGTGGCCCGCATCCTGCTGTTCGATCGGGCCGCAGCGGCCATGGTCAATCACATGGCTGACCTGCTGCGCATTTCGGGCGGGGCGCTGGCAGCGGGTGAGCTGGTCGGTCAGCTTGAAGGCGGCGTTGCCTTGCTTTCGGCCGCCACCGGCCGGCTGCTTTCGCACGAGGGCCAGGCGCTTTCGACCACGCTCCGGGAGCGCTTTGTTGCCGCCGGGGCGCCGGCCGATCTGGCGGCAGCGGTTGCCCACCTGTTTGACCTTGATGGCTCGGTTGGCCTCGCCATGCTGGCGCGCCAGACCGGCACCAAGCCCGAGGCATTGACCCGTGCCTTCGTCGCGCTAGGCCACGAACTTGGGCTCGATTGGGCGCAGCAGGCAGCTGAACGGCTTTCTCCGACCGACCCGTGGGAGCGGCTGCTGGTCAACAGCCTGGCCCGCGACATCCAGCACATGCGGCTTGAATTTCTGCGTCGCCACGCAGCCGATAATGGGGAACCGCTGGCCGTCGTGGAACGCTGGATCGACGGTCAAGCCGCGGCGATCCGGCAGTTCCAGGACGTGGTTGCCCGCGCCCAGGCCGCTCCCTCGCTGTCGCCAACAATGCTGGCGCAGATCGGAAACCAGGCGCGCAACCTGTTGGCGCGTTAGGCGGATAGTGCGTCCAGCGCCCAACGGGCTGCCTCGGCCACGACCGGATCGGGATCGGCCATCAGGTCCCGGACCTGCGGCAGCAGCGCGGCATCGCCGCTGTTGCCGGCCGCGTAAAGGCAATTGCGCACGAAGCGATCGCGCCCGATCCGCTTGATCGGCGAACCGCTGAACAGTCTGCGGAACCCGGCATCGTTAAGCGCCAGCAAGTCAGCCAGGCGGGGCGCGGCCAGCTCAGCGCGGGGCAGGAAGGCGCGCATGGTGTGGGCCGTACTCGCAAATTTGTTCCACGGGCAGACCGCCAGGCAATCGTCACAGCCGTAAATGCGGTTGCCCAAGGCTTTGCGAAATTCCTTTGGCACCGGCCCCTTGTGCTCGATCGTCAGGTAGGAAATGCAGCGCCGCGCATCGAGCTGGTAAGGCGCCGGGAAGGCGGCGGTGGGGCAGGCCAACTGGCAGGCCGAGCATGAGCCGCAGCGGTCGTGGCCCGGCTCATCCAGTGGTAGCTCCAGGGTGGTGTAGATCGCCCCCAGGAATAGCCATGAGCCATGATCGCGGCTGACCAGATTGGTGTGCTTGCCCTGCCAGCCCAGGCCGGCGGCCTGCCCCAGCGGCTTTTCCATCACCGGGGCGGTATCGACGAAAACCTTCACGCCAACGTCGCCCAGCCCGCGCCTTGCGGCTTCAGCCACTAGCCACCGGGCCAGGGCCTTGAGTGCTTTCTTGACCGTGTCGTGATAGTCCGAACCTTGCGCATAGACTGAAATTCGTCCCCGGCCATCGCGTTCGGCCAGGGGGTCTGTGGCGGGGGCATAACTCATGCCAAGGGCAATCACCCGCTGTGCCTCGGGCCACAGGCCTTGCGGGCTGCGGCGATGGTGGGCGCGGGCCTCCATCCAGTCCATCTCGCCGTGACGGCCTTCGTCCAGCCATTCATGCAGCCGCTTAGCCCTTACGGGATCTTCTCCCGATGCGGTTACCCCGCAGGTGGCAAAGCCCAGGCGCCGCGCTTCCTGCGCGAGATCGGCTTTAAATTCATCAATTTCGGCGGTGTTAACCAAACTTTCGGTTGCTCCTGTTCACGCCGCCTCCATAGTGCGGTTAAGCAATGAAGCTAGGGGAATGGCAGATGGCGGGCAATCCGGGGGCCGGATCGGTCAAAGGCATTGAGCGTCCACTCGCAATCGAAGCCAGAGGCCTGGTCAAACATTTCGATGGCTTCACTGCGGTTGACGGAGTGGACCTGTCGGTGCCCGAAGGGGCGATCTATGGCATCCTTGGCCCGAACGGCGCAGGTAAGACCACGACGCTGCGGATGCTGCTGGGGATCATCGATCCCGACGTGGGCACCCGCCGGGTCCTTGGCCATGACCGCCCGCATGAGATCAGCCACTGGATCGGTTATTTGCCGGAAGAGCGCGGGCTCTATCCCGCAATGAAGGCCTTTGAGGCGATCGCATTTCTTGGCGCGCTGCGCGGCCTGCCGCTGAGCGAGGGGCGCAAGCGGGGCAAGGCGCTGTTGGAAGAACATGGCCTTGGATATGCAGCTGACCGCCAGATCCGCCAGCTATCCAAGGGCATGGCCCAGCAGGTGCAACTGCTTGGCACGCTGGTCCATAACCCGAAACTGGTGGTGTTTGACGAGCCGTTCTCGGGCCTCGACGCGCTCAATCAGGGCAAACTGGAACGGATGATCCGCGCGTTGGCGGCCAAGGGCACTACGGTGATCTTCTCGACCCACGTGATCGCCCATGCCGAGCGGCTGTGCGATGAAGTGGCGATCATTGCCGGGGGCAAGGTGCCATTTGCCGGCCCGGTTGACGTGGCCCGTGACCGGATCCGGCCGCAGGTGCGACTGGAGACGCGGGCCGACGACGGCGCTTGGCGGGCCGCATTGCCGGCCGATGCGCGGCACGAGGGTGCCTACTGGCTCTTCACGCTTCCGGAGAGCGGGATCGAACCTCTGCTTCGTGCCTTGATCGAGGGCGAGGCGGGGATCCTTTCGCTTTCCATCGAACGCGCCGGCCTGCACGATGCTTTCGTGGCGATCGCCGGTGAGGCCGCTGCCCGCGCATTGGGTGAGGACAAGGCAGAGGAGGGCCGTTGAGATGAATGTTGCCGCTACCGGGCGCCTGTCCACCTTCGCCGCTGCGCTGGTTATGGCCCGACGCGATTTTACCGCGATCCTGTTCTCGCGCTCGTTCTTCTTCTTCCTGCTCGGACCGCTGTTTCCGTTGCTGGTCGGCGGGCTCGCTGGGGGGGTCGGCAAAGAACTTCAGAGCAATGTCGCGCGTCCCGAGCTCGGTGTGGCGATGGCGGCTGCCGATGCCAAGGCGCTGATCGCCGCCCATAAGCGTCTGGAGCCACAACTGGGTCATGCAGTGCCAGAACTGGTCATGCTCCAGGAGGTGCGCGCCGGGGAAACTTTTGATGCCGCCGACGCGATGCAGGATCGGCGGCGAAACCTTGCCGCCGTAGTGACGGGAACCTTGCAAAGGCCCGTGCTGTCCGGCCCGGACGAACGCATCGCCGACTGGCGCGGCCCGCTCGCGGTCCTGGCGGCAGAAGCGCAGCGCGGTGCCAGCGCCGTCTATCCGAACGTCGAGCTCACCCCGCTCAAGCTTTCCACCACCGCCGACCAGGTGCGCGGCCGGATGGTTACGGCCCAATTGGGCCAAACTGTGCTGTTCATGCTGACCATGCTGCTGGCTGGCATGGTCCTGTCCAACCTGGTTGAGGAGAAGGGCAACAAGATCATTGAGGTGCTGGCGGCAGCCATCCCGATGGATGCGGTGTTCCTGGGCAAGCTTTTTGCCATGCTGGCCGTATCGCTGGTGGGGATTTCGGTCTGGGCCATGGCGGGCAGCGCAATCTGGTTTGCATCGGGCAACGGCTGGGGCAATTTCCCGGCGCCGGCGGTTGGATGGCCGCTGTTTTTCCTGTTGGGCACGGCCTATTTCGCGATGGGCTATCTGCTGCTGGGTTCGCTGTTCCTAGCGATCGGCTCGATGGCCGCAACGGTGCGCGAGGTGCAGGCGCTGTCGATGCCGGTGACCATGCTGCAGTTGCTGAATTTCTTCTTCGCCTCCTGGGCTGTCGCCAAGCCGGGGTCGGTGGTGGAAATGGCAGCGATGATCGTTCCGTTCAGTTCGCCCTTCACCATGCTGGCCCGCGCTGCGCGGGACGCGGCGCTCTTGCCGCACGCGCTGGCCCTGGCCTGGCAGGGGCTGTGCGTTGCCGTTTTCGTCCGGATCGGCGCGGCACTCTTCCGCCGTTGGGTGATGAAGAGCGGACCCGCGCAAAGCGGCGGAAGGCGCCCCTGGACTGGCCTGTTTAAGCGGCAGGCCGTGCGATGATTAAGGCCCGACACTGACCCACTATTGACTCTCTGGTAAGTTGGACCAGATAAGTCTCAATGGAAAACTGATTGCGGCCCACGCAGCAGAGAGGATTCGCCATGGCTACCCAGTTCGCCGATGCCCCGTTCAAGTACCGCACCGCGCCCACCGCGACCGAGGCTTTCGAGGCCTGGTTGAAAGAGCATGGCCAGGAACTACCCAAGCACTCTCATCCGTGGGATGTCTCGCGTTCCGACATTTATGTCGAGGATCGCTGGCAGCCGATCTTTGCAGAAATGCGCAGCAAGGCGCCGATCAACAAGGTCGAAGGCACGCCTTACGGCGATTACTGGAACGTCACCACGGTCAAGACGATCCAGCACGTCGAATCGCTGCCTGAACTTTTCTCCTCATCGTGGGAATACGGCGGGATCACGATTGGCGACCCGCCAGAAGATGCCGATCCGGCCCAGCTTGAAGAACGTCGCCTGCCGATGTTCATCGCCATGGACCGGCCGGAGCATACCGGTCAGCGCCGCACGGTTGCGCCGGCTTTTACGCCAGGCGAGATCGATAAAATGGCAGCCGAAGTGCGGATGCGTACCGCCGCAGTGCTCGACAGCCTGCCGTGGGGTGAGGAGTTTGATTGGGTCGACAAGGTCTCGATCGAGCTTACCACCGGGATGCTGGCGATCCTGTTCGGTTTCCCGTGGGAAGACCGCCGCCTGCTGACCTTCTGGTCGGATTGGGCTGGTGACGTCGAATTGGGTCTGGCGCGCGAGTTGAACGACACCCGCTTCGCAATCCTTCAGGAAATGGCCCAGTACTTCGGCCGTCTGTGGATGGAGCGGACCGGCGCCCCGCCGAGCCGCGACCTGATCTCGATGATGATCAATTCGGACGCGATGAACCATATGAGCCCGCAAGAGTTCATGGGCAATCTGGTTCTGCTGATTGTTGGCGGCAATGATACCACTCGCAACACCATGTCGGGCATCGTTCATGGACTGGATCAGTTCCCGGATCAGCGCGCGATTTTTGAAAGCGATCCATCGGTGATCCCGAACGCCGTGCAGGAATGCATCCGCTATGTCACGCCGCTGGCACATATGCGCCGCACCGCAACTGACGATGCCGACCTGTTCGGCCACCAGATCAAGAAGGGTGATAAGCTGATCCTCTGGTACATCTCGGCCAACCGTGACGAGACGGTGTTCGAGGATCCGGACAAGCTGAATATTACGCGCGAAAATGCCCGCCGCCACCTGTCGTTCGGCTATGGCATCCACCGCTGCGTTGGTGCGCGACTGGCGGAGCTGCAGCTCAAGATCCTGCTGGAAGAAATGCACGAGCGGCGCATGCGCGTGAATGTTACCGGCAAGGTTGAGCGCGTTCGCGCCAACTTCGTCCACGGTTTCCGTAAGCTTGGC
This sequence comes from Novosphingobium sp. APW14, assembly GCF_032337075.1. Taxonomy (NCBI): domain Bacteria; kingdom Pseudomonadati; phylum Pseudomonadota; class Alphaproteobacteria; order Sphingomonadales; family Sphingomonadaceae; genus Novosphingobium; species Novosphingobium sp. APW14. The sequence goes on from NZ_JAVYAB010000002.1 coordinate 29,616, forward strand.
GTCACGCTGAGCAAGTTCTGATGATGCAGCCGCGGCGACAGTTCCTTGGCTGGCTGGCGGCAGGTGCCGCAGCCAGCACAATTGTCGCTTGCTCTAACGCTGAAGCCAAAACCTATCCGGTCCGGTTCAGCGATGCAGAATGGAAAAAGCGCCTTTCAGCCAAGCAGTATTATATCTTGCGCCAGAAGGGCACCGAATATCCCGGTACTTCGCCGCTGCTGCATGAAAAGCGCAAAGGCGTGTTCGTCTGTGCGGCCGATGGCAATGTGCTCTATTCCAGCACGACCAAGTACGACAGCAAGACCGGCTGGCCCAGCTTCTGGGATGTACTGCCCGGTGCAATCGGCACCTCGATCGATTTCGAAACCGGCTATCCCCGCACTGAAGTGCACTGCGCCAAGTGCGGAGGACACCTCGGCCATGTATTCAATGATGGCCCCAAGCCCACTGGCAAACGTTATTGCATGAACGGTGACGCGCTGCTGTTCCGCCCGACCTAGCGAACGCGGTATGCGCGAAGCGGCCCAGCATTGAATTCGGGCACCGGTAGTAACCAGTCTGGGGGATGATTGGTGCTCAGCAAATTCGCCAGATTGTCGGCGCGAGCCTCGCGATAAGCCAAAATCTCAGTAGAGCCAAGGCATGCCACTACAAAGCTGGCACCATTGCGGCGAACGATCGACTCTGCTTCGGCAGGCCTGCCAGTGAAGGCGGTAATCACATCGACCATCCGGGCCTGATTGCGATGATAGGGCCCGGCGACGACCGTATGATCAGTGAGTGCAAGGATTTCTGGCCCTCGATCCAACGGTGTGAAGATGTGGCTGGGGGGCAGGCGATTAAGTGCCGAATAGTCGCAAGAAAAGGGAATACTGTCAGAGGCGATGGTCGCAGAGCCGCTGATCGCCTGGTCGAATGGCTTGACCAAGGCGCTGCCAAACGTTGGCGTGCAAAGCACGATCACCGCCGCGGTCGCGACAATTCTGGGCGCGGCTCTCGGAATGGCGCGGGCAAGTGGCAACCAGTGCGCCAGCAGCAAGGCAGCAAAGGGAATGGCGAGCAGTTGTGCTGCCAGCCCTTCGCGCGCGATGAGCAGCGAATAGATTCCGCAAACCAGTGCCAAGCCCGCAAGCAGGTTCCAGCGCTCTGACTGCCTTTGCTGTTGGTGACCCAATCGCCAGCCTGCAGCAATGATTGCGATGGTCCAGGCCAGGACCAACGCCATGGATGGCGGCTGGTGCCAGACGGGTAAGCCTTCGAGAACACCAGCATGCCACCAGGTTTGGAGAAGAGGGTCAAGCTGGCCAAGTGGATTGGTCGCGCAAGATCCAAGTGACGCAAAGGCCACCGGTATGACCGCCACCGGCAAGAGACCAAGTGCCGTCAACCGTCCGCTCTTGCTCGTCCGCTCAGGGATGAATTGCAACCACAGGGCAACAAGCGTGGCCACGGCAAAGGCGGCGATATGGCCTGGGCGTAACACATCGCAATGGGGTCCGGTGAGATCTGACAGCGGGCGCGTTGCGAGCGACAGCATTGCCGATCCGCCGGTCAGCGATACAAGGTAGCGGCTTAGCGAGCGATCGCCATTGAGCGCCCAACCCAGACCATAAAGCCCGGTCAAGGTCACCAGCATGGGCAGCGCTTCGATCGAAACTACAGTCCAAAGGGCTCCGGCGAGACCACAAGCGATAGCAGCCCGTCGCGATCCGGTGTGCAACAACAGTGCGCCGCACACCACCGCCGCAACGGACTGAGCCGTGTGATGATCGATCCGCAATGGCGCGAAGTTGCCCGGCAAAAGTGGGAACATCGGGAAGAGCAGGAGCATAAGCAGTGTTGCAAGCGGGGGGAGCTCAAGACTTTTTGCTATGTCGCGCAGCGCCAGCAGTGCCAGCAGCAGCCACAGCAACGGGATCAGCGCCATGGCCCACAGCTCGGCGAGGTTACCTGGCAGCACCGTATCGAACAGCAGGATCAGCCCGGCCAGCGGCAGGTCGACCAGGCGCGACCAATGCATGCTGGCGCCATCGGGCAGGCCCATGCGATGCTGGGTCACGTCAAACCAGCTCTGACCAGCCAATAGGTCGCGGACCTGCAACAGCCGCATGTAATCGTCAGGATCAGCCAGCTTTGTGCCGATCAGTGGCAGCAGTGCAAGCTGGAACACAGCCCACAGCGCCCAGATCAGCAGGACCAGGGTGGGTGGGCACTCTTTAAAAGGCAACGCGCGCAGCATGACCTTCAGGCTACCGAAAAACGACCCGGCTGCGCAGCAGCCAGGTCGCGGTAAAGCTCACTGCTATTGCTGCGCTTTTGGCTAGGCGCGGGTCGGTCGAAGCTTGATCGCCCAATCCGACGATGAGGGTGGTCAGTACCAGACCGATCAACGCGGAACCGATGAATTCAGTTTTCTGCCGCATTCGCGCCGTGCCGCCAGGCGCCGCGCGCGGGGCAAAAACCAAACGGCTGGACAGGATCCAGTGCGCCACGATGCCAAAGCTGTAACCCGCTGCCCCGGCCTGGGCCGGGGCTAACCCTGCACTCAGCAGCGCGAGGAAGGCGGCTGTGTCGCTGGCCAGTGCCACTGTGCTGACCAGCAGATAAGCGAGCCACTGGGCTCTCAAGAGTGGTCGTATGGTGCGGTAAACCATACGATTACCTTGGCTTGGTGGCGACGGCCAGCTGCGGCGCGGCAGCCCTGACCGGCTTGGTATCGCCCTTCCAGCGCAGCATGATAAAAGGCACCCGGTCCGGCGCAAACTGCGAACGGGTGTTGCGATCGAAGTAGGGTGGCATGTGATCGCCCACGATCAGGATGTCGGTTGCCGGGAAATCGGGTGCGGCGATCTCCTTGACGATCGCTGCGTCTAGTTGCGACCAAAGGCCGACCTGGCGGCAGACCATCGGGAACTTTTCCGACAGTGCGGGTGAGGTCTGGCCGCAGCGATCGACATTGAGATTGCTGCCGGTTGGCACCGGCAGGTGCGAGTTGACCGTCAGCCAGTAGACGAACTGCGGTTTAGTGGCGGCCTTCAGCTGGGCCGCCAGCTGGCGCGGTACGTCGCGGTCGCAGGCGCCGGGGAACACGCCGCCGCATTCGTCAGCGCCTTTAGCTATGAGCTCGGGGCCGAAGGTGCGGTACTGGAAGCCGATGTTGGGATACCAGTACTGGCGGTCGAAGAAATCGCCTGTGAAGCTGTGATAGGCGCGGGTCTCATAGCCCCTGCGCACCATTTCTGCGGGTAGGCAGGTGCTGTCCTTGGTCTCGACCAAGTCTTGGTAGTCGCCCCAGCGGCCACACAGTTCGCGGATTTCTGCTGCGGTTGTCGAGGTGTAATAGGTCGTGCTGCCAAAGCTCAGGTCAAACTTGGCCTTGACCTCAGGGCTCTTGAAGCGGGCAAACAGCAGCCGGTCCAGTTCGGGGTTGCCGTTGGGCAAGCCCAGCGATTCCACCACGATCACCATTACGTTGCGGCCATTAACATGGGCCGCGCCAAGCAGACCTGACTTGCTGCGGGCAGATTCAAATGGAGCATTTGCCGCCGCGATCCGTTTGTAATGGCCGCGCATGCCAAAGCTCATCCACTTATCGAACAGCGAAAGCGAAATGATGATCGACCCTGCAATCATCACGAGGCGAATGTCGGTAAAGCAAGTTGGGCGGTGGAGCGCTTTCCACGCGGTCCCGCACAGCAGGAGCACTGCCGAACCGGCGACGACATATTCGATCGATTGGCTGGGATCGAGCTCCAGGAAGAAGCTGAAGCCAGACAGCAACGATCCGATCGCCAGGTTGAACAGCGCGGCGACAAAGCTCAGCAAACCGTAAAGCGAAACGCCGATGAAGGCGAGGTACTGAACCCACGGCACCTGGGTGCGAACAATCAGACCGACGACCCCGATCGCCAAAATCTCGCTGTGGCGCGGCGGCGCGCCGATGATCCACATCAGCATGTAGCCAAGGTTGGCCAGCATCACCCATGCCAACAGCCAGTTGGCAAGATTTCGCCATTCGTGACGTGGGATCGGCGGACTAGGAAACTTGGCGCTTGGGGCGGTCGCCCGGGCAGGCGCCACCTTGATGGTTCCCAGTCTGGATTGCACAGCAGCGATCAAGGTATTCATCGGTTAGGCAACCTTGCGCGGGGCTTCGCGTACCGAATCCAGTGCCGCAGCCTGGTCTTCGGACAGTTTGGTCCGGGCCGAAGCAATGGCCTTTTCGGCGCCCTCGTCACCGGCCTCATGGTATTCGGCATCTTCATTGACGCACCAGGTGTCGTAGATCCGTTCACCAGCTACGATGTTCTCAACCGTCAGCATCGCGGTCATCATCGCGTGGTCCTGGTTGTTATAGCGGTGCATGCCATTGCGACCGACCAGGTGGAGCGTCGGCCAGGCTGCCTCAAGCTCGCGGCGGATGGTGTCGACATGGGCGGCGTAATCTTCGTCATAGACCGGATAAGCCTTTTCCTGGCGCACCACGACCCCGCCGATCACCTGCTCGGCCGAAACCAGGCCAAGCTGCGCCATCTCGCGGGTGGCAAGAGACACCAGCTCGTTGTCAGCCATTGACCACAGACCATCGCCTTCGAAACAGAAGTATTCCAGGCCAACGCAGGCAACGCCGGCCTCGGGCACCATTTCAGGCGACCAAGAACGAAAGTTCTGGATGCGGCCAACCTTCACCTTGCTGTCATGGATGTAGATCCAGTTGTCGGGGAACATGTCCTCGTCAGCGCGGATCTTGAGCGCGACGGTCAGGAAGTCACGGTATTTGAGCTGCTTGCCGTTGAAGCTGGAGGCCGGCAGCGGATGCAGGCGGGCGGCCAGTTCCCGCATTGGCGCGGAACTGATCGCATGACGGGCGCGGATTACGAGATCGCCGGCTGCGCCGGTAGCAGTCATCCGCCAGCCGCCTGCGTTGTCGCTGGCAAGCTGTTTCAGGCTGTGGCCCATCAGGATCTCTCCCTTGCCGGTGGCAAGGATCTTGTCGCGTGCGGCATCCCACATCATGCCCGGTCCAAGGCGTGGATAGCGGAAGGTTTCGAGCAGGGTCTTGGTCTGCATCCCGTCATTGGGCGCCTTGTTGAGGCCAAGGCTTCGCTTCAGTCCATCGACCACCGCCCCCCAGAGCGAAAGACCCTTGATCCGCTGGGCGGCCCAGTCGGCGCTCATTTCGCCGCAGGGCATGCCCCAGACCTTCTCGGTGTAAGTCTTGAAGAAGATCGAATAGAGCTTGTGGCCGAACTGGTTGACCGTCCAGTCCTCGAACGACTTCACCTGCTTGTTCGGGAAGGCCTTGGCCTTGGCGAAGCTGATCATGCACAGGGTCGAGCGGATCAGGCCCAGATTCCAAAGCGCCTCAAAGGCGCGTAGCGGGTATGAATAGAACTTACCCTCGTAATAGATGCGGCTCATCCGGGGGCGTTGGATGAAATCGTTGGGCAGGATCTCGTTCCACAGATCGACCACCTGCTGGCTCTTCGAGAAGAAGCGATGCCCACCAATGTCGAAGCGGTAGCCTTCGTGTTCAACGGTGCGGCTGATGCCGCCGACATTGGTCCGGTCCCTTTCGATAATCGCCACGCTAAGGCCTTGCTTTGTCAGCAGGTAGCCGGCGGTCAGGCCGGCTGGCCCGGCACCAATAATGGCAACATCCACAGTTGTTTGGCGCAGATGATGGCTGCCCGGGATATTTTGGACCGGCATCTATGACCCCTTCATTCTGGTGTGACCCAGCGATGAAGGAAAATGCCTAACCAGTAGTTAATACCTATATCAAAGGCGGAAGGTGCTGCAGGTTTGGGCGTTGTCGGTTGCCATCTGGTGCGGACGGTGGGACTCGAACCCACACGAGCAAGGCTCAGGGGATTTTAAGTCCCCGGCGTCTACCATTCCGCCACGTCCGCGTCGGTATGGCCTTTACGGAGATATTGCAGGGATATCCATCCCTGTAACGCCATGCGGCCCCCCGCTCATTCGAGCGACGGGCCGCATGCAGGTCAGTTCAGGCTTGCCGGACTGGTCTGGCGTCAGTCAGCGTTAAGCCGAGCGCGCATTTCCTTGCCGGGCTTGAAATAAGGAACCTTCTTGCCCGGCACGGCAACGCTGGCACCGGTGCGGGGGTTGCGGCCCTGGCGCGGGTCCCGCTGACGGGTCGAAAAGGCGCCAAAACCGCGAAGCTCGACCCTGCCACCTTGGGCCAGGCGTTGTTCGATTTCATCGAAGAAGGTGTCGACGACCTTCTCGACCTCGTCGGCGCGGAGGCCGGGATTGTCGCGAGCGAGGGCCTGCAGCAGTTCGGATCTGATCATTTCACGCCTTCCTAGGGGTTTGGCATAACCCCGTGATTTTTTGATTTGTTCAATCTTTTTGGCGCGGCGCGACCCTCGACCCGAAGCGGATCTCGCTGCTGCATGACTAAATGGCAGAGTAGGGCTCTGCACGCAATCGTGGATTCGAGCCGATATGATTCAAATTGCGAGCAAATCCGCCGCTGCAATTCCCAATCGATCCATCCTGGCGCGGATTTCCGGCCAATCACGGGACAGAAAAAGGTTGCGCTCAGCGCGGCGCAGCCGCTCGGCCGCGCCGCGGGCGACAAACATGCCGACCCCGCGCTGGACCTCGACCAGACCATCTAGCTGGAACTGCTGATAGGCCTTCGCCACAGTCAGCGGATTGGCGCCTTGCTCTGCCGCCAGGGCGCGAACCGATGGAAGCATGGCGCCCTCCGGATAGGTCCCATCGATGATCGCTGCCGCAATAAGGTCGCGCAGCTTGAGGTATACGGGTTGCGTGTGCCCAGCCATGCTGTCTCAGTGCCATAATACAGCGCGGCGGGCAAGGGGAATTGGAGCATGGCTCTTGCTTGCAATAAACCGAAAGGCGAGACGAATTTTGCTTCACAGGCGCGCAAAGGTGGCTAGTCTCCGCCGCCATAACAGCCTCGCTTCGGCGTGGGCCTGCCTGATATTGGGGAGCAATTGATGAAAGACATGTCCTTGTGGAACGAGGGTGACTGGATCGCGATGATCGCGGTCGTCGTCCTCGGCATTTTCCTGGCGATCGGCGGCAAGATCGCGGTCCAGAAAGAGCCTGAATTCGCGGGGCACCCCAAGGGCCTTTACATGTTGTTCTTCGCCGAAATGTGGGAGCGTTTCTCCTACTACGGCATGCGCGCACTGCTGATCTTCTATCTGACCAAGCACTGGCTGTTCAGCGATGGCAATGCCAACCTGATCTATGGTGCCTATACCAGCCTGGTCTACATCACCCCGGTGCTGGGCGGCTACCTGGCTGACCGGTATCTGGGTCAGCGCAAGGCCGTGCTGTTTGGCGGGCTGCTGCTGGCGATTGGCCACAGTCTGATGGCGGTCGAAGGCAATGGCGGGCAGACCGATCCGGCGATCAATGTGTTCTGGGCGGCGCTGGCCTTCATCATTGTCGGCTCGGGCTTTCTCAAGGCCAATATCTCTGTGATGGTCGGCCAGCTTTACAAGTTGACTGACGTGCGCCGCGACGGCGCCTACACCGTATTCTACATGGGCATCAACGTCGGCGCTGCGCTCGGCACGATCCTGGTCGGCTATCTCGGTGAGACGATTGGTTGGGGCTATGGCTTTGGCCTGGCGGGCATCGGCATGCTGCTGGGCCTGGTCGTCTTCGTCCTGGGCAAGGGCGTGCTCAACGGGGCTGGCGAAGCTCCTGCCCCGCTTGCTAAGTCGCGGGAATGGACGCTCTATGGCATCGGCCTCGGTGCAGTCGCAGTGTGCTGGGCGCTGGTCCAGTATCAGTCGGTGATCCAGACATTGCTGGTTATCTCGGGCGTTGCGTTGCTTGCCTATGTGCTGTTTCAGACTTTCAAGCTCGACAAGGAACCGCGCGAGCGCATGTTCGCGATCCTGTTCCTGATCAGCCTCAACCCGCTGTTCTGGGGTCTGTTCGAACAGGCCGGCGGCTCGATGAGCCTGTTCACCGACCGCTATGTCGATCGCGGCGCCACCCCGGCTTCGCTGTTCCAGTCGATCAACCCGATCTACATTATTATCTTGGCACCGCTGTTCGCGGGGCTTTGGCAATGGCTGGGCAAGCGCGGCAAAGAGCCCTCGGCGCCGGCCAAGTTTGGCCTGGCGCTGGCACAGATGGGCCTGGCCAACCTGGTGCTGGTCTGGGGTGCGGAGGCCTATGGGATCGCGGCGATGACCCCGGTGCTGTTCGTCTTCCTCTATTACCTGCTGGCCACCACGGGTGAGCTTTGCCTCTCGCCGGTCGGGCTTTCGGCGATGAACCGCCTGGCGCCCAGCTACCTCGCCTCACTGATCATGGGCGCATGGTTCTACATGACCGCGGTCGGCAACTTCGTTGCCGGCAAGATCGGTGAAGCCACCGGCGGCCATGGCGGCGAAATGAGCAAGGAAAAGCTGCTCGAAATCTACCAGATGTTCGGCTGGATCTCGATCGGCGCGGCGGTTGTCGTCCTGCTGCTGGCACGGATCGTGAAGGGCTGGATGCACCTTGATACCCTGGAGGACCGCAAGTGATGCGCGTACACAAGCTGCTGGCGGGGATGGCCGCGCTGGCCCTGGTGGCCAGCCCGGGTCTGGCCGAAAAGAAGAAGAAGGAAGACAGCCTCTCGCCCGCGGCCAAGGCCGCGCGAGAGTTCAACAAGAACCCCTTCCCTTCGACCTATCGCGCCTACCCTGGTGAACCGACCGCGCTGATCGGCGCGACGGTGTTCGATGGTGCTGGTGGGCGGATCGAAAACGGTACCGTGTTGCTGGCTGGCGGCAAGGTCGTCGCCGTGGGCGGCGCCGATCTGGCGATCCCGGCGAACTTCCGCAGGGTTGATGCCGCGGGCAAGTTCGTGACGCCGGGGATAATCGATATACACTCGCACCTGGGTGACTACCCCAGCCCGGGTGTCCAGGCCCATTCCGATGGCAACGAGGCGACCGCGCCGACCACACCCGAGGTCTGGGCCGAGCACTCGGTCTGGCCGCAGGATCCGGGTTTCAGCCGCGCGCTGGCCAATGGCGGGATCACCAGCCTGCAGATCCTGCCCGGTTCGGCCAACCTGATGGGCGGCCGCTCGGTCGTGCTCAAGAACGTCTATTCGCGCACGATCCAGGGCATGAAGTTTCCCGGCGCACCCTATGGCTTGAAGATGGCCTGCGGCGAGAATCCGAAGCGGGTCTATGGCTCTAAGGGCCGGATGCCCTCAACCCGGATGGGCAACATCGCGGTCAACCGCATGACCTGGATGAAGGCTACCGAGTACCGGGCAAAGCGCGCTGCCGGAAAGCTGGAAACCCGCGACCTGGCGATGGAAACGCTCGCCGGCGTGCTGGATGGTGAGATCCTGATCCAGAACCACTGCTACCGCGCTGATGAAATGGCGCTCGTGCTCGATATGGCGAAGGAATTTGGCTACAAGGTCAGCGCCTTCCACCACGCGACCGAGGCTTACAAGATCGGCGATCTGCTCAAGGCCGCCGGCACCTGTTCGGCGATCTGGGCCGATTGGTGGGGCTTCAAGATGGAAAGCTACGATGCGATCCCGGAAAACGCCGGGATCCTGCAAAAGGCCGGGGCCTGCGTGGTGATCCACTCGGATGACGAGAATGGCATCCAGCGCCTCAACCAGGAAGCCGCCAAGGCGCAGGGCGATGCCCGCCGCGCCGGGATCGACATCTCCGATGCCGAAGTGATCCGCTGGCTTACGCTTAACCCCGCGACGGCGATGGGCATCGGTCAGCAGACCGGGAGCCTTGAGCCGGGCAAGATGGCGGACGTGGTGCTGTGGAACGGCAATCCGCTCTCGGTCTATTCGCGCCCCGACAAGGTCTGGATCGATGGCGCGCTGCTGTTTGATGCGGCCGACCCCAAGCGCCGCCCGGTTAGTGATTTCGAACTGGGCCAGGTCGGTGAAGGAGACGTGAAATGAGCCTGCGCAAGCTGCTGCTGAGCGCCGTCGCGCTGCTCCCCCTCTCCGCCCCGGCGGTGGCTGAGGACGTGGCAATCACCAATGCCACGGTTGTGATCGGCGATGGCTCTGCCCCGATCCCGAACGGCACGGTCGTGCTGCGCGCGGGCAAGGTGTTTGCCGCCGGAGCCGGCGTTGCCGTCCCCGCTGGCGCGCGCACCATTGATGCTTCGGGCAAATGGGTCACGCCGGGACTGGTCGTCGCAGTCACCGATATTGGCCTGTTTGATGTCGAAGGCGTCGAAGAGTCGAACGATGAACGCGCCGACAAGGGGCCGTTCAGCGCGGCACTTGACCTGTCGCCCGCAATCAATCCGCTGGCCCAGCATATTGCTGTCAGCCGTGCCGGCGGGGTGACCCGCGCCGCGGTGGCTCCGCTGCGCACCGGTTCGATCTTTGGCGGTCAGGGCGCGATCATTGACCTGGCCAGCGATGGCCAGCCGATCACCCAGGCGCGCGCGTTCCAGATCGTCCAGCTGGGCGAAGACGGAGCCCGTGCAGCCGGTGGGAGCCGCGCCGCAGTCCATGCGGTGTTGCGCAATGCCTTCACCGAAGCGCGCGAACTGGCGCGTCGCGGCGGCGGGCAGGGTTCCGATCCGCGCCTGCAGGACGCTGCGCCCGAACGGCCGGGCGATGCGCTGCTGACCCGGTTTGATGCTGCGGCGCTGGTGCCCGTAGTCATGGGCCGCCAGCCGCTCTACGTCCGTGCCGAGCGCGCAGCCGACATCCGCATGGCGCTGGCGCTGAAAAGTGATTTCCCGGCGCTCAAGCTGGTGATCGTTGGTGCGACCGAAGGCTGGATGGTGGCCAAGGAGTTGGCCGCATCGGGTGTGCCGGTGCTGGCGACCCCGCTCAACGACCTGCCGGCAAACTTTGAGCAGCTCGGGGCAACCCAGTCGAACGTGGGTCGCATGGCTGCCGCGGGCGTCAAGGTTGGCCTGGGCGCCTTCGGCGATCAGCCGCGCTATGCCCCGCAATATGCCGGTAATCTTGTTTCGTTGACCAAGGTGCCCGGTGCCAGCGGGTTGGCCTGGGGCCGCGCTTTCGCGGCCATCAGCTCGGTACCTGCCTCGATCCTCGGCATGGGCGATAAGTTCGGCAGCCTGAGGCCCGGCCTCGCCGGTGACGTGGTGATCTGGGACGGCGATCCGCTGGAAAACACCTCGGGCGTGGTCCGGGTCATGATCGACGGGGTTGAGCAGTCGCTGGTCAATCACCTGACCAAGCTGCGTGATCGCTACAAGGTGCCAACCGAAGGCGCGCTGCCCAAGGCCTATGAGTGGTAGGGAGCATCTGCCACACTGACTAAACGAGGGGGAGAGTGATGGAGCAAGGATTTGCCAATCTGGTCGCCGCGGCAGTGGCCTTTGTCGGAACGCACTTCGCACTCTCCCACCCGTTGCGGGCGCCGGTGGTCAAAGCGATCGGGCCGATCGGCTTCCAGATTGTCTATTCGCTGGTTGCCTTTGCAACGCTGGGCTGGATGGTCATGGCCTTCCGCGCCGTTGGCCCCGGCGCAGGGCTATGGGATGGTTCGCAAGGCTTGCCCTGGGCGCTTGCCAGCCTGTTGACCTTGATCGCGGCGGTGTTGTTTACAGGCAGCTTGCTCGGCAATCCGGCCTTGCCCGATCCGCGCGCGGCAGCGCTGGCGGACAAGCCGGTCCACGGCGTGTTCCATGTCACCCGTCACCCGATGATGTGGGGCTTCGCGCTGTGGGCGGTTAGCCATGCCATGGTCAGCCCGACCCCGCGCAGTTTTGTCGTCACCGCCGCCGTAGGCTTCCTCGCTCTGGTTGGTTCACACCTGCAGGATCGCAAGAAGCAGACGCTGATGGGCAAGGCCTGGTCCGGGTGGGAAGCGAAGACGAGCTATTGGCCCAAGCTGGGCGGACTGGCGAAAGCGGGACTGGTGCCGTGGTTTGGCGGGCTGGTGCTGTGGCTGGCGGCGACTTGGGCGCACATTCCTGGCAACGGGATGGTCGCCGGGATCTGGCGCTGGCTTATCTAGACCTGCACAGGGCTATCTAGGCTCGCGCTTCCTCCACGCCGGCGCTGTTATGGCGCAGTGCCTTCAGTACCGTTTCCACGATGTGCGGCGCATTGAGTCCGGCATCGTCGTATTGCTTGTCAGGGCTGTCATGGTCCTGGAACAGGTCCGGCAAGCGCAGGGTGCGGATCTTGAGGCCTGCGTCGGTCAGGCCCTCGTCGCTTGCCATGGTCAGGACATGGGCACCGAGCCCACCGATCGCGCCTTCTTCAACCGTCACGATCACTTCGTGGCTGGCCATCAGGCGGCGGATCAACTCTTCGTCGAGCGGCTTGGCAAAACGCAAGTCTGCGACCGTGGTCGACAGGCCTTTGGCCTCCAGCGCATCGGCCGCCTTGAGTGCTTCGGCAAGGCGCGTGCCCAATGAAAGCAGGGCAACCTTGGTGCCTTCGCGCACCACCCGGCCCTTGCCGATTTCCAGCTGCTGCGGAACCTCCGGCAGGGGGACCCCAACGCCGTTGCCGCGCGGATAGCGGAAGGCGATCGGACCGCTGTCGTGGAGGGCGGCGGTATAGGTCATGTGGACCAGCTCGGCCTCATCCGCCGCGGCCATCACTACCACGTTGGGCAGGGTGGCAAGATAGGTGATGTCGAAGCTGCCGGCATGGGTTGCGCCGTCTGCGCCGACCAACCCGGCGCGGTCGATCGCGAAGCGGACCGGCAGGTTCTGGATTGCGACGTCATGGACCACCTGGTCAAAGGCGCGCTGCAAGAAGGTGGAATAAATTGCGGCGAAGGGTCGCATTCCTTGCGCGGCAAGCCCTGCGGCAAAGGTTACCGCGTGCTGTTCGGCAATGCCAACATCGAAGCTGCGCTCCGGGTGAGCCTTGGCGAATTTGTCGACGCCGGTACCGCTCGGCATGGCGGCGGTGATTGCGCAGATCTTTGGATCGCTCTCCGCCAGCTTGGCCAGGGTTTCACCGAACACGTTCTGGTAGGCCGGGGCCTTGGCCACTGCCTTCACCTGCTCGCCGGTGATCACGTCGAACTTCTGGACGCCGTGATATTTGTCGGCGCTGGCCTCGGCGGGGGCATAACCCTTGCCCTTTTGCGTCACGACATGGATCAGGCACGGCCCTTCGGCGGCATCGCGGACATTCTCGAGCACCGGAATCAGGTGATCAAGATTGTGCCCGTCAACCGGGCCCACATAGTAGAAGCCCAGTTCCTCGAACAGGGTGCCGCCCATGGCCATGCCGCGGGCAAACTCGTCGGTCTTCTTCGCGGCGCGGTGGAGCGGTTCGGGCAGCTTGCGTGACAGTTTGCGGGCTACCTCGCGCAGCTCGAGGAACGGGCGCGAGGAAACAATCTTGGCAAGATAGGCCGAAAGCCCGCCAACCGGCGGTGCGATCGACATGTCGTTATCGTTGAGGATCACCACCAGCCGGTTGCCGGCATCGGTAGCGTTGTTCATTGCCTCATAGGCCATGCCGGCGCTCATCGCGCCGTCACCAATCACAGCGATGCCTTTACCGGGCTGCCCCTGCAGCTTGTTGGCAATGGCAAAGCCCAGGGCGGCGGAGATCGAGGTGGAGCTGTGCGCCGCCCCGAACGGATCGTATTCGCTCTCGCTGCGCTTGGTGAAGCCGGACAGGCCGCCGCCCTGGCGCAGGGTGCGGATGCGGTCCCGGCGTCCGGTCAGGATCTTGTGCGGGTAGGCCTGGTGGCCCACGTCCCAGATCAGTTTGTCGTCGGGCGTGTTGAAGACATAGTGGATCGCCACGGTCAGCTCGACCACGCCAAGACCCGAACCCAGATGACCACCCGTCGATCCTACTGCGCTGATCATCTCGGTCCGCAGTTCATCGGCCAGCTGGCGCAGTTGCTCGGGCGCAAGCTTGCGCAGATCTGCCGGGACATCAACGGTATCCAGCAAGGGCGTGGCGGGGGGCTGACTCATTTATCGGGCCTTACACGCATGAATTGTTGGTGTCGATTGAGACTATCGGACAGGATCGGTGCAGTACCGGTGCAGACCGCTCAGTTGCAACGCTCACAAACGCCGCGCAGCTCCACGACCGGACGAATATCGGCAAAGCCGGCGTTGCGCGCGGCCTCGACCAGCGACCCAGTCAGTTTGTCATCATCAATATGCACGGCCCGACCGCAAACGTCGCAGATCAGGAAGATGCAATCGTGCCGGCAACCGGGGTGGCTGTTGGCGATATAGGCATTGGCGCTTTCGACCCGGCGGGCGAGATTGGTTTTCACGAACAGGTCTAGGATCCGATAGACCGAATTCGCCGCCACCCGCTTGCCGCGTTCCTTCGAGACATTTTCGGCAATGTCATAAGCCGAGGCCGGGCGATCCTGGGCGGCAAGGGCGTGAAACACCTCGGCCCGCATATCGGTCCACTGCTCGCCGGCGTCGACCAGCGCCAGCCGCGCAGCTTCGACCAGGCCCGGGCCCGAATGTTCGTCGTGGTGGTGATGTCCTGCCATGGCGCCAATATAGGCGCGGTTCAGCCCCGGGTGAAGTCCGGCTTGTAAAAGCCCGGAAAGCGCTTCTTGAGCGCCTCGACCTTGGCCACGTCCCAGGCCAGGATATAGGGGTGGCGCGGATTCCTGGCCATGAAGTCCTGGTGATAGGCCTCCGCGGGATAGAACTTGCGATAGCCCTCAATGCCGGTGATGATTGGGCGGCGCCAGACGCCAGAGACTTTCATCTGGGCGAGATAGGCACCTGCAACGCGGCGCTGCTCGTCATTGGTTGGTATCAGGGCAGCACGATACTGCGGCCCTTCATCTGGTCCCTGGCGGTTCTTCAGGGTCGGATCGGCGACTACCGAAAAAAAGATTCGCACCAGTTGGTCATAGCGAACCACGGCGGGGTCATAGGTGACCTGAACGGCCTCGGCATGACCAGTGTCGCCTTCGCCGACCCGTTCGTAGGTTGCGGTGGCGGCAGCGCCGCCATGATACCCGGTGAGCACGCTTTTGACGCCAAGCACGTGGCTGAATACGGCCTCGACCCCCCAGAAGCAGCCACCAGCAAAGACTGCAGTCTTAAGTCCCGGCGCTTCTTTTGCCTGATGGGTGGCGGCTGGGGCGAGGACGTTGACCTCGCCTGCAAAGGCAGGGACCTGCAGACATGCCACGGACAGCAGCAGGATCGATAGGAAGAGGGGCCTGTGCCTCAACGCGTGCGGTCTGGCATGGGCGCAGCGGCTTCTGCCTTGGGGATGACCTTGCCACTGATGCCGTCTTCGCTCTGAGCCCAGACCGTGCCAACCAGCAGAACGGCACCCAGCGCAAAGCCAAGGCCGAAAGAGCGGAAGATGTCGGACTTGAAAAGGCCCATTGGGTTTTATCCGGATGCGAAAGCGGTCAACGACAGCTTCCCTGCCGAGTTTTCCCTTTTTTCCAAGTGAACACTGCGCTTCACCGCGTAGCTGCGCGGTGAAGCGAAAATGACTTGCGGTGAGCCGTTTGGCTCAGTGGCGGAAGTGGCGCATCCCGGTGAAAACCATCGCCAGACCGGCTGCGTCGGCGGCGGCGATGACTTCCTCGTCGCGAATCGAGCCGCCCGGCTGGATCACGGCCGTTGCGCCAGCCTCGGCCGCAGCCAGAAGGCCGTCAGCAAAGGGGAAGAAGGCGTCAGAAGCAACCGCACTGCCAACCGCGCGGCTATGCCCCCAGCCGAACTTCTCTGCCGCTTCGGCCGCCTTCATCGCGGCAATGCGCGAGGAATCGCGCCGGTTCATCTGGCCCGCGCCGATCCCGGCGGTGATGCCATCCTTGGCATAGACGATGGCGTTCGACTTGACGTGGCGGGCCACGGTCCAGGCGAAGAGGCAGTCCTTCAGTTCCTGTTCGGTCGGTGCGCGCTTGGTCACGACCTGCAGATCGCTGCGCCCGATGGCGCCGTTGTCGCGGGTCTGGACCAGGAGCCCGCCGGTGATCGGCTTGACCATCAGTCCGCCGCGACGCGGATCAGGAAGGTCACCCGTCAGCAGCAGGCGCAGGTTCTTCTTTTTCGCAAATGCCGCGATCGCCGCCTCGTCCGCATCGGGGGCAACCACGACTTCGGTGAAGATCTGGCAGATCGCCTCGGCAGTTGGCCCATCGAGCGGGGCGTTGACGGCAACGATCCCGCCAAACGCCGATACGTCATCGCACTGCAGCGCGCCGGTCCAGGCTTCGAGCAGGCTCGAACCCTGGGCAACGCCGCAGGGGTTGGCATGCTTGACTATGACTACGGCCGGGTCCTGCCCGCGGAACTCTGCGGCCAATTCGAGCGCGGCGTCCGCATCGTTGTAATTGTTGTAGGACAGTTCCTTGCCCTGAACCTGTCGAGCCTGAGCAATGCCATGGCCATGCGGGCCACGCGGCACATAGAGCGCGGCGCGCTGATGCGGATTCTCACCATAGCGCAGTTCCTCGGCGCGGCTTCCGATCACGGCCAGCGTTTCGGGGAACAGCTGCTGCTGATCGGCAAAGGCGAACCATTGGCTGATCATGCTGTCATAGGCGGCCGTTGCGGCATAAGCGCGCGCGGCCATCAGACGACGGAAATCATAGGAGGTTGCGCCGTTGTTTTCTTCCAGCTCAGTCAACAGGCCGGCATAGTCGGCCGGGTCGGTAACAATTGTCACAAAGGCGTGGTTCTTGGCTGCCGAACGGACCATGCTGGGGCCGCCGATGTCGATGTTCTCAATGATCTCGTCGCGCTCCGCTCCCTTTGCGACGGTTGCCTCGAATGGATAGAGGTTGACCACGACCAGGTCGATCGCGCCGATTGCATGATCGGCCATGGCCTTGGCGTGTTCGGGGTTGTCGCGCACGGCCAGCAGCCCGCCGTGGACCTTGGGGTGCAGGGTCTTGACCCGGCCATCCATCATCTCGGGAAAGCCGGTCAGTTCGGAGATGTCCTTCACATTCAGGCCTGCATCGCGCAGCGCCTTGGCGGTACCGCCAGTCGAGACAAGTTCGACCCCGCGGCGTGAAAGCACATGGCCCAGTTCGACCAGCCCGGTCTTGTCCGACACCGAAAGCAGCGCCCGGCGGATCGTCACCTCATTCATTTCCAATACTATCCCATCTTTTTCAGCAGCCAGGCAAAGTTGCCGCCGCCGCGTGAAACCAGGCCCTGCAGGACCAGTTGCTGGATCAGCTGCGGCCGACCTTGGCCGTCAGCCCAGATGCTTTCCTCGACGGTCACTTGGCTACCGGCACGAAACTGCCAGTAAGACCCGTCGGGCAGGGCCAATCCAGCCCCTTGACCGTCTTCGCTGGACCGCACCTCAACCCCTGGGCCGAGGTGGAAGCGGATTGCAAAGGCTACCTTGCCGCTTTTGGCCTTGCTGCCAGCTGGGACCAGCAGGTCCTCACCGCGCAGTTCGGTTCCATCATCGCGCATGATCAGGATACGGCGATGGGTCAGGCCATAACGGGCAACATAGCCGTTATGGCTGGCCTCCAACCGTGTCGCGCCCGAGAGTTTCTCGCCAGCAATGGTCCTGCGATCAACCTCAACCTCGGAAACGCCATTGCCGATTTTGCCATTGATCAGCACGGCGGTTGAATTGGCATCATCCAGGGCGAGTGTGGAATGAGCCGCGGTGGCGCGCAGACCCTGTTCCAGCCGCACGGGGATGATCCCTCCAGCACAGGCTGCACCGCCGCAATTGACGACGATGCGCTGACCCTGATGCGATAACTCAAAAGCTAGGGTGGAGGCGCAACCCGACCGCGCGTGCTTGGCTAGTGGCGGCGGTGCGGCATCAAATTGCAGGATCGACTTTTGCGCGACGACCCGTTGGTAGCCCCATTGGCGTACATCGCGAAGTGGGCGGGTCCGCACGCCTGAAGCCGCAACCAATGTCGAAATATCCGCGGCATCGATCGCCCAGCCGCCTTGCCAGGACCCCAGCGAACCATCGCCATGGGTCAATGCCAGCAAAGGCGGAACAAGCAGGGCAAGGATCGCCTCAACTGCAGCGGGCGGATCGCGGCGGACTGCATTATAACAGGCGCGTAATCGCACCAGCAGGGTGATGGCCTCAACCTGGCCAAGCGGTGAACGCGAGAGGATCCCGCCATCATCGCCAACCAGTTCGCCAAGCGCCTTGATTAGCCCCGCCTCGCCAAACAGCCGCCGGGGCTTGCCATCGGGCAGCAGCAGCCCGGCAGCTACGATCCCACACCACCCGGCAACTTCGGCCAGCAGGTCTTCAGCGCGGCCTACATTCTTGTCCAGCCACCGGGCCGTGTCATTCATTGCCGCCAAAACGCGCGCGCGCTGCGCCTTGTCGTTGCCTGAAAGGATCAGCGGAGCATGAACCAGCCAATTGAGTTCGCGCGTTCCAGCATTGCCAACAGTCCAGGCGGGACCCTTACCGGCGCGCGACGGAGGCGAGGGGTTGGCAGACAGCCACGATGCCAAGACGCGGTCAGCCACTGGCGCGACCTGCTCGCGCGGGGCAGAGGCTTCAAGATCGGCAAGCCAAGAGAAAGAGTGGACCACTCGCTCCAGCGGAGGGGCCATCCGCGCAGCGCCGGCAAAGTCGATCTGCGCGATTGGGGCCTTGACGCCATGGACGAGGAAGTGGCCTGCACGGATCGCAGTACCTGCCATCTTCTGGCCAGGAAGCGGGTTGAGTACGGTGGCAAGCAGCCTGGTCTTGGCGGGCTTGCGGAATGGCGCGGCTAGGGTCGACGCCGGGACGCCCAGGCGATAAGCGAGCCGCAGGAACCGCTCTCCCGCCCCCAGGCTGGGCGGTGTGAAATTGGTCAGCGCCAGGGCACGGCTCGGCTCCACCACCTCGTCTGATTTCGATTCCGCGCTGTAATCGCCGAGTTGGCCCTCATAGCTTGAATCCAAGGCCGTCTCGGTCGGCATGGTCGCGCCGTCTAGCGTAGCATGATCTCGGCTTTGACCCATTGCTTCGTTCATGCTCCGCCCGCACCCTTGAGTGCGGCGATATTGGCGGCATAGCGCTCGGGTCCGCCCCGGAAGGTTGCCGTTCCGGCCACCAGCACATCCGCTCCGGCGTTTATGCAGAGCCTGGCCGTTTCCACATCAACCCCGCCATCAACCTCCAAACGGATATCGCGCCCGCTCTTGTCGATTGCCTTGCGCACCGCTTCGATCTTGCGAAGCTGGCTGGTGATGAAGCTCTGCCCGCCAAAGCCGGGGTTGACGCTCATCACCAGGACCAGATCGATATCGTCGATCAGGTAATCGAGCATCTTGGCCGGGGTGCCGGGATTAAGCGAGACGCCGGCCAGCTTGCCCAGGCCCTTGATCGCCTGGACCGTGCGGTGGATGTGTGGGCCTGCCTCGGGGTGGACGGTGATGATATCGGCCCCGGCCTCGGCAAAGGCGGCAAGGTAGCTGTCCACCGGACTGATCATCAGGTGCACATCGAGCGGCTTGGCGGTGTGTGGGCGCAACGCCTTCACCACCATTGGCCCGATGGTGATGTTGGGGACGAAATGGCCGTCCATCACGTCGACGTGAATCCAGTCCGCACCTGCCGCATCGACAGCGCGCACTTCCTCACCCAATCTGGCGAAATCGGCTGAGAGGATCGACGGTGAAATCAGTGGTTGGGGCATGGCGATGGCGGGGGCCTCCCTTTCCCGGCGCTTACCCACCACATCTGGTAGCGACAACCGGACCGATGCCGTTTTCCACACGGTATCTGGCGTAGCGTGCAATGGTTACGGTGATTGACCGGAAGCGGATGCAGAGACGGGGATGGCAGCGCAGTTGGTTCGCATTTTGTCTGTGTAACTGCGGCACAGCACGGTGCGATACTGGGCGGGGCGGATCCGATCACCCACCTTGATGCCGGGCACGTAGTTGACGAACGCGAGGTGCTGACCCAATTATTGCCCAATTCACCGGCTATTCAGCGGACGAATCATAATTGGGGGCAATCACATGGCTGACAATGCACCATTGCTGGTGACGTTTGGTCGTGCCGATACTCCTACAGACAGGATGACGAAGCAATGATCCAGCCTCGACGTATCCGCGCCGCGGCCCTTGCAATTGCTGCTCTGGCCGCGACAGCCACTGGTTCTGCACCGATTGCGGCAAGCGCCCCGGGTGCGCCACCCGCAGGTTGCACTGGTCCGGCCAGCGGAACATGGCTCAATATCGTTGCCGACGGCGTAAAAAGCGGCAACGGCGTTGTGGCTATCACGCTCTATGCTGACAATCCGTCAAAATTTCTGGTCAAGCACGGCTCGCTTTATGTTGGTCGGGTCGATGCAAATGCCGGCACGACCCGCGGGTGCATCTTTGTGCCCAAGCCGGGCGTTTATGCCGTTGCACTCTATCATGACGAGAATGGCGACGGCCGGTTTGGCCGTACGGGCCTCGGCTTGCCGGCGGAAGGCTTTGGCTTCTCAAATAACCCGGCGACGCTGGCGGGCCTGCCGCAGTTCCGCTCGGTTCGCCTGAGTGTGCCGAAGTCCGGCCTGACCAGCCGGATCCAGATGAAGTATCCCTAAGCCAGGCCGTAGATTTCGCTAAGCTCTCGCGGGGCCTGAGCCTCTGCGAGGGCGTAGGCGCGCGGATCGTCGACATCGAGCCACCAGGCGGCGCCGATATCCATGGTCGCGGCGCGACCGGCATCGGCAAGTCGCTGCATCCCTTCGGACAGGCTGCCAGCCTTCCCTTCGGCAATCGCCGCCCGGATTGCGGCAGCCAATTCGGGCGTGGCAAGAAAGGCCCCGCAATCGACCGCGTCATAGTCCAGGATGGTCTTGCCGATCGCACGTATGAAGCCGCGTTCGTCTAGTTTGACCCAAGTGGCATCGTCAGGATCGACCAGCGGATTGTCGCAAGCATAGTCCACAGCAAGGGTCACGCCGCGGTCTGCCGCGTGCTGCTTGGCCAGCTCGGTCAGGATCGGGGCGGAGAAGATGTGGTCAGACATCATCAGCAGGTAATTGCCGTCAATTACGTCTGACCCGGCCATTACGGACCAGCCATTGGGCTTCGACCAATCATCTACGCGCTGTGCCACGACCGGAATGCCCACCCGGTCGGCCAGGGCCGGCAAGGCGCTTTCGATCCGGTCTGCTTCATGCCCGGTGACCACGACAACGCGCTTGACGCCGGCCGCCTTCGCCTGGCGTGCGCCCAACTCAAGCAGCGGAATGCCGGCGATCGGGGTCAGCGGCTTGGAATCGGAAACGTCGCGCAGTCGGCTGCCGAAGCCGGCGGCAATGATCAGGGCATCCATTGTGGTATCCTCAAACAGAAACGGCGCCGGGGTTAACCGGCGCCGCTCCTTGAACCAGTTGGTTCGACTTATTCTGCCGCGATAGCCGCGTCAGCGATGTATTCCTCAACCATCTGGGCGGCGAGGTCATCGTTGAACTGCTGCGGCGGGTGCTTGCAGAAGTAGGCCGAGGCGCCAAGCACGGCACCGCCTTCGCCGCGGTCCAGCGCCAGCTTGGCGCAGCGGATCGCGTCCATGACGCAAGCGGCCGAGTTCGGGCTGTCTTCCACCGAAAGGCGGAGTTCCAGTTCCATCGGCACGTTGCCCCACTGCAGGCCTTCCAGGCGCAGGAAGCACAGCTTGTTGTCCTTCTGCCACGGAACATAGTCCGACGGGCCGACGTGGATGTTCTCGTCTTCCAGGCGCTGAGCCAGCATGGCCTGGACGGCTTCGGTCTTCGATTCCTTCTTCGAACCCAGGCGCTGACGGTCCAGCATGTTCATGAAGTCGGTGTTGCCGCCGGTGTTGAGCTGATAGGTGCGCTCAACCGTTACGCCGCGGGCGGCGAACAGGCTCGACAGCACGCGGTGGACGATGGTGGCGCCAACCTGGGCCTTGATGTCGTCACCCACGATCGGGATGTTCTTGGCGCGGAACTTGGCTTCCCATTCCGGGTTGCTGGCGATGAACACCGGCATGCAGTTCACGACGGCCACGCCGGCTTCCAGCGCGCAGTTCATGTAGAACTCGGTAGCAGCCTGCGAACCCACGGGGAGGAAGTTGATCAGGACTTCGGCGCCCGAATCCTTGATCGCCTGAACGATGCGGGCCTGATCGGCTTCTGCTTCGTTGGCGACGATGAAGCCCTTTTCACCGACAGTGGTCATGTGTGGTGCAACGCCATCCGAGACCTTGCCCATGATGACCTTTGCGCCGGTTGCCGGCACTTCAGCCTGGAACACGGCGGTGTTGTTCGGCTTGGCGAAGATCGCTTCGGCGATGTCCTTGCCAACCTTGCGGGCGTCGACGTCGACACCCAGCACGAAATCAACATCACCCGCGCCATAACCACCAATCTTGTCGTGGATCAGGCCCTGCGAGGAGTTGTTCTGGCGATAGTAGGTAACCCCCTGGACCAGCGAGCTGGCGCAGTTGCCAACACCGATAATGGCGACCTTGATCGGCTTCATTAGGTTTTAATCCTTCTCGAACGGCGCAGCGCGGCCTCAAACAAGGCCGCGCCATTGTGAAATCGCGCGCCAAAAGCAAGAAGTTTGGCGCAGGTCAAGCCGAATAGCTGGATCAAACACCCTGCTGTGGCTGGCGTGATGATCCGTTTTCCGGCCCGAATTCGGCGACTTCCGCTTGGAAATTCGCCAAATTCGAAATGTGCACCTGCGCAATGCAGGCTTACTAGCATAGCACCATTCCTGCGCGTGGCAAATCCGCTGTCGGGCCCTTGTTAGAAAGGTGCCTCCACCGCTAAGGGGGGCTGGGTCAAAGATATGCAAAACAAGGCGAGGTTGGCAGTGGAACAAGCCGTGGCGGTCGTAAAGCAGGGCAAGCCGGCCAGGCCGCAACGCCCGCGGGAGCTGCAGGATCCGCTCAACCATTACCTTTACCACCCGTTGGCCTGGCAGCTGGCACGCGGACTGGCGCTTACCCCGCTGACCCCCAACATGGTTTCGGTCTTTGGTGGCTTGATGGTCGTCGCCGCAGGCATCGTCTATGCAAACCTTGCCTGGCCCGTCGGCGCAGCCCTGGGCATGGCGCTGCACATGGGCTGGCACGTGGTCGATGGTGCCGATGGTGACCTTGCCCGAATGACCGGGCGTTCCAGCCCGATTGGCGAGATGGTTGACGGCCTGTGCGATTATCTCAGCCACATCGTGCTCTATCTGATCCTCGGCTGGCTGCTGTCTCACCAGGCCGGATCCTTCGCTGGCGGTGCGGGCTGGGCCTTGATGCTGGTCGCCGGAATCAGCCATGCGATTCAGTCCAACCACGTGGAAGTCCAGCGCCGCCAGTACCAGTGGTGGGTCTATGGCACGCCTTGGCTGCGCCACAGCCACGGAAAGTCGGATTCAGCCACCAGCAAGAGCCTGTTCGGCGTGCTGGTATCGGCCTACCTTAACGCTGCCAGCGGGATGACCCCGCATGCGCTGGGGATCGATGCCGCGGTCGACAAAGCCAAGGGTGACCCCGTCCGCCTTGCAGAGATCGCCGCCGCTGTCCGCGCGGAGGCACCGCCGTTGCTGTTCGTGTGCAAGGTGCTTGGCCCCAATCCGCGCGCGATTGTGCTGGGCCTGTCGATGTTCGCAGGTTCGCCGCTCTATTACCTGCTCTACCAGGCCGTGGTGCTGAATGTGCTGCTGGTGGTTTCGGTGCTGATGCACAATGCCGCAGCTCGGCGCATCGCCGCGAAGATCGGGGCCTAGACGCGCACCACCGGGCGGCTATCATCGGGTCATGCTGCACACTAACCTGCTCGAAGCCGCCCGCGCGATCTCGGATGAGGTTGTCGCGCTGCGCCGCGCGATCCATGCCGAGCCCGAGCTTGGCCTCCACACCCCGCGTACCCGAGACAAGGTGCGCGCTGCGCTGGCCGACCTACCACTGACCTGGCGCGAGGGGCCGTCAACCACCGGCCTTGTCGCCACACTTGCTGGGGGGGCGGGGCCGGGGCGCCATGTCTTGCTGCGCGGCGATATGGATGCCCTGCCGATGCCGGAAGAGACCGGCCTGCCATTCGCATCGCAGGTCGAGGGGGCGATGCATGCCTGCGGCCACGATGCCCATACGGCGATGCTGGCCGGCGCGGCGCGGGTGCTGGCGGCGCGGCAGGCTGAACTGAAGGGCACGGTCTCCTTCATGTTCCAGCCGGGGGAAGAGGGGCATCATGGTGCCCGCTTCATGCTGGAAGACGGACTGATCGATCCCTTGCCCGATGCCGCGTTCGCGCTGCACGTCATGCCCAATGCCAAGCACGGCCTGGTTGCTGGCCGGGCCGGCCCGTTGATGGCGGCGGCTGATCAGTTTGAGATCGTGGTCAAAGGTGCCGGAGGGCATGCCTCGATGCCACACCAGACGCAGGACCCGGTCCCGGTTGCCTGTCAGATCGTGCTAGCGATCCAGACTCTGGTTACGCGTCAGTTCAATGCCCATGATCCGGTCGTGGTCACGGTCGCGCGGATCGAGGGCGGGACCGCGCACAACGTGATCGCTGACTTTGCCAGCCTCAGGGGCACGATGCGAACTCTTTCGCGCCGGCATCGCACCCAACTCCATGCAGCGCTGCGCCAGCTTTCCAGCGGCATTGCCGCTGCCCATGGGCTCGTGGCAGACGTTACCATTACCGAGGGCTTCCCGGTTACGATTTGCGATGCCAGCGCTGTCGCCTTTGGTGAACGGGTGACCGGCAGCCTGTTTGGCGAAGGGGCCTGGCAGACGCTAGACGCGCCCATAATGGGGGCAGAGGATTTCTCCTATGTGCTGGAGAAGGTCCCTGGCGCGATGTTCTTCCTTGGTGTGGCTGAGGACGGCGCGGACTGGAGCGCGTGCTGCGGCATCCATTCCACCCGGATGATGGTGGACGAAGCGGTCCTGCCGCGTGGCACGGCTTTGCTGGCAGGATTGGCCGAAGGGTTCCTGGCGACCGGCTTCTAGAGAACCCGTGACATCGACCAGAAGTGCGGGCCGCCCCGAGCCGGTACGTCCCACTCCTCATGCACGGCAAAGCCTAGCCGCAGGTAGATGCCGACATTGGTCCTGGTCGCGGTTTCCAGCAGGGCTGGCTTGCCGGCCGTTGCCGCTTCGGCGATCCCGGCGCGGATGGTCAGGCCGCCCAACCCCTGGCCCTGACAATCAGGCCGCACTCCGGCATAACGCAAGTAGTACCAATCTTCGCCCGGTGGCAGGTGTACCCCGATTGCACCGCCAACCGTGCTGGCCCGCAGGATTCGCCTGCCGAATATGCCCAGCAATCGCAGCAATTCGGGCGGCCAGAGCGGATCGTGGTGATGAACCTTGCCGGGAAGGCGCCACAGCGTGACTGCCTCGCAGCCCGGTGTGCCCAGCGCGATGCCGTGGCGCTGGTGATCATCCCACAGCCAGCTGAACATCCGTGGCAGGCGGCGAGTGCGCTCAGCCGCATCCGGAATGATCCAGCTGACCGCCGGATCATCCTGGAACGCCGCAGCGAGTGTCGCCACGGCCGCGGAGCGGTGTTGCGGCCCAAGGCGGATGACTGTGCGATCCATCATTTTGCATCCCGCGCCGGGCCCAGCAGCAGGGCCAGGAAGCCCAGGGTGAATAGCAGGTCACCCGCCAGCACCGGGGCTGTGCCCGGTGCTGCAGTGCCCGCGGCAAGGGACGGGGCGAGCAGGACGACCAGCCCAAGCTTGCCGACGACCCCGGCCCATAACGCCGGGGCAAGGCGGGCCGGGTTGCTGGCGACAAGGCCGTAAAGCACCCCGAAGGCAGCAACCAGCACGGCGCTGATCTTGTCGTTCGTGCCAAGGTTGGTGTTGAGTAGCACCGGCAGGCTGACCAGCCAGTTGTACGCAGCGGCGGCCCACAGCATCCAGCTCCAGCCGCTTGGCAGTTTTGCGTCCATCGTCGCGTCTCCCCGGTTTCGCGCAAACTGCGGGTCAGATCGGCCCGCTGTCAACGCCCGTTGCGCTGCGGGCTGCAGCCTGTCATGGGCGGCAGGCGAAGGGGAACATACAGATGGCCGGTGAAGACGAAGACTATGTCTATGACGAGGAGAGCGGCGAATGGCTGCCCGCTTCGGAGCTTGCGGCCAAGCGTGCGGCCGAATCCGCGGTTGAAGTGCGCGATGCGGTTGGCAACCTGCTGGCCGACGGGGACTCGGTCACGCTGATCAAGGATCTGACGGTCAAGGGCGCGGGTCAGACGCTCAAGCAGGGCACCGTCATCCCCTCGATCCGGCTGACCGGCGATGCGCAGGAAATTGACTGCAAGTATCCCGGGATCAAGGGCCTGGTCCTGCGCGCGGAATTCGTTCGCAAGCGCTAGTCCGATTTGATGCCGGGTTCCGGCAGAACAGGCCTAGGATCGCTGCCGGGGCAATCTGCCTCGCAAAGGAACCTGCCATGGCCAAGGGCCAGAAAAAATCGAACCGCGAAGTGCGCAAGCCCAAGGCGGAAAAGCCGCCCAAGCCGAACGCTTCCAAACCCAGCCTCAAGCCGGGCGTACTCGCCGGGTTGGAGCACATGAAACGTTGAACGCCGCCCGCCGATGACGACCCAGCCGATCCGCATCCTGGTTGATGCCGATGCCTGCCCGGTAAAGGAAGAGATCTACAAGGTCGCCTTCCGCCGCCAGGTGCCGGTCCATGTGGTCAGCAACATGCGGCTGCGGGTGCCCGAACACCCGCTGATCGCCCGCGTCACCGTATCGGACGCCTTCGATGCGGCGGATGACTGGATCGCCGAAGCTGCCGATTCCCGCGCCGTGGTGATCACCGGCGATATCCTGCTGGCCGATCGCTGCCTGAAGGCGGGTGCCACGGTGATTTCCGGCACGGGCAAGCCCTTTACCCACGCCTCAATCGGCAGCGCCATCGCGACGCGGGCCATCATGGCCGACCTGCGCGCCGGGGGAGAGGCGATCGGCGGTCCGGCCCCTTTCGCCAAGACTGACCGATCGCGCTTTCTTCAGGCGCTGGACGAGGCCTTGGCGCGGCTTGCCCGCGGCTAGCCGCCGGTATCAGTCCTTGCTGATTCTGATCACGTTGCCGGGGGCGACCCATCGGTCTGCGGTAAAGACTGCGCGCTGTACTTCGACAAGGTCGGCCAGCAGGTAGGCGTGGACCCGGGCGTGATCCAATTTCCACATCGGGCTGTGGTGCTGTGATTTCCAGCGTTCGACATTGCCAAATTCGACCCCGGCCGAAGCGCCCTTGAAATCACCGGCCACGGTCAGCGAGACTTCTCCGGCATAGCTGCCCTCTGCGGTCAGCGCGAACTGGATATGGGTCAGTTCACCAATGTCATCGTCCATGATGACATAGCCCTGCGAGTCGCCCTTTTCGAAATCGTTGTAACCCCCGATGTCGAAGTGGCAGACGGCGGTTTCACCCTGGGTGCCGATCAGCTGGCACCAGACGTCCTCGTTGGTTCCGGCCTTGGAATCATCGGACGTCTTCACATAAACGCGGTAGGTCATCTTGGTCATGGCACTGCGCCCTCCCCGTGGCATCGGTATCGGGGCAGGTAATCCCAGATCCTTTTGAAAAGCAAGTAATTATACCTACTAAATGGATTCACGAAGCCAAAGCGCCCGCCTTCGTGGTCGCGGCAAAGACGGCGTGGTTCAGGCCAGGGCCACGAAATGGGTGACGTTGCCATGCAGGTCGGTTTTGGCCGTGCAGCCAGTGGCGTTCCAGCGGACATGACTGGCATCACTATGGCGGTTGATCGTTACGCAGATCGGCAGGTTGCCCCCACTGTTCCAGGTGAACTGCTGGTTGGCACCGGCGTTCTCGCCGGCCTGGCTCAGCGCGGCGAGCTGGGTGTGATCAAGGAACATCACCGTGCTCATGTCCGTCGGGTAAAGTTCGGCCCAGCGGGCCTTGGCCACAGCCTTGGCCGCGGCGACAAAGCGATTGGACTGGCCCATCGGATTGGCCTGGCTGACCTGGTACCAGTCGGCCAGGATCCCGATCACCTCTGCCGCCGTGAAATTCAGCGAAAAAAGAATGTCGATCAGGTCCTGGCTGCAATAGGCATTGTATCCGGTGCCATACGGCCTGACGTGCTTGACGAGAAACCCAACCGTAATTCCCATAAGGCTGCCTCCATCCCGGTCGCGCCCCGATGCGGACCGATCCGCAAGCTGGCACAGGCGCGCACCTGGCCCCAGCGCAGCCCGATCCATGTTGGAGCCATATCGCCCGCCGCGGGCCCCGATATGGGCATGGGCGGCGGCCCGCGTTCCGCCAGCCCGCGGCCGCATGGCGCAAGGGCGCAGTTGCCTCCGATTCCGATCTAGTCTTTCCCGGGCGCCCCCGGCCGGCCGGAAAAAGTGGACAGAGTGCACACTGAGTCCACTTTTTCCAACCGGCCCGAAGCGGCAGAATTCTGCGGCGCAGCGGCCCATTCACCGGTTGCCGCGCTGCCGGGAAAATAAAAACTCCCGGGCCGGTCAGGCAACGCCGATCAACAATTCGAAAGAGCAGGGGGTGAACCTAGCAGGCGGCGGGGGTGTAGGAAAATGCGCCGAGCGCCGGCTTGATCGGCGCTGCGCTTCTGGCCGCGATGCGGATGGCTTCACATCAACGCAGCCAAGCTTTTCACCAGATCTTAACAACGCGATCCAGCTTGTGTGGTCCAGTCTTGTGGGTGGCGATGTAGCGGATGCGGCAGGGGATGCGGCTATTGCCGATGTAGCCGGGGAGCACGTCCAACTGGTTGACCTTGCCCTGATGGTACAGTGCAACGACTTCGTCCGTCACCGCCTGAAGCCGGGGGACTGCGTCTGGAGGTACCCAGGCTACGTTGTAAACATTGTCTGGTCCGCCGACTTCGCGGGGGAACAGATAAATCTTCACCAGTTGGCCACGGCTCGCCAGGGCGGCAACCGCTTTTCGGGTTGTCGCCCCGGCAAAGTCGGATGCGGGCTTGGCGCCGATAACCAGCGATGCGGCGAGAGCGATCGCCAGCGCACGGAGCGCACGGTCCGGCGCGCTGGACTGTCGAGATCCCCGCGCGCGATCGCGCTCTCCCATTTTCCGCACCCCTCTGATATGGAGAGGATTGGCAATCTATATCAATACTTTGGGCCTGACAACCGGTTGGGTCGTCACTGGCGGTTTGGGCCGCGCCCTCAATCGTGCTCCCGATCCCCGGCCCCCATATAGAGCTCCCGCCCGGTCGCGTCGTAGACCTTGCTCATTTCGGCCATGCCGGCCTCGGCCTCTTCGGCGGCGACGAAGGTGGTGCTGTCCTGGTTCTGGAGCTTGGCAAAGTCGCGCACTTCCTGGCTGATCTTCATCGAGCAGAACTTGGGCCCGCACATCGAGCAGAAGTGGGCTGACTTGGCGCCTTCGGCCGGCAGGGTCTGGTCGTGGTATTGCTCGGCCGTGTCGGGATCGAGCGACAGGTTGAACTGGTCGCGCCAGCGGAATTCAAAGCGGGCCTTGCTGAGCGCATTGTCGCGCACTTGGGCGGCCGGGTGGCCCTTCGCAAGGTCAGCCGCGTGGGCGGCCAGCTTGTAGGTGACCACGCCGGTCTTCACGTCATCGCGGTCGGGCAGGCCGAGGTGCTCCTTGGGCGTGACGTAGCAAAGCATGGCCGTGCCGTACCACCCGATCATCGCCGCGCCGATGCCGCTGGTGATGTGGTCATAGCCCGGGGCGATATCGGTGACGAGCGGCCCGAGGGTGTAGAACGGCGCTTCGCCGCAGACCTCAAGCTGCTTGTCCATGTTCTCCTTGATCTTGTGCATCGGCACGTGGCCGGGGCCCTCGATCATCACCTGGACGTCTTCCTTCCAGGCGCGGTGGGTCAGCTCGCCCAGGGTGTAAAGCTCAGCAAACTGGGCTTCGTCGTTGGCATCGGCGATCGATCCGGGGCGCAGGCCATCGCCCAGTGAATAGGCGATGTCATAGGCCTTCATGATCTCGGTAATTTCGTCAAACCGTTCATAGAGGAACGATTCCTTGTGATGCGCCAGGCACCACTTGGCCATGATGCTGCCGCCGCGGCTGACGATGCCGGTAACGCGCTTGGCGGCCAGCGGCACATAGGGCAGGCGCACCCCGGCGTGGATCGTGAAATAGTCCACGCCCTGTTCGGCCTGTTCGATCAGGGTATCGCGGAACACCTCCCAGGTCAGGTCTTCGGCAATGCCGCCAACCTTTTCCAGCGCCTGATAGATCGGCACGGTGCCGATCGGCACGGGGCTGTTGCGGATGATCCATTCGCGGGTGTCGTGGATGTTGCGGCCCGTCGAGAGGTCCATCACGGTGTCCGCGCCCCAGCGGATCGACCAGACCATCTTGTCGACTTCGGAGGCAACGTCGGAGGCGACCGCCGAATTGCCGATATTGGCGTTGATCTTGACCAGGAAGTTGCGGCCGATGGCCATCGGCTCTGATTCAGGGTGGTTGATGTTGTTGGGGATGATCGCGCGCCCGCGGGCCACTTCATCGCGGACGAATTCAGGGGTCACATAGTCCGGGATCGCGGCGCCATAGCTTTGCCCGTCGCGGGTATATTCGCGCAGCATCTCGCGCCCCAGATTTTCGCGGGTGGCGACATATTCCATCTCGGGCGTGATGATGCCGCGGCGGGCATAATGCATCTGGCTGACATTCGCGCCGGGCTTTGCGCGCAGCACGGTGCGGCGGACATTGGGGAATGGGGGCACGCCGCCCGAGCGATCCGGGCCGAGCTGGCCGTTATCCTCTGGCTTGACCTCACGCTGGGTCACTTCCTCCACATCGCCGCGCGCCCGGATCCATTCGCGCCGCAGTTCGGGCAGGCCCTTGGCGATATCGATGGTCGCGTTCGGATCGGTATAGGGGCCGGAGGTGTCATAGACCCGGACCGGCGGCTCACCGCTGCCGGGTTCCAGGTGGATTTCGCGCATGGCAACGCCAAGCGGGCCAACGTGGACCTTCTTCGAGCCGCGAATGGGGCCGGTGGTGACGCCGATTTCGAGCTTGCTGTTGATGTCGGCCATGCGAAACGCTCCTTCAAAGGCGAAAGCGGAGCGCAGGCGGAAACGGCCAACCACTCCCTCCGCCCGTGCTAACGGGTTCAGGTTCGACGGGTCGGGCGATGCTAACCGCCCCTCTCAGCGTGAGCACGCTCCCCGGGGGTAGATGGGTAATAGGGCCTCGTGCGGCGAAGGTCCAGCGGTGACCGGTGGTTGCCGTCAGCCTTATCGTGCCCATTCCCCGGTTTTGCCGTGTAGCCAGGTCAGGAACTGGCCCACAGTCTTGCCGCGCAGGATCGTAGGGTTGGCATTTGTTGCAGCCGGCCCGGCCAGGGCTTCGGCGCTATCGGCCGGGTCAGCGCCGATCACCCTGGCGGCGGTGACCGCTCCCAAAAAGTGCGCCGCATAAAGCGAGGCCTTGTTGATCGGGATGCCCTTGCGGCGCAGATAGACGGCATTCTTGCCGGTAAAGGTCTTCGCCCGGGCCAGTTGCTCTGGCTCTGGCGGTCGCAGGCCGCCGAACGCCTTGGACATATCCGTGCCCCAAACGCCGCCTTCGGCTTCCCAGGTTGATCGGATGAACTGATAAAGCCCGGATGCGCTGGATGAACTGGCTTTGATATAGGGGCGGTTGCCGCTTTCAATCTCCGCCAGCATGGGAAAATAGCCAGCGGGCAATGTCTCGGTTGCCTGGGTCAGCGCCGGAGTGGTTCTGACCGGCAGCACCTGATCCAGCATCGACAAGGTATCCCGGCCGGGCCAGCCATCCGGGTTCAGACCGGCGCGTTCCTGGAAAAGGCGGACAAATTCATCGTCGCTGAGCATGAGGCTCTCCCTTGATCTCGGTCCAAAGCGTAAGCGCATTTCAAGCATATGCAATTGAAATAAAGCGTCTTTCCTGCGTGTTCTGGCGAGTTTGTGCCGGCTGGCTTTCGGCTCTTCGTGCCGCTTGGCCTTGCCTCTTGCGCGCTGCGGCCCGAGATTGAGCCAATGTCCTCACCCTATCGACTTGATGCCACCGCTGTTCAGATCGGGCGCTGCTTTGGGGCAAAGGTGGCGGCCGGTGATCCATGGGCGGGCGGCATTATCGCGCCAGGCAGCTTTGCGCCGGTGGTTACAGCGGGGCGCGAGTTCATCGCCGGGCCGCGTCCACAAGGCCATGCTGAGCGGCGGCTGGTGCCGCGGTTGTGGGGCGTGCCGCCGCCGACCTCCGCTGGGGATGCCGGCCGGGCCATTTCAACCGTGCGCAATCCGGATTCGCCCTTTTGGATCGGCAACCTGCGCAACAGCGAGTTCCGCTGCCTGGTCCCGGCGAGTGCCGCCATGCTGTGGGGCGGCGTCGATCCGACCACCGGCCGCCGCCGCCAGGTTTGGCTATCCTGCGCCGACCAGCCGCTGTTCGCGATGGCCGGGGTGTGGAAGGACAGCGAGGTGGCCAGCTTCGCGCTCCTCACCTGTCCCGCCAACTCTGCCCTGCGCGCGCTGGGCGTGGAGCGGATGCCGGCGATCCTGCCGGCCGATCCGGCGGCAGCGCACCAGTGGCTGCTTGGCGGGTGGGACCGGGCAAGTGGGTTCATCGCACCCTATGCATCAGCCATGAGCCAGTGCAATCTGGCGACCGGAGCCAGGCTGGCGCGTGGCGGTTAGCCCGCTTTTCCAGTGCCAATCGCTCTTGCGGGCCACCTCGATCAGGCGGGACTAGTGAAACCGCAGTGCTGAGATCACCGCCAGCGCCAGCCCGAACAGGCTGGTGGTCATGGCCCAGCCGCGGTGCATGTGGGTGAGGTTGCGCAGCCAGAACTGGCTGTAGATGTCGACAAAGCCCAGGATCGCCAGCGCCTCGATCATCATCAGCCCGCCGATGCCCTTCAGCACGCAGGCCAGCAGGTCAGCCGGGATCCAGGGGTTCAGCAGGTAGACCACCGTGCCAACCACCAGTTCCAGCATGCCGCAGAGAAACTGGAGCGCGGGGGAGTTCTCTACCTCTTCCAGCATGGTCCGCCAGGCGCCCGGTTTGCGCAGCGCGCCGATGCCCGCGAACAGCGCGGTAAATCCCAGGACCAGCCCGGACCAGGCAGTCGGATCGATGGTTTCGTTCATTGCGGGCCGCTCTCCATTGCCGTCCCTGTGCCGGGACTTCCCCAAGGCTGATCTAGCTGCGCAGCCTGCCAAGCGCTTTGCGCCAGATCAATTGTCTGCTGGACTTTAATCGCTCGCTTAAACATACTCGATCCAAGGCCCGGCAGAGGCCAGTGGAGAATGATGGGATGGCTGAATCGCGCGCATTGCCTCGTGTCTGTATCATCGGTGCGGGGTGTTCCGGGTTTACCACGGCCAAGCGGCTGAAGGACTATGGCGTGCCGTTTGACGTCTATGAGGCGTCAGACGATATCGGCGGCACCTGGTATTACAACAATCCCAACGGGATGAGCGCCTGCTACCAAAGCCTGCACATCGACACGTCCAAGTGGCGGCTGGCGTTTGAGGACTTCCCCGTCCCAGCCGACTGGCCCGACTATCCGCACCATTCGCTGCTGCTGCAGTACTTCCATGATTACGTCGATCACTTTGATCTGCGTCGCCACATCCGCTTCAACACCCGCGTCGAGAGTGCCGAACGCCGGGCTGAAGGGGGCTGGCGGATCACCCTCTCGACGGGGGAGGTGATGCATTACGATGCGCTGTGCGTGGCCAACGGCCACCACTGGGCCGCACGAATTCCGGAATACCCCGGCACGTTCGACGGCGCGCAAATCCATAGCCACAATTATCGCACACCGTTCGAGCCGGTCGATTGCATCGGCAAGCGGGTGCTGGTTGTCGGCCTTGGCAACAGCGCGATGGATATCGCCAGCGAACTGGCGCAGCGGCCGATGGCGGCCAGACTGTTCGTTTCAGCGCGGCGCGGGGTGTGGATTTTCCCGAAGTATTACCGGGGCCAGCCGCTCGACAAGAACCCGGCTCCGGCCTGGATGCCCAAGGGGCTGCGCCAGTGGTTGGGCGGACGGATGGTCAAGCAGCTGGTCGGGCGGATGAGCGACTATGGCCTGCCCGAGCCGGAGATCGGCCCGTTCGAGAGCCACGGCACCGTATCGGGCGAATTCCTGCTGCGCGCCGGATCGGGGGACCTGACCGTAAAGCCGGGGATCGAGCGGCTGGACGGTGA
Source organism: Novosphingobium sp. APW14 (assembly GCF_032337075.1). Lineage (NCBI taxonomy): Bacteria > Pseudomonadati > Pseudomonadota > Alphaproteobacteria > Sphingomonadales > Sphingomonadaceae > Novosphingobium > Novosphingobium sp. APW14. Next base: position 63,680 of record NZ_JAVYAB010000002.1, read on the forward strand.
CGGCGTGGTCTTCACCGATGGCAGCCGCGAGGTGATCGACGTGATCGTCTGGGCCACGGGCTATGACATCAGCTTCCCCTTCTTCAAGGATCCGGCCTTTACCGCGGATTCCGACAACCGCCCGCCGCCGCTTTACAAGCGGATCATGAAGCCGGGGGTGCCAGACCTGTTCTACATGGGGCTGGCCCAGCCGCTGCCGACGCTGGTCAACTTTGCTGAACAGCAGTCCAAGCTGGTCGGGGCCTATCTGGCGGGCGAGTACCTGCCGCCCGACCCGGCCGAGATGGCAGAGATCATTGCCGAGGATGAGGATTACTACACCGGCCAGTACTATGCAGCGCGGCGCCACACGATCCAGCTTGATTTCGATCACTATGTCCGCGCGCTGAAGAAGGAACTGCAGCGCGGGGCCAAGCGGGCCGCGGCGTCGGGCCATGCCCTGCCGGTCCGCAGCCGGACGGTGGCGTCAGTGTGACGCCCCTGCGGATCACGGCGGTTTGAGCGCGACGCGCCTAGAATGCGTAAAGCAGGCCGGTGACCGCGAAGGTCTGATTGGCGCTGCCGGCATCCCGCACCACCGGGCTGTCGGCAAATCGGCCCAGCATTCGCTTGTAGCTGGCAATCGCGAACAACCCCAATCCCTGGCGCGGATCGCCGCCGAGATCGCGGGTGTAGAGCAGGCTGGCACTGGCACTTTTCCACCCGCGGCCATTGGTGCTGTAGGGGGCAAGGACATTGCCAGGGGCAATATCGAAATAGGTTCGGGCGAAGCCTTTGCCAACGTGGTCGGCTGCAACGGCCAATCGCACAAAGCTGCGTTGCGACAGAGGCGAGGACAGCGCCACCGAGGGCGTCAGGGTATAGCTGTTATGCGCGCCCGCCAGATCGCGCAGCCAGGTTACGTCCAGCGTCAGGCTGGCGGGCGGGATCAGCACGCCGCGAATGCTTACGCCAAGATTCGCCCCCGCTTCGAAGGCTGTCTTGCGCCGCCCCAGCTGGGCGACGCGCGGATCGTCTACGGTATCGCTTCGTTCGGGGCGCACCTGAATGACCGGCCCCAGGATAAAGCGGACCTTGCTGCCCGGCCGGTCCGCTACCAGATCGGTATAGAGGTTGAGCCCACGCATCTGGAATTCGATGCCGCTAACCCGGCCCTGCACCACTCCGCCTGGCTGCAGCCGGTAATCGTCCGATCCCTCGTAATCCGGCGCGGCACCCAGGCCAAAACCAATGGTGAACTGGTTGCCGGTGCGCGGGCCAGCCATCCCGGCTGGTGGCCCGACGGGCACCGCATCCTGCGCAAGCGCGGGCGTGGCGAGCCCGACGGCACAGGCAACAAGAGGTACGGCACATTTAATCATGGCATTGCTCCGCGCACCCCTGGCGGCAGATATAGCTCGTGTCGGCAGGCGTGCAACGGGACCAAAGCACGGGAGAACGCATGACTTACAAGCTCTATGGCGCGCTGGGCTCGCCCTATTCGCAGAAGATCCGGGCGCTGCTGCGCTATCGCCGGCTGCCCCACCAGTGGGTTGATGAAGGTGCGCGGCGACAAGCGGCGCTGGGGGCGGTCAAGGCTCCGGTGATCCCGGTGCTGGAATATCCCGATGGCACTTTCGCCAACGATTCGACCCCGCTGGTCTATGACCTGGAAGCCCGGCACCCGGAACGCGGCGTGGTCCCGCCCGATCCGGCGCAGGCCTTCATCGCCCACCTTTTGGAAGACTTCGCCGACGAATGGCTGACCAAGGCCATGTTCGGCTATCGCTGGCTGGAAGAGGTCGACCAGGTGCAGATGAGCCGCTGGCTCGCCTTCGATGCGGCGAAGGGTGGCGGGCTGGAGCAGAGCCAGAAATTTGCCGAGATGTTCCGTGCGCGGCAGGTCGGGCGGATGGCGCTGGTCGGCTGCACGCGTGAGAATTTTCCGCTGATCGAGGCCAGCACCCGCGCGGTGCTGGATGCGCTGGAAAGGCACGTGGTCAACCGCTTCTGCCTGTTCGGCACCCGGCCCAGCCTCGCCGAATTCGGGATCTTCGGCCAGCTATCGCAGTTGGGGACCGATCCCACCCCGCAAACCATGATGCGGGCGGACTATCCCTATACCTATCGCTGGCTGGCGCACATTGACGACATGAGCGGGCACGAGGGTGAATGGGAACCGGGCTTTGCGCCGGTGGTGCGTGAACTGGTGCAGATTTCGGCGGCGGTCTACGCCCCGTTCCTGGCCGCCAATGCGGCTGCGGCGGAAACCGGGGCCGAGACCTTCCGGATGGAGGCGATGGGCCTTCCCTATGAACAGGGCATGTTCAAATACCAGCTCAAGTGCCTGGCCGACCTGCGCACCCGCCATGCCGCGCTGGATGGAACGGCGCGCGCAGCGGTCGATCCGCTGCTGGGCAGGGATTGGCTGGCGCTGTTAGGCGGGTAGCCTTTACCATATCCCCGTCCCCGCTCGTGCCGAGCTTGCCGAAGCACCCTTCGACAAGCTCAGGGTGAGCGGGGACGGAGCCTAGTTCTGGCTCTTGTTAGCCCCGCTTCGTTGCCTTGATCCAGGCGCGGATCTTGGCTTCAAGCACCGGCATCGGCAATGCGCCGGTGTTCAGTACCTGATCGTGGAAGGCACGGATGTCGAACTGCTTGCCCAGCGCGGCCTCGGCCTCGCGCCGCAGCCGCTGGATGGTTAGCGCGCCAACCTTGTAGGCCAGCGCCTGGCTGGGAATGGCGATGTAACGTTCGACTTCGGCGGTCGCGTCGGTGCGGCCCATGGCCGAATTGGCCAGCATGTATTCGATCGCCTGATCGCGGGTCCAGCCCTTGGCGTGGATGCCGGTATCAACCACCAGACGCATCGCGCGCAGCATTTCGTCATCCAGCGTGCCCTGGCGTGAATAGGGATCCTTGAAGAAGCCCATGTCATAACCCAGCGTCTCGGCATAAAGCGCCCAGCCTTCGGCAAAGGCGGTGTTGCCGCCAAAGCGCATGAAGGCGGGAAGCTTGTCGTTCTCTTGCGCCAGGCTGATCTGGAAGTGGTGCCCCGGTGCGCCTTCGTGGAGGTAAAGCGTCACTTCGCCCGGGGTGGTCCGGCTGGGCAGGTCATAGGCATTGAAATAGAACGTGCCGGGGCGCGAACCATCGGGGGTGCCCTGCTGGTAGGAACCGCCGGCCTCGAACTTTTCGCGGAACTCCTCATAAGGGCGGATCTGCAGCGGGGTTTTCGGCAGGACTGCGAAGTACTCGCCGATCTTCCCATCGACCATCTTGCCGATGTCGTAATAGCGCTGGGTCAGCTCCTCGCTGCTCTTGCGCTTGAACTGCGGATCGGTGCGGATGAAGGTAAAGAATTCGGCCAGGGTGCCCTTGAACCCGACCTCGTTCTTAACCTGCTCCATGCCGTCACGGATGCGCTTCACTTCGCTCAGGCCCAGCTGGTGCAGCTCTTCTGCGCTATAGGGTAGCGTGGTCGTGTTTTCGATCGCCAGGCTATAAAGCTTTTCCCCGCCCTTCATCTGCGAGAGGCCAACGCTGTCGCGTGCGGCGGGCAGGTATTCATCGCGCAGGAAATCGCGCAGGCGGGTGTTGGCGCCGTAAATGCCCTCACCCACGGCCTTGCGATAGTCCGCGGTCAGCCGGGTGCGATCGGCTTCGGGCAGCGCCGGGTCCATGCCCTTGACCGGCTCCCAATAGGGCGATTGCTCAACCGGCAGTTTCAGCTGGGTATCAAGCTGTTCGATCATGTTGCGCACGGTCAGCTTGGTTTCGAGCACGCCATTGGCCTTGCCTTCACGGAACTTGGCAATCGAACGGTCAATCAGCTTCACATAGTCGGCATGGCGCTTCAGGCTATTTTCATGGTCGGCCACGGTCTTCATCGGGATCCCGGTCTTCCCGCTGGCAAGCGTCGGGTAGAAGGTGTGGAAGCCGAAGAAGTGGTTGAGCGGCCGCGTGTCAGTCAGCGCCAGGATTTCCGGGGTCAGGCCTTTGAGCGTGCTGGTCCGGTCATACTTGAAAACATCCCAGGCGATCTGGTCGGTCGGTGAAAGCTTGGTGCGATCGATCTTCAGTAGTGCGGCCAGCTCATCTTCAGCCGCCTTGCGTTCAGCATTGTTGTATTCCGGGGTCAGGTAATCGCCGAGCCGATCAGCATAGCGCGTATCGCCGCGGAACAGGGCCGACAGCGGATTGCGCTTAAGGCTGTCTTCGTCCGACTTGGCGAACAGCGCGAAGAGCTGGTCATGTTCGCTCTGTGCGGGCTGGGCAGTCGGCGCGGCGGACTTGGCAAGCGCCGGGGTGGCGGCAAATGGGGCGGCCAGCAGGGCTGTGGCGAGCAGCGCGGAACGAAGCGACTTCATGGGCTTTTCCTTTGGCGGAGGGCAATGTGTATTGCCAGTGTAATACAGTTGACTGCGGCACGCAAGCCGCTGTGCGGGCAGCAGCTTACGTCGCTGCCACGGCGGCAGTTGTCAGGCTTCGATCAACCGCCGCAGCGGTTCGACGGAAAGCTCAGGGGGCGATGCGGCCGCGCTCCATCACCCAGCGCACTTTCTCAAGCGTGCGGATGTCGGCAAGCGGGTTGGCATCAACCGCGATCAGGTCGGCCGAGAAGCCGGGCGCGATCTGGCCCACCTCGGTTTCCATGCCCAGCGCCTTGGCCGCAATCGTCGTTGCGCTGGCCAGGGCCTCGCGGTTGGTCAGTCCGTTCCTGACCAGCAGGGCGAATTCCTCGCCATTGCGGCCATGCTCGAACACCCCGGCATCGGTCCCAAAGGCAACCGGCACGCCCAGCTGTTTGGAACGCTGGACCTGCTTGCCGGCGGCTTCCACTGCCTGCCGGCCCTTGACCTCAACCGTCGGGGTATAGATCCCCTTGCCCAGCCGCGCGCGAACGCCTTCCAGCGCCATCAGCGTGGGCACCATGTAGGTGCCCTTGGCCTTCATCGCCTTGAGCGCCGCTTCATCGGCAAAGGTGCCGTGGTCGATCGTGTCGACCCCGGCCAGGACCGTGCTTTCGATCCCGCGCGCGCCGTGGGCATGGGCCATGACCTTCAAACCCAGCGAGTGGGCGGTGGTCATGATCGATTCCAGTTCGGCGGTGGTGAAGTGGCCTTCCAGCCCGCGGCCCTGCTGGCTCAGCACGCCGCCGGTCGAGGTGATCTTGATCACGTCAGCCCCGGCGCGGCTGGCCTTGCGGACCTTCTCCGCGCATTCAACCGGGCCGGTGCAGGTATAGCCCTGATCGAGCACCGAATGGATATCCTCACGGAAGCCGGTTGTGTCGCCATGTCCGCCGACAATCGACAAGGCCGGGCCCGCGGCGACGATCCGCGGACCGGGGATCAGGCCCTCGGCCGTCCCGCGCCGCAGCGAAAAGCCGGTATACTGGGCCGAGCCGGCATCGCGCACCGTGGTGAATCCGGCGCGCAGGGTGATCAGCGCGTTCTTGGCGCCTACCACCATGCCCCATTCTTCGGGCTCGACCGCTTCGTTGCGATAGTCGGTGCCCGGATCGGAGGTCAGGTGGACGTGCAGGTCGATCAGTCCGGGGACCACGGTCTTGCCCGACAGATCAACTTCGCGCGCGCCAGCCGGAGCGGCGGGAGCGCCGGGCACCACGCTGACGATCTTGCCGTCGGTGACGGTGATGGTGGCCGGCCCCGTCGGCTCGCTCGCCGCGTCGCGCAGGACGGAGCCGGCGCGGATCACGATGGTATCGGCCAGCGCCGGGCTGGTGCTGGCCAGCAGGCCGGCAAGCGCAATCAAAACTTTCTGCATCGGGTTACTCCCCCTCAATCTTCCGTTCAGGTGTGCCGCCTTATCGGCTCCATGACAACCCGTGCTTACCGTCAGGAACCTGCGGATGATGGCCGGGTTGAACCTTGAAGCAGGGCGGCGAAACGGGCAATTACGACATGACTGAACTGAAAATCCGCTGCGGGATGGGGCAGCGCCTGCAACGGAGTATGACAATGGTTGGCAATGGCTGGGCACTCTGGCGGGCGACGCGTGGCGTCTCAGCCCTGGCGCTGGCTCTTGTGGCCGGGTCCGCGCTGGCCCAGGCGGCCCGTTCGCCCGAGAGCATCCTGCCGGCTCCGGCCCCCGCCCCGACGGTGAAGCCCAGCCCGCAGCCGACCGGCTCTGCCCCTGTGCCAACCCCGGCGCCCGTTCCTGCTGCCACGCCGGCTCCGCCCGCGACCCAGGAGCCGGCTGCCCCCACGATCGAACCGGAGCTGCCGGTGCTTGAACCCGTGCTGGCCTGGCAGGTGGCCGATGCGCAGGTGCTGGCCAAGGTGATCGAAGGGATTGGCGCGCACGGCCTGATCCCCGCGGATTACCAGCTCGCCGATCTGCGCGCCGCGATCCTGGCCGGCCCCGGTGCGGCGCTGGATGCACAAGCCAGCCGCTCGTTCGCCTGGCTGATCGAGGACATGCGCGATGGCCGCACCCGGATGGATTCGCGGGTGCAGTGGTTCGTGGTCGATCCCGATGTCGACCAAAGCCCGACTGCAACCGTCATGGCCGATGCCCTGGCCAGCAAGGACATCGCCGGGGCGATCGCCAAACTGGCACCAACGCACCCGGATTATGCCAAGCTCAAGGACGCACTCGCGAAGGCTCCTGCGACCGACAAGGCCACCCGTGCGCTGATCCAGGTGAACATGGATCGCTGGCGCTGGCTGCCGCGCGATCTCGGCAAGTTCTATCTTTTGACCAACGTGCCGGAATTCCAGCTGCGGCTGACGGTCGATAACGCCATCATCCGGTCCTACCGCACAATTGTCGGCAAGCCGGGCCGCACAGCCACCCCGCAGCTGGCCGAAGTGGTTGAAGGCGTCGTCTTCAACCCGACCTGGACCGTGCCGCAATCGATCGTGAAGGGCGAGGGCCTGGGAGCGCAGCTGCTTGCCAACCCGGCCAAGGCCAAGCGCGAGAATTACAAGGTTACCAAGAACAAGGACGGCTCGATCACCGTCGTTCAGCAGCCGGGCCCCGGCAATGCTCTGGGCCTGATGAAGCTCGACATGCCGAACGAGCATGCGATCTTCCTGCACGACACGCCCAATCGCAACCTGTTCAAGCTGGCCCAGCGCGCGCTCAGCCACGGTTGCGTGCGGACGGAGCGCGCTACAGAGCTGGCGATCACCATGGCGATCCTGGGTGCCGGGGTAACCCCGGACGATGCGGTGGCGATCGTGACCTCGGGCAAGTACACCCGCGTCGCGATGACCCGGACCTTCCCGGTCTATCTGACCTATTTCACCATGGCTTCGGACATCACCGGCAAGATGGGCAAGTTTGGCGACCTCTATGGCCGTGACGCGCCCGTCCTCGCCAGCTTCACCGCCCCGCGCGCGGCCTGGGATGGCAAGCGCAAGTCAACCGAAACGGTGATCAAGCTGGATAATCCGCTTTAGGTTGGTGCGCCCTTCGCCTCCGCGAAGGGAGCGGGCCGGTGTTGCAAGAGAGGCCCGGACGGGCCGAACGCACAAACGAGGATCAGACCTCAATCCGGTCGGCATAGAGCAGCCGGCCGCCGGAGAGGTTCCACAGCGCTTCGTTGAAGTGCGCGGGTGACATGGCGAAGCAGCCTTCGCTGCGGCCAAGGCGGCCAAAGCGGGCAATGTAATCCTCGCGCGCATATTCGGCCGGGTGCATCACGATGGCCCGGTCCAGCGCGTTGGAATTGTCGGCATCAAGCCCGTCGAGCCGGACCGAGGTGCCGTATTTGCCCTTGTACCATTCGCAGGTCAGGTAAGCCCCGCGCGAGGTTGCTTCTGATCCTGGCACGTTCGAGAAGGCTTTAAGAAAGCCGCTGTGCGCCGGATCCGAGCCGCGGCCATGGCTGACCAGGAACGATTTGATCGTGCCGGCTTCAAGGTTCACAAAGTGAAACCGGGGCAGTGTGCTCGGCCGCGCAAAATCGGCAATGCCAACGATGTCAGTGCGCCAGACCTTGCTGCCGGCACGCTGCAACTCGCGCCGGGCGATCTCCAGCAGCTTGGCGTCATAGGCGGGGTTGGGCGCGACTGTGGTGGGCAGGCCGGGCAGCGCGGGCGGCTGGGCCGACGGCGCTACGCCGAAGGCTTCTTCAAAGGCGTTGGCGAGATTGCGCGCATGCGCGGCCGATGGCACGGCGGCCGCCGCACCGGCGGCCAGTCCGCCCAGCAAGATGTCACGCCTGTTCATGGCCCCGCTCATAGCCTCTTGTGGATAACGCAGCGCTTAACGTCGGTTCAAGCCCCTAAGCGGCCAAACCGCGTCCTTCAGCGCCAAGTTGCTGTAATGCCGTGCCATCGACGCGCATGACGGTCCATTCGTCCATCAGCCGGGCGCCCAGTTTCTGGTAAAAACCGATAGCCGGGCTGTTCCAATCGAGCACCGACCATTCGAGTCGGGCGCAGTCGCGCTCCACCGCCAGCATGGCGAGGTGCGAGAGCAGCGCCTTGCCCAAGCCCGAACCCCGGGCCTCTGGCCGCACGAACAGGTCTTCGAGGTAAATCCCGGGCTTGCCTTCAAAGGTCGAGAAGTTGTGAAAGAACAGCGCAAAGCCTTGCGGCGTGCCATCGATCTCACCAATCACGACCTCGGCATAGGGGCGCGGGCCAAACAGCTTCTGGCCGAGCACCGCTTCATCAAAGCGGACTTCGTGGAGCAGCTTTTCATAGTCGGCCAGATCGCGGATCAATTGCGCGATCAAGGGCAGGTCAGCGGGGGTGGCGGTGCGGATCGATAGCGTCATGCGCGGGCCTCTACCTTATTTTTCGTCATGAATCGTGGCCACAGGACACCCAGTGAAAGTCCGGCCATGACCAGCACGAAGGCCAGGATCTTCCACCATTGCAGCGGTTCGCCCAGCAGCAGCGCCGAAGAGCCGAGTCCGAAGACCGGGACCAGCAGCGCCAGCGGCGCAACCTGCGCCGCGGGGTGCTTGCCCAGCAGCCAGCCCCATGCGGCATAGCCGAACATGGTGTTGCCCACCGCCTGCCAGACGACGGCGCCCCAGGTGGTCCAGTCCGCCGCCGCAACCCCGGCAGCCATCTGCGGCCAGCCTTCGGTCAGCAGGGCCATCGCGAAGAGCGGCGGCACGGCAAAGACGCTGGACCAGACCACATAGTTGAGCATCGGCACCGGGCCGGCAGCGCGCGCGGTCATGTTGCCCAGCGACCAGCTGAGCGCGGCGCCCAGCACCAGCAGCAGCCCCAGCGGCGTGGCGCTGCCATCGGTGTGCCAGCCGATCGTGCCCAGGCCCGCAACGGCCAAGGCCATGGCGGCAATCTGGTAAGGCGCGATTTTCTCACCCGTCAGGCGCATTGATAGGCCGATGGTGATGAAGACCTGGGTCTGCACCACCAGGCTGGCCAGGCCCGGAGTGATATCGGTGCGCATCGCGGTGAACAGCAGGCCGAACTGCCCCGCGCCGATCAGCACGCCATAGGCTGCCAGGTTCTTCAGCGGCACGGCCGGGCGCTTGATGAGCAGCGCCATCGGCAGGAAGGCCAGGCTGAAGCGCAGGGTGGCGAGCGTCAGCGGCGGCAAGTGCGCCAGCGCCAGCTTGATCACCACGAAATTGGTGCCCCAGACGGCCATCACGCCGAGGGCGAGCAGCAAGTGGAGCGGCGGCAGGCCGCCGCGTGAATTCACGCCGCCTTCCCGTGCAGGCTGTCCATGCTGGCGACGGTTCCGGCCTCGATTTCGGCCGCCTTTTCCTCGACCAGTTTGACGATGTGGTCGATCATGTTGTCGTCCTGGACGTGGTGGTCGGTCACGCCGCGCAGGTAGACCATGTGCTTGCCATTGCCGCCGCCGGTCACGCCAATGTCGGTTTCGCGCGCTTCGCCCGGGCCGTTGACGACGCAGCCAAGCACCGAAAGGCTCATCGGCGTCTTGATGTGGCTCAGGGCGTCTTCAAGCTTTTGCACCGTGCGGATCACGTCAAAGCCCTGTCGTGCGCACGAGGGGCAGGAGACGACCCGCACGCCGCGGGTGCGCAGGCCCAGCGATTTCAGGATCTCGTAGCCAACGCGCACTTCCTCTTCCGGCTCGGCCGAGAGCGAGACACGGATCGTGTCGCCGATCCCGGCCCACAGCAGGTTGCCGATGCCGATTGCCGACTTGACCGTGCCGCCGATCAGCCCGCCGGCTTCGGTGATGCCAAGGTGCAGCGGGCAGTCGACCGCTTCGGCCAGACCCATATAGGCGCCGACCGCAAGGAACACGTCGCTGGCTTTCACCGCCACCTTGTATTCGTGGAAGTCATGGTCCTGCAGCAGCTTGATGTGATCGAGCGCGGATTCGACCAGCGCTTCGGGGCAGGGCTCGCCGTATTTCTCAAGCAGGTCCTTTTCCAGGCTGCCGGCGTTGACCCCGATGCGGATCGCGCAGCCATTGGCCTTGGCGGCGCGGACCACTTCGGCCACGCGCTCGCTGCTGCCGATGTTGCCCGGGTTGATCCGCAGGCAGGCTGCGCCCGCATCGGCCGCCTCAAGGGCGCGCTTATAGTGGAAATGGATGTCGGCCACGATCGGGATGCGCGCTGCCTTGACGATTTTGGACAGCGCTGCGGTGCTTTCCACGTCCGGGCAGGATACGCGGATGATATCGGCCCCGGCTTCCTCGCAGCGGCGGATCTGACCTATCGTTGCCACCGGATCGGAGGTCAGCGTGTTGGTCATGGTCTGGACCGTGATCGGCGCATCGCCACCGACGGGAACCTTGCCCACCATGATCTGCCGGGACTTGCGCCGCGCGATCTCGCGCCAGGGACGGACTGAAGACATGGCGCGTCCTTAATGCATCGACTGGATCAGGCAAAGCCCGATCCTTGGGCCGGCTCAGCTCAGAACAGCTGGGCGAAGAGGAATTCCTCGTCGAGCTGTTCGCCGACGCGGAAGGTGATGTCGGCCACCTTGTCAAAGCCATAGCGGCGATAGAAGCGGTGGCCGCCGTCATTGTAGGCATAGACCGAGATTTGCACTTCGTCCGCGCCGCGGGCGGCAAATTCCGTCATCGCCCAGTCCATCAGCTGACCGCCAATGCCCATGCCGGTGGCATCAGGCGCGGTGTAAAGCTGCTTCAGTTCCATCACCCGCTCGCCCCGGGCATGTTCGGGAAAGCCACAGGCGAGGCCGATCTTGCAATAGCCGAGCAGAATGCCGTCACGCTCAGCCAGGCGATAAACCCGGTCGGGATTGGCCAGTTCGGCCGCAATCGCCGGTTCGGACAGGCTTTCGGTCAGAAAGGTATTGAGATCCGCTTCCGAATAGAGCGGCCCGAACTTGGCCACGAAGGAATCGATCGCCAGGCGCGACAAGGCGGGAATATCGGCATCATTGGCCGGGCGCAGGATCAGAGCGTCTTGGTCATGCATATCGAGAAGGGATCTTCGCTATAGTCCGCAAAGGGCGGGCATTCGGTGAAGCCATGGCTTTCATAAAGCCGCCGCGCGGGCAGAAAAGGGTCGGGTCGTCCGGTCTCCAGGCTGACGCGGCGGTATCCGCGCTTTGCTGCCTCGTCCAACAGCTGGCGGAGGATCGCCTTGCCTGCTCCCTTGCCGCGATAGTCCGGATCGGCGCGCATGGATTTCAATTCGCCGTGGTCGCCCGCCAGATGCTTGATTGCGCCACAGGCGGCCAGTCGTTCGCCGTCCCAGGCCGAAAAGAAGGTGACATCGGGTTGGCGCAGTCGCTCAATCGGCATGGCATGCACGCTCTCAGGCGGAGACCACTGGTGCATTTCGTCGAGGTGCAGTTGCAGCAGGGCGGCGATTGCCGGACCGGTCAGATCGTCCTCGATGATGCGATAGTCTGCCATCACGCCCCCCTTTGTCGTGATCTAACCTCTTGGCCGCCCCTGCGGATAGGTGCCCAGCACCAGCAGCTCCTTGCAATGGAAGGCCAGTTCTTCAAGCGCGCGATCAACCGCAGGATCGCCCGGCGCGCCGACGATATCGGCATAGAACCGGGTCGCGGCAAAGCTGGCGCCCTTCTGGTAGCTTTCCAGCTTGGTCATGTTGACGCCGTTGGTCGCGAAGCCGCCCAGCGCCTTGTAAAGCGCGGCCGGGATATTCTTCACCTCGAAGACGAAGGTGGTCATTGTCACCGTGCCGGCCAGGCTGGCCGGATCGAGCGGTTGGCGCGAGAGGACCACGAAGCGGGTCATGTTGTCGGCCGCGTCCTCGACGTTCTCGGCAATGATCTTCAAGCCATAGAGTGCGGCCGCAATCTTGGGCGCAATGGCGCAGGCTTCGGGATCGCCCTGCTCGGCAACGAAGGCAGCGGCACCGGCCGTATCGGCATAGGCCAGCGGCACGATCCCCCGTTCGCGCAGGAAGAAGCGCGACTGGCCCAGCGCCTGGGGGTGCGAATAGCAGGCCTTGAACGGGCCATCACCCACGGCCATCAGGTCATGGTGGATCGCCATGAAGTGCTCACCCACGATGGCCAGGCCAGATTCGGGCAGCAGGAAATGGATGTCAGCCACCCGGCCGTGCTGCGAGTTTTCAATCGGAATGATCGCGTGCCCGGCGCGGCCATCCTTCACCGCTTCGAGCGCGTCTTCAAAGCTGAAGCAGGGCAGCGGCAGGCAATCGGGGGCATATTCGGTTGCGGCGCGGTGGCCGTTGCAGCCGGGCGCGCCCTGGAACGAAACGGCGCGCGCCGGATCGGCGGCCGCAGCGCGGACCATTTCCTCGACACGGGCGAGCGCGGGGGCGGGATAGGAATGCATGACGCGAAGCCCCTAGGCCGCGCGGGCGCGCTCTGCAAGCTGGCGGCGTCCGAGGGGCGGGCGGTCAGTGGCTCTGGGCGGAGGCGTTGCCGCTTCCCACAGCGCGCGGACCACATGCCACAGCTTGCGCATGCCCGAGGTGTGAATGCGGTGATCCCAGGCATGTTCCCCGGCGGCATCGACCGCGCGGGCAATCTCACCATAGATCCCGGCAGCGGCGAGGACTGCCCAGCGCTGGCGGAAAGCGAGCCGACCCGCACCGATCCGGGCCGACACTTCGTAAGCTTCGGCCATGGCGCACATCCGGTGGACCAGCGCAGTCAGTGGGCGGCGGTAATGCGGCTTCATCTGCTCGCCCGGGGGAATGTCGGCCTCAACCAGCCATTCGAGCGGGAGATAGCAGCGGTCGGCGGCGTCATCCTCGTCAAGGTCGCGGGCGATATTGGCCAGCTGGAAGGCCAGGCCCAGATCACAGGCGCGGTCGAGCGTATCCGCGTCTTCGGGGTCGACCCCCATGACCACGGCCATCATCACCCCGACGGCCCCGGCGACATGGAAGCAGTATTGCAGGAGGTCCGCCTCGCTCCGCGGACGCCAGTCTGCGGCATCGAGCGCAAAGCCGGCGATCACATCATCGGCCATGGCGGCGGTGATCCCGCATTCGCGCGCGACCAGGCCAAAGGCATCGAACGATGGATCGCCGCAGGGTTCACCGGCCAGCGCCCTGGCGGTCAGCTCGCGGATCGTGGCGAGGCGGGCCTCGGCCCCGGCCTGTTCGCCCAGCGTGCCGCCATGGTCCTGATTGTCGGCCAGATCATCGCAGCGGCGGCACCAGGCATAGAGCAGCCAGACCCGCTCGCGCGTGGGGCGATCGAACAGCTGGCTGGCCATGGCAAAGCTCTTGGACCCGCGCATGATCGACTGGCGGGCATGGGTGAGGAGCTGGGCGCGGTCCAGAGCAGGCGCAGCGGCTTCGACAGGCTCAGCCGGAGCGGGTGAGGTGCTATCAGTCAATCCCGCCCCGCCCATCCTGAGCCTGTCGAAGGATGTTGGCACAGCCTTGCATCACAAGTCGCTCGTCTTCATCGCGAAGATCGGGGTGTGTGGTTCGTGCGCAGCCATCCGGGTCAGCAGCAGGTCCAGCTCGGGCTCAGCGATGATGATTCCGGCATGGGCCGGGCGAATAAAGCCAACCGCGATCATGTGGTGGTTGAAGGCCAGCAACTGGTCATAGAAGCCGAATGCGTTCAGCAGGCCGACCGGCTTGGCGTGATAGCCCAGCTGGGCCCAGGATACTGCTTCCCACAGCTCGTCCATCGTCCCCACACCGCCGGGGATGGTCAGGAACCCGTCCGACAGGTTGGTGAAGGCCAGCTTGCGCTCGTGCATGCCGGATACGACGTGGAGTTCGGTGCAGCCACGGTGCGCGACTTCGGAATTGACCAAGGCTTCGGGGATCACGCCGATCACCTCGCCGCCGGCGGCCAGCGCGCTGTCGGCAACCGCGCCCATCAGGCCCAGCTTGCCGCCGCCATAGACCACGCCGATGCCGCGTGTCGCCAGGGTCCGGCCGACCTGCTGTGCCAGTTCGATATAGCGGGGATCCTCAGGCGTGGCCGAGCCGCAATAGACTGCAATCCGCTTCACCGCAGGTCCTCCACCATCAGGCGGGCCGTGGCCTTGGCGCTTCCGACAACGCCGGGGATGCCTGCCCCCGGGTGCGTACCGGCGCCAACCAGATAGAAGTTGTTCACCTTGTCATCGCGGTTGTGGCCGCGGAACCAGGCGCTCTGGGTCAGGATTGGCTCAAGGCTGAAGGCGCTGCCCAGGTGGGCGTTGAGGTCCAGCGCGAAATCGCGCGGGGCGTAGTGGAACTTGGTCACGATCCGGTCATGGATGTCCGGGATCAGGCGGCGGCCGACTTCATCAAGCACGCGCTTTTCGATCAGCGGGCCGACGGTTTCCCAGTCGATCGGCAGCTTGCCCTGGTTGGCAACCGGGATCAGCGCATAGAAAGTGCTCTTGCCCGGCGGTGCGACCGAGGGATCGGTAACCGTTGGATGGTGCAGATAGATCGAGAAGTCCTGCGGCAGGACCCCGTGCTGGTAGATATCATCCAGCAGGCCTTTGTAGCGCGGCCCGAACAGGATCATGTGGTGCGGGATCCCCGGCCAGGTTCCCTCCAGCCCGAAGTGAACCACGAACAGGCTGGGCGAAAAGCGCTTCCGCGAGAGGCTGCGCGCCATTTGCGGACCGCGCGGACTTTCCGACAGCAGATCGCGGTAGGAATGCATGATATCGGCATTGCTGGCGACGGCATCGAAGCGCTCGGTCCAGCCGCTGGCGCATTCCACCTCGGTCACCTTGTTGCCAAGGGTGTGAACCTGGACCACCGGATCATGCAACCGCAGCGTGCCGCCGAGCCGCTCGAAGTGCTTGACCATCCCGGCGATCAGCTGGTTGGTGCCCCCCTTGGCCCACCAGACGCCGCCGTCCTTTTCCAGCTTGTGGATCAGGGCATAGATCGCGCTGGTGGTCATTGGATTGCCACCGACCAGCAGGGTATGGAAGGTCAGCGCCTCGCGCAGCTTCTCGCTTTTGATGAAGCTGGAAACCATCGAATAGACCGAACGCCAGGCCTGATACTTGGCCAGCGCCGGGGCGGCCTTGATCATGCTGGAAAAGTCCAGGAACGGCACCGTGCCAAGCTTGACGTAGCCTTCCTCGAACACCCCGGCGGCGTATTGCAGAAATTCCTCGTAACCGGCGAGGTCGCCAGGCGCGACCCGGGCAATCTCGCGCGCCAGGCCGGCCTCGTCGTTCGAATAGTCAAAGTTGGTGCCGTCGGGCCAGTTGAGCCGGTAGAACGGCATGACTGGCATCAGCGTGACGTCTTCGGCCATGTCGTGGCCGGTCAGCGCCCACAGCTCTTGCAGGCAGGGCGGGTCGGTGATCACGGTGGGCCCGGCATCGAAGGTGAAACCGTCCTGTTCCCAGAAATAGCCGCGCCCGCCGGGCTTGTCGCGGGCTTCAACGACCACGGTTTCGATCCCGGCTGATTGTAGGCGGATCGCCAGCGCCAGGCCGCCGAAGCCGGCACCGATCACGCAGGCGCGTTTGCCGGTGGGCACGGGCAGGGTTGGGGTGGCGGGGACTGGATCTGTCATTGTCATGCTCTTTCGGCCATTGGCGCCCCGGACGCAAGCAAGGCGCGCATCGCCCCCAGCACCGGCACGGGAGGCTTGCCCACCAGCACGCGCGCCTTGTCACCCAGGGTCGATCGGGCGGCATAAAAGCGTTCGATGCTCGGTTCCGGCAGGCGGTAAAAACGTTCAAAGATACGATAGCGCTGGTCAGGCGCGCCTGCGCCAAACAGCATGGCGCCAAGCCTGCGATAGAAGCCGGTGGCTGACCAGTGCCGGGCGGCTTCCCCTTCAAGAAGCGCGGCCAGCTGCTCGCCCGGCAAGTCTGCCTCGCGCGCGATCAGTTGCGCCGTAGCGGCGGCCTGCGGCAGGGTATAGCTCGTCAGCGGGTGGACGAACCCGGCGCGCGCACCGGCCCGGGCGACGCCGGGCACCCGCAGGCTTGCCTGCCAGGCATTGAAGTTCCCGCCTGTCACGACCGGCAGCACGCCGGTTTCATGCCCCAGCAGTTCGCCGTTCCAGCCGTGGTTCGCGCAGTAGGCGTCGATCCGGCTCGACAGGGCACGGCGATCAAGATCCGGGCTGTCGGCGTAATAGGTGTCTTCGATGAACAGTTCATCGTGAGCCAGCGGCAAGACATAGACAAAGCGATAGGCCCCGTGCTGGTTCACGCGGGCATCCATGATAACCGGCCGGGTCACTCCGTGCGGCTGCGCGGTGCGCAAATGCCGGCCCATGAAGACCTGCCAGCCGCCGCAGAGGTCTGGGCTCGGCGCGAACCCCCGGCAGTCGATCACGGTGCGCGCCGCGATCCGCGCGCCAGTCTCCAGCTCCACGCCATCGGCGTGCAGCGCCACCACCTGCGCATTGGCGCGGATCGTGCCGGGTGCCAGCTCGCGGGCCAGGGCGGCGGCAAAGTCTGCCGAAGCGAGCGAGCGGTAGCCCGTGGTCAGCCGGCGCGCATGGGCCGGGAAGGCCACGTCATAACCTTGATCCCAGCGGGTGATGCGCATCGCTGAAAGGAGGTCGGCTCCGGCTTCATCCAGGTCGCTGGCAAACCATGACCAGCGGTGGTTGCCGCCCGGCGCTCCGCCGGCTTCGAGCAACACCACGTCCAGCTCGGGCCGGGCACGCTGCAGGGCAAGCGCGATCAGCCCGCCGGACAGTCCTCCTCCGGCAATAGCAATATCGTGGCGACGACCGGTCATGGGCCGCGCTTGTAGCGGGCCGACCGGTCGGCGCAACCGGCCTTTAGGCGTACTTCGTGCCGAGCGCGCGCTCCTGCGCCTCGACGATCAGCTGCTTGGCCTTTTCGACATCGCCCCAGCCCTTGATTTTGACCCACTTGCCCGGTTCAAGATCCTTGTAGTGCTGGAAAAAGTGCTCGATCTGCTGGGTCACGATCGGCGGCAGGTCATCGTGGCCAGCAACTTCGCGGTAATAGGGGAAGGTGGCGTCGACTGGCACGCAGACCAGCTTCTCGTCGCCGCCCTTGTCGTCTTCCATCAGCAGTACGCCAACCGGACGAACCTTGATCACGGCACCGGCCATGATCGGCGAACGCGTGATCACGAGCGCGTCAAGAGGATCACCATCTTCGCCCAATGTGTGCGGGATGAAACCGTAATTGGCCGGGTACCGCATCGGCGTGTGCAGGATGCGGTCAACAAACAGCGCGCCGCTGGCCTTGTCGAACTCGTACTTCACGGGTTCGCCACCAATCGGCACTTCGATCAGGACATTGATTTCGTGGGGCGGATTGTCGCCGGCGGGAATAAGGTCGATACGCATGGCCGCGCCCTTAGACGCGGCCTTGCTGCACTGCAACAGGGGGCAGCGCCCAATTGCGCGGAAAATTAGCCGAGTGCGTTGATGGTGAAGGCGATCACGCCGATGTTGAACACGAACGATGCCAGGCACTGGACCAGCACCAGCCGCCGCACCGATGGTTCGGATATCGCCACGTCAGAGGTCTGGAAGGTCATCCCCAGGGTAAAGGCGAAATAGGCAAAGTCGCTGTAATCAGGGCTGTTGGTGCCGGGGAACTGGATTCCGCCGCGATGCCCGCCGTTCTCGTCGCTGCCGAAATAGTACAGGTGGGCATAGTGCAGGGCATAGACCGAATTGGCGAAAAGCCAGGCCAGCACCAGCGTGACCAGCAGCTTGACCATCGCCATCTGATCGCCGCCGCGCGCCGCGGCCAGCTCGCCCGAGATTGCGGCCATCACCACCAGCGCCAGCAGGGTGGAAATCACCACGATCAGCGTGCGGTTGGCATCGTTCTCTTGCGCATGGCGGCGCATTTCGGCCACCGGGAAGCGGCGCAGCAGCGGCAGCAGCGAGAGCAGGAAAACCCCGGCGCTCAGGTCAAAGCCCATGGCCAGGGCATCCTGCCAGGGCGCTGCCGGATCAAACCAATGCCACAGCGCGGCGCCAAGCGGCAGCAGCAGGGCAAAGGCGATGAAACGGGGCGGGGCCAACCGGTTACCAAGTGTTGCGGTTGGCCCAGCCATCTTACTTCCCCTTCGCGGCGTTCCTGCCCAGCGGCCGCTTGGGCGTCAGCAGCAGGTCCAGTCCTGCCGCTGCCTTGCCCGGTGCGGCCCGTTCGAGCCACGGCCAGCGCAGACCGCCCTTGTAATCGATCGCGTAGGTAATGAAACGGTCGCCGCGCTTGGTCAGCAATTCCAGCGGTGCACCGGTCTTGGCGGCGGTGATCGCCTTCTTCAGTTCATCCTGGCTATAACCGATACCGTTGACCGCCAGGATCGTGGTGCCCGAAACGACCCCGGCCTTGAACGCCGGACCATCCCACTGGGTGGCGGTGACCTTCCCATCCTTGTCGATCACCAGCCCGATCGAATGGGTCAGGTTCAGCGACTTGGAATCGGCCATCGATGCCTTGAAGTAGGGGTTCGGCTCTTCCTTCCAGACCAGCTTGTAACCGCCCAGTTCGATCCCCTTGACCGGTGCGGGCTGGCCGGGGGTGTTGATCCGCTGGTCGATCAGCTTGGCCCAGTCATAGGGATAGACCTGGTTCAGCTTGGTGACGATCTCGTCAGCTTCGAAGGCGATTTGGCCATAGTCGCCATCGCGCATGCCGAAGAACAGCTTGGCGAAATCGTCGATCGATTTCTTCCCGCCGGTGCCCTGGCGGATGATCTGGTCGATCTCCAGCCAGGTCAGCGCGCCTTCGGTGTAATAGTCCTCGTTGCGCGAAAGGCTGGAGAACGGCTTGGGCTTGCGGGCGGCGAAGACCGGATCGCTGCCGGTATCCTCAACCGAGCGCCAGCGGCGGCCCGGCTGCTCGGCAAAGTTGCCGGCCCAGCTGGCCAGCATGCCCAGCACGGTGTCCTTTGCCTGCAAGCCTGAACGGGCCGCCAGGACAGCACCCCAGAACTGGTCCTGCCCTTCATAGGTCCACAGCATGTCGCCCTGCATCGGCTGGCGATAGTCCGGGGTCCACAGCCGCGCCGGGCGGCGGAACTTGCCCGACCACGAGTGCGAGAATTCGTGCGGCAGCAGGTTGCGATCGAAATCGTACTTGTCCCACTCGGTAAAGGCGCCGGGTTCCAGCTGGTTCTCGCTCGAACGGTGGTGCTCAAGCCCGATCCCGCCCATCCGGTCGGTCAGGGCCAGCAGGAATTCATAGCGATCGAAGTGGTTGGCACCGAAGGCCAGCCGCGCCTCGGTGACCAGGTTGCGGTGCAGGTCGATCTGTTCGGGCGTGGCTGCCAGCTGCTCGGGCTTGTCGGCCACAACATTGAGCGTGACGTTCTGCCCCAGATCCCACTTGGCAAAATGCTTGCCGGCGAACAGCGGCGAATCGACCAATATCTCGTAACTGGTCTCGTCCCATGACCAGCGATCGCCTTCGTGCTTCACGCCGTCCAGCGCGCCGGCCACGGTCCAGCCGGCGGGCACGGTAACGCTGGGCTTGACCCTGATCTGGCGGACATAGTGCCCCGCGGGATAGAGGCTCATCTTCTCCCACTGCAGGTTCAGCATCTCCTGCGTCATGGTGATGCGGCCTTCGCTCGATTGCAGCGGGCTGGTGTGGATGAACCGGGCCACCACCTCCTTGGTCCCGGCCGGAATGTCGATGTGGAAGGCGTTTACTTCCACCGGATCGCGCTTCCACCGCAGCAGCTGGCCATTGGCGGTGAAGGTCACGTCAACCAGTTCGGCCAGCGGACCGCGTGGGCCGTGGTTGCCGGGCAGCCACTGCGGGAACAGCAAGGTCAGGCGCTGGGTGCCGGGCGCGACCGGCACGGTCTGGGTCACGCGGTAAACACCGCGCAGGGTATCGGTCGCGTCGATGTCGAGCGTCATGGTCCCGCCCGGATAGGGCGCGTCGACAGCATCGGGCACCTGCTGCGACAGCAGCACAGCAGTCGGGGCCGAAAGCGGGGTGGAGAGGGCCGGGGAGGCCAGGGCAAGCGCCAGGGTGGCGATAAGCGAGGAGGTGTAGTGCTTCATGGGCGGGTACTTGGCGGCAAGCGGGCCAGGCTGCAAGATTCGCCTGCGCTCTTTTCGACCAGCGTCGTTACCGCTAGGGGCAGCGCATGAGCACACCACAGGCAATTCGCGGCACCCAGGATATCTTCGGCGCAGAGGCCGAGGCATTCGCCCACGTGGTCGAAACCTTTGAGCGCATCCGCAAGCTCTACCGCTTTCGCCGGGTGGAAATGCCGGTCTTCGAAAAGACCGAGGTGTTCAGCCGTTCGATTGGCGAGACCACCGATGTCGTTTCCAAGGAAATGTATTCGTTTGAGGACCGCGGCGGAGATTCGCTGACGCTGCGGCCGGAGTTCACCGCGGGCATCTGCCGCGCTTACCTTAGCAATGGCTGGCAGCAGTATGCCCCGGTCAAGCTGGCCACCCATGGCCCGCTGTTCCGCTATGAGCGCCCGCAAAAGGGCCGCTACCGCCAGTTCCACCAGCTTGACGCCGAAATCATCGGCGCGGGCGAACCGCAGGCCGATGTCGAGCTGCTGGTCATGGCCGATCAATTGCTCAAGGAACTGGGCATTGCGGACGGCGTCACGTTGATGCTCAACACGCTGGGCGATGGCGCCAGCCGCGAGGCCTGGCGCGCCGCGCTGGTCGAATACTTCCGCGCCGTGAAGGGCGAACTGTCCGAAGATTCGCAGGATCGGCTGGAACGCAACCCGCTGCGCATCCTCGACAGCAAGGACCCGCGCGACAAGGCCTTCACCGATGCCGCGCCCAAAATCGACGATTACCTGAGCGACGAGGCGCAGGACTTCTTTGGGAAGGTCACTGCAGGCCTCGATGCCGCCGGCGTTGCCTGGACCCGCGCCCCGGCACTGGTCCGCGGGCTGGACTATTATCGCCACACCGCCTTTGAATTCGTCACTGACCGGCTGGGCGCGCAGGGCACCGTGCTGGGCGGCGGGCGTTATGACGGGCTGATGGAAAGCCTGGGTGGTGCGCATACCCCGGCAGTGGGCTGGGCGGCCGGAGTTGAGCGGCTGGCGATGCTGGTAGCCGATGCCGGGCAGGTCGCTGCCGACCTGCAGGACGTGATTCTGGCGATCGAGGACGATGCTGCGATTGGCTTTGGTGTCGCCGCCTTGAAGGCCCTGCGCGTCGCCGGCCTGTCAGCGGATATGATTGCCACCGGATCGCCTCGCAAGCGGTTCGACAAGGCGTCCAAGCTGCCCTCGCGCGTGCTGGTTGGTGTGGCGCTGCGTGAAGGCAAGATCGCCTGCAATTCCCGCTCGGCCGAGCACGCCGCAGTGCTGGCGCGCGTTAACGCCGTGCTGGAAACGCTGACGGCCTGATGTCCGTCCCCGACGCCCGGCTCCGCCAGATTTCCGCCCGCTTCGCTGAGCTCGAGGCGCGGCTGGCTTCCGGCCAGCTTGAGGGCAAGGACTTCGTTGCCGCTAGCCGGGACTTTTCCGAACTGGAACCGGTCGCCAAGCTGGCCGAAGAGGTCATGGCCATGCGCGCCGAACTCGCTAGCCTGGCCGAGCTTGACGATCCCGAAATGCGCGAGCTGGCCGAGGAAGAGATCGAGCGGCTGAAGAGCGAACTGCCCGAGGCTGAGCACCGGCTGTCGATCGCCATGTTGCCGCGCGATGCTGCCGACAGCCGCTCGGCCATGCTCGAAATCCGCGCCGGGACAGGGGGCGATGAAGCGGCGCTGTTCGCGGGTGATCTCTACCGGATGTACGAACGGTTTGCCGCCGAGCAGGGCTGGCGGATCGAGCCGGTCAGCATGAGTCCGTCCGAAGTCGGGGGCTTCAAGGAAGTGGTGGCGCAGATCACTGGCAATGGCGTTTTCGCCAAGCTGAAGTTCGAAAGCGGCGTCCACCGGGTCCAGCGCGTGCCGGTTACCGAAAGCGGCGGGCGCATCCACACCTCGGCGGCGACCGTGGCCGTCTTGCCCGAACCTGATGAGGTGGATGTGCAGATCGAGGACAAGGACCTCAAGATCGATGTCTACCGCGCGTCGGGCGCGGGCGGGCAGCACGTCAACACCACCGATTCTGCCGTGCGCATTACCCACCTGCCGACCGGCACCGTGGTGACCTGCCAGGATGGCCGCAGCCAGCACAAGAACAAGGAAAAGGCGATGCAGGTGCTGCGTGCCCGCCTGTTCGAAGCCCAGCGCGATGCCGTGCAGGGCGAGGAAGCCGCCGCGCGCAAGGCGATGGTCGGATCGGGGGATCGCTCCGAACGGATCCGCACCTACAACTTCCCGCAAGGCCGGGTGACCGACCACCGCATCAACCTGACCCTGCACCGCCTGCCCGAAGTGCTCGAGGGGCCGGGCCTGACCGAACTGGTCGATGCGCTGATTGCCGAGGACCAGGCCAAGCGGCTGGCGGCGCTCGGTGAGTAATCCTGACCGAGCGGAGGGGGCTTCGACAAGCTCAGCCCGAGCGGGATCAAAGCGATGACCGAATCCAACCCCGCTCAGCCTGAGCCTGTCGAAGGCGCTGCCCGCACTGTTGCCGATGCGATCCGCGCTGCAACCGAACTGCTGGGATCGCGGACGGATTCGGCCCGCCTCGATGCGGAACTGCTGATGGCCGAGGCCTTGCAGGTCCGCCGCTCGGACCTGTTCCTGCGCCACATGCGCGATCCGGAGCCGCCCGCCTTTGCCGAACTGGTGGCACGCCGCGCCGCGCACGAACCGGTCGCCTATATTCGCGGCTATCAGGAATTCTATGGCCTGCCCTTCATGGTTTCGCCCGCCGTGCTCATTCCCCGCGGGGATAGCGAGACGCTGGTTGAGGCTGCGCTGGCGGCCCGGCCGGATGCTGGCCGTGTGCTCGATTGTGGTACGGGCTCGGGCGCCCTGCTGCTGGCCGTGCTGCATGAATTGCCGCAGGCGCGGGGGATCGGGATCGACCGGTCCGAGCCAGCCCTGGCCGTGGCCGCCGCCAATGCCACGCGGCTTGGGCTGGGCGAGCGGGCCACAATGATTCGTGCCGACTGGCACGAGCCGGGTTGGGGCAACAATCTGGGCGGGCCGTTCGATCTGATCCTGGCCAATCCGCCTTATGTCGAAAGCGATGCGCCGCTTGATCCGACCGTGCGCGATCATGAGCCGGCGGGCGCCCTGTTTTCCGGCGCTGACGGGCTTGATGATTACCGCGTATTGGTGCCGCAATTGCCCGGTCTGCTGGCGGATCAGGGGGTTGCGCTGGTTGAGATCGGATACACCCAGGCTGAAGCAGTTTCCGCCATTGGCGCAGCGGCCGGGCTTTCGGCCACCCTGTACCTTGACCTGGCGGAACGCCCGCGGGTGCTGGAATTCAAGAAAGCGCTTGGCAAGTCCGGGCCAAGCGCGTAAGCCGGTTTGCAGATCGAGGCCGGCACGCGAGCAGGCGTCCCCACGATCCAATCCAGCATTTGCGAAGTTCCTGGCAAGGTCGCCAGTCTAGCCAGCAAGTGTCGGGCCCCGGCGCGCGATGGTGCCACCGGGGGGTAAGGGTCGCGCGGCCCCACAGCCGCTAAACAGGGAATTGAAACCCTTGAACAACAATCGTGGTAACAACAATCGTCGGCGCGGCCGTGGCAATCGTCAGGGCGGTGGTGGCGGCGGCCAGCAACTCAACCGGATCGACAGCCGCGCCCGTGGCAATGCGCCGCAGCTGCTTGAGAAGTACCGCAAGCTGGCGCAGGACGCGCACATGAACGGCGACCGGGTGCAGGCGGAATACTACCTGCAGTTTGCTGACCACTATTTTCGCGTGATCGCCGACCAGCGCCAGCGCCAGGAAGAGCAGCGCCGCCCGCGTGACGAACGCTGGCAGGAAGGCGCCGATGGCGAGCGCGAGGAAACCGATGACGCCGGCGATTTCAGCGCCGAAAGCGATTTCCCGAGCTTTGACCAGCCGGTCTACACCCGCCGTGAGCGTGAAGACCGCCCCCGCCGCGAAGAGCGCGAGGACGAGAGTCCGCGCAGCGATGACGAGGGCGGTGAAGGCCGCGCTACCGGCAACCCTTATGAGCCGGCGGAGAACCCCTTCGTTCGCGGCAATCGCGAAGAGCGGGCACCGCGCGAGGAGCGTGGCACCCGTGGTCTGCGCCCCCGCCGCGATGATCGCCGTCCACGCCGTGACGAGCGTGACAGCCAAGGCGAGTCGGGTGGGCTTGACCCCTCGCTCCTGCCTCCGGCGATCGGCAATCGTGACGAAGCTCCGGCTGCCGATGCGGGATCGGATGAAGCGGCCAAGCCGCGCCGCAAGCCGGTTCGTCGCAAGCCATCGGCCGATGGTGCGGACGAAACCCTGGCCTCCGCCGAGTGATCCAGACCAGGCTCTAGCTTGCACCGCTGGCTGGACCTTGCCCTGAACCATCCACGCAAGGCCGCGCTGGCCCTGGGGGCGCTTGCCACCACCGGGTTCCAGCCGCTGGGCCTGTGGCCGTTTACCCTGTTGGCGGTAGCCGGACTGTGCGCGCTGGTTGCCCGCGCGCCAAGCTGGAAGCAGGCGGGGCTTGTCGGCTGGTGTTTCGGTGTTGGCCACTTCAGCCTGGGCAACAACTGGATCGCCACGGCCTTCACCTATCAGGCCAATATGCCGGCCTGGCTCGGCTGGGTAGCGGTGGTTCTGCTTTCGCTTTACCTGGCGGTCTATCCGGCGCTGGCGGCGCTGACCGGATGGCTGGCGCGGCGGTCAGTGCCGGGTTTGGTTCTGGCCCTCGCTGGCGGCTGGATCGTCAGCGAATGGCTGCGTGCCTGGGTCTTCACCGGTTTTGCCTGGAACCCGCTGGGTGTCGCGGCGCTGGGCGGGTTTGATCGCCCGGGGCTGGCCCTGTTGCTGCCGTGGCTGGGGACCTATGCCCTCTCTGGGCTGGTGGTCGTGCTTGCGGGGTGCTGGTGGGGCGCCATGGCCCGCGGCAAACGTGATCTTTGCGGGGTCGCACTGCTCCTGGTCCCCGTGCTGGCGCTGCTCCTGCCGCAATTGGCCGTGCCACAGCAGGACCTTACCGCGCGCCGCTACACTCTGGTCCAGCCCGATATCCGGCAGGACGTGCTCAACGATCCGGCCTGGTTTGAATGGCAGTTCCAGCGCCTGGCCGCGCTATCGCGCGGGCAGGGGGAGCGGCTGGTGCTCTGGCCGGAATCGGGGGTGCCGGACTATCTGCGTGGTGGGTATCCTGAGCGGTACTATCTCGACACCTTCGGCGCCGATCCCGCCGTGGCCCGCCGCCGGCTGGGTCTTACTGTCGGACCCGGCGGCATGCTGCTGACCGGTACGGTTGATCTGGAAATTGCTGGCGGCCGCGTGGCTGGTGCACGCAATGCGGTGACCGCGCTCGATCATAGCGGCACGATCCGTGCCGGTTATGCCAAGGCGCACCTGGTGCCCTATGGCGAATATCTTGCGCTGCGCTGGCTGCTTGCGCCGCTGGGTGTTGAGCGGCTGGTGCCGGGCGGTATCGATTTCTGGCCCGGCCCGGGCCCGCGGACACTGGACCTTGGCCAGCATGGGCGGGCCGGGATCCAGATTTGCTATGAGATCATCTTCTCTGGCCAGGTCGTTGATCCGGCCAGTCGTCCGGATTTCCTGTTCAACCCGTCCAATGATGGCTGGTTCGGCGCCTGGGGCCCGCCCCAGCATCTGGCCCAGGCGCGGCTGCGCGCAATCGAGGAGGGACTGCCGGTCCTGCGTTCGACAACTACAGGTATTTCTGCGGTAATCGACGGGCGCGGAGTGGTTCGTCAGCATGTCCCACGGCTGGTCCCCGGGCGGCTCGATGGACAGGTGCCAGCGGCGCTTGCGCCAACCATGTTCTCTCGACTTGGCAATATGTTGCCGCTTGGCTGGGCGATACTTCTTCTTGTCGCAGGAGTGGTTGCCAGCCGCCGCCGAAGGAGCTAAAGAGGGGATATAAAGATTTCTTTATATCGAGGACGCGATGCGCACCGACTACCTCTTCACCTCCGAAAGCGTTTCCGAAGGTCATCCGGACAAGGTGGCAGACCAGATCTCGGATTCGATTGTCGACCTGTTCCTCGCGAAAGACCCGGAAGCGCGCATCGCCTGTGAAACGCTGACCACCACCCAGCTGGTCGTGCTGGCGGGCGAAATCCGCTGCAAGGGTGTTTACGAGAACGGCGAATGGGCCCCCGGCGCCAAGGAAGAGATCGAGGCGACCGTGCGTCAGACGGTCAAGCGCATCGGCTATGCCCAGGATGGCTTCCACTGGGAGAAGTTCGAATTCATCAACCGCCTGCACGGCCAATCGGCCCACATCGCGCAGGGCGTCGACGCCAATGCCAACAAGGACGAAGGCGCGGGCGACCAGGGCATCATGTTCGGTTACGCCACCGATGAAACGCCCGACCTGATGCCGGCCACGCTTTATTACAGCCACAAGATCCTGGAAAAAATGGCGGCGGACCGCCATTCGGGCGCCGCGCCTTTCCTTGAGCCGGACGCCAAGAGCCAGGTGACTCTGCGCTATGAAGGCAGCCTGCCGGTTGCGGCGACCGCCGTGGTCGTTTCGACCCAGCACGCCCCCGGCTATGACGAGGGCGAAAAGGAAGCCGAGCTTCACGCCTATGTGAAGCGGGTGATCGCCGAGGTGATCCCGCCCGTGCTGCTGCGCGAAACCGAATACTTCATCAACCCGACCGGCAGCTTTGAAATCGGCGGCCCCGATGGCGATGCCGGGATTACCGGGCGCAAGATCATTGTCGATACCTATGGCGGTGCGGCCCCGCACGGCGGCGGCGCCTTTTCGGGCAAGGACCCAACCAAGGTTGACCGTTCGGCCGCCTATATCACCCGCTATCTGGCCAAGAATGTCGTTGCCGCGGGCCTGGCCACGCGCTGCACGATCCAGCTGGCCTATGCGATCGGCGTGTCAAAGCCGCTGTCGCTTTATGTCGATACGCATGAAACCGGCACCGTAGGCGATGACAAGATCGAAGACGCGATCCTGAACCTGCCCAAGCTGGGCGGGCTGACCCCGCGCGCGATCCGCACCCACCTTGGCCTCAACAAGCCGATCTACAAACCAACAGCGGCCTATGGTCACTTCGGGCGCAAGGCCCATGGCGATTTCTTCCCGTGGGAGCGCACCGATCTGGTCGATGACCTGAAGGCAGCGCTGGGCTGAGCCTGCGATGATCCAAGGTCGGCTTAAAGCGATCGTCATCGCTGCGTTGGTGGGCGGCCTAACGACAGCTAGTGCGGCTGCGCCATCGAATCCTGGCTTGGCGACGTCGGCCGCCCGGTCGGTCCTCATTCGATCCCCGGAGCCCATTCCGCATCGCGACGGGCGGGCGCGGGTGTTCCTCGGTGGCAGCATCGATATGGGCAGCAGCGCTGATTGGCAGTCAGACCTGGCAAAGGCACTGCAGGATCAGCCTGTCACCCTGCTCAATCCGCGCCGGGCTGACTGGAACCTCGCTTGGCGACCGGTTGCCAGCGAACCGGAATTCCGAAAACAAGTTGATTGGGAGTTGGCCGCGCTCGAACAAGCCGATGTCATCGTGATGTACCTGGCTCCGGGTAGCCAGAGCCCTGTCAGCCTGCTCGAACTGGGATTGCATGCCAAAAGCGGCAAGATCGTGCTGCTGTGCCCAGAAGGATTTTGGCGGAAAGGGAATGTTGATATCACTGCCGCACGCTACAAAATTGAGCAGGTCAACACCTTTGAAGAGTTGATTTCAGCCGTCAGACGGCGGGTAATGAAGGCTCGCGGACGATAGTTGCGTTGGCGGTTATTGCCGATAGTCTGCGGTAATCACCCCGGCGGCGGCAAGCTCCGCTTCGTGCATTTCCTCGCGCCATTCCTCGGCCAGGGCCTGTTCTTCCCAATCGCGCATGGCCGGATGGGCCAGAACGTGATCGACCCAGGCCTGTCCTTTCCCGACGTCCAGGCCATAGGTGCGCACGCGGAAGGCGACCGGGGCAAAGAATGCGTCGACGGCGGTAAAGGCAGGGCCGGCCAGCCATGGCCCGCCGAACTGGGCCAGGCCGTGCTCGAAAATCTCGCGCACACGCGTGATATTGCGCTGCAGCCCCTCGCTCATTGGCTTGGGGGTCACCCGCACCCCCACGTTCATCGTGCAGTCGTTGCGCAGGTGGCCAAAGCCGCCGTGCATTTCGCAGACCGCACCCATGGCAAAGATCCGCGCTTCGGGATCGGCTGGCCATACGCCTTCGTGCCGGTCGGCGAGGTATAGCGTGATGCCCAGCGAATCCGGCACCTTGCGCGCGCCGTCGATCAGCAGCGGCACCTGGCCGGTGGGAGAGAACTGGCGAAAGTCCTCATAATTGTCCGGCTTGGTGAAAGGCTCGAAGCGTTCGGCAAAGGGAATGCCCAAGGCCTTCATCAGCAGCCAGGGGCGCAGGCTCCAGCTGGAATAGTTCCGGTTGGCGGTGATCAGGGTGTAGCTCATGGTCAGCAGCCTAGGCGGGAGCGGTGCCTTCCGGCAAGCCATCCGTTTCATCCGGCCAATGTTCCATCCGCGCCCGGCGCATATCGAGGAACAGTGCGGGCAGCTTGTAGAGCATCAGCACCTTGTGGATGCACCAATCGGCCATCCGTTCATTCCACCGGGCCGTGGCGCGGCCATGACGGTTTAGCCAACGCTGATAGGGCAGGAAATGATCCGGCTCGTCGCGGTGGACGATCTCAAAGATCCTCTTCATCACTGGATCGGACATGATCAGCCGGTTCTTGAGGATGATCTCCACCTGCTTGAGCCCGCGCTGCTCGGTCAGCATGATGATCCGGCACAGCCGTTCGAATTCCTGCGGCTGGGTCACGATGCGGTGGGTGTCCAGGTCTTCGATCCGGCAGCGGAACACCCACTGGATGAAGCGATCAATATGGCCGACACCGGAATCGACCTCCAGCGGCATTCGCCCCTGCCGTTCAAACCAGCGGCGGAACATGACGTAATGCGTGCGCTCGTCGGCGCGGTGCTTGGCGATCTCGGCCTGGAAGGCCTGATCATCGGGGCAGCGCACGCGCACGGCCTCGAGCACGCGGTCAAGCGAGGTGTAACCGCGGTGCTCATTATAGAGATAGATCGACGCCAGGACGTCAAAATAGCGGGTGCGAAGGGTTGAGGCGATCCCCACTTAACCCAGCATCGAATTGAGTTCGCCGATCGCCTCGACAAACTCTTCGCGGAAGTCTTGCACCACGCCCTTGGCGCTACGCACCTGGTCGACCAGCCCCACGCCCTGGCCAACGAAATAGCTGACCAGTTCGCGCGCGGCTGCGTTGCCATTGACCACCGACTTCTCGATCCGCTGGAAGGCGGGTTCGGAAACCATGCCCATCAGCGGCATGGGCAGCGGGCCGGGGCCCTGGGCATTGTCCCATGCCTCGTGCCAGGCGGTCTTGAGCTGGCGGGCGGGTTTGCCGGTGCGGCTGCGGCTGCGCACGGTATCGCGGCTGCGCGCGGCAACCATCTTTTCGCGGAAGGCTTCGCTGGTTTCGCTTTCGGTCGTGGCCAGCCAGACCGAGCCGGTCCAGGCTCCTTGCGCGCCGGCCGCCATCATCCCGGCCATCTGTGCGCCGGTCATGATGCCGCCTGCCGCAAGGACGGGAATGTCATGCCCTGCACCCTTCAGCGCGCGGACCACTTCGGGGATCAGCACCAGGGTTGAAACCTCACCGCAATGGCCGCCCGCCTCGGTTCCCTGGGCAACGATGATGTCGACCCCGGCCGCCGCCTGGCGCAGCGCGTGTTCCTTGGCGCCGACCAGCGCCGCCACTGGCACGCCGCGCTTCTTGCCCTCTTCGATCATCCGGGGCGGGGCGATGCCCAGGGCATTGGCGATCAATTTGATCGGGTGGCGGAAGGCAACGTCCATCTGGGCATAGCCGTTTTCTGGGGTGATCCCGGCGCGGCCTTCATATTTGACGACCTCGTCGGGCGAAACGTCAACCCCGTACTGCCCCAGCAGTTCCGCCGTGAACTGGCGGTGCTGTTGGGAAATGGCGGCCGCGCGCTGTTCGTTATCCTGGAATTCGGCAACGCGGGGATCGACGATTTCGGGCACCAGCACATCAACGCCATAGGGGGCGCCATCGATATGGGCGTCGATCCAGGCCAGCTCTTCCTCAAGTTGGTCCGGGGTGAAGCGGGTTGCGCCGAGCACGCCGAAGCCGCCGGCCCTGCTGACGGCCACCACCACGTCGCGGCAGTGGCTGAAGGCAAACAGGGGGAACTCGCACCCGGTCAGGCGGCAGACGGCGTTGTTCATGATTCTCTCCCTTGACGGGAGCGATCATTACGCGCCGGACGGTCCCTCGCAAGGGCCATTAATCGATCGATTAAATCCAATACTCCGTCATCGCCGTGCAAGCGGGGACCCATCACCTGCCATTGCAGACGACGCAGCATGGGCGACAATAGGCGATGTGCCCCCGCTTGCGCGGGGGTGACGGCAAGGGTGGGATGCTGCGTTCAGAGCGGCAGGTACTGCGCGGTAGTCTTTTCGGCCACTTCATCCGCCGTTACGCCGGGGGCCAGTTCGATCAGCCTGAACGGCGACTGGTGATCGGGGCGCTGGAAGACGGCAAGGTCAGTAATGATCATGTCGACCACGTTGCGCCCCGTCAGCGGCAGGGTGCATTCGGGGATAAACTTTGGCGTGCCATCCTTGGCGCAGTGTTCCATCACGACGATGATCTTCTTGACCCCGGCGACCAGGTCCATCGCTCCGCCCATGCCCTTGATCATCTTGCCGGGCACCATCCAGTTGGCGATGTCACCCTTGGCTGAGACTTCCATCCCGCCCAGCACGGTCAGGTCAATCTTGCCGCCGCGGATCATCGCGAAGGACTGGGCGCTATCGAAATAGGCCGAGTGCGGCAGCTCGCTGATCGTCTGCTTGCCGGCGTTGATCAGATCGGCATCGACCGCGTCCTCGGTCGGGAAGGGGCCGATGCCCAGCATCCCGTTTTCGCTCTGCAAGGTCACCGTGATCCCGGCGGGGACGTGGTTGGCCACCAGCGTCGGGATGCCGATGCCCAGGTTCACGTAAAAGCCGTCGCGCAATTCCTGCGCGGCGCGGGCGGCCATCTGGTCGCGGCTCCAGCCCTTGGTCAGTCCATCATGCTTGGTCATCAGCCGACATCCGTGCTGCGGGTGGTGCGGAATTCGATCTTCTTGTCATAGGGGCTGCCCACGATCAGCCGCTGGACATAGACCCCCGGCAGGTGGATCGCATCGGCATCAAGCTGGCCCGGCTCGACCAGTTCCTCAACCTCGACCACGCAGACCTTGCCGCAGGTTGCGGCGGGCACGTTGAAATTGCGCGCGGTCTTGCGGAACACGACATTGCCCGTGGTGTCGGCCTTCCAGGCCTTGACCAGTGCCAGATCGGCCACGATCCCGCGTTCAAGGATATACTCCTCACCGTCGAAGACCTTGGCTTCCTTGCCCTCGGCCACCAGCGTGCCGACACCAGTCTTGGTGTAGAAGCCGGGGATGCCGGCCCCGCCGGCGCGCATCCGCTCGGCCAGGGTGCCCTGGGGGCAGAATTCGACTTCCAGTTCACCCGACAGGTACTGGCGCTCGAACTCCTTGTTCTCACCCACGTAGCTGGAAACCATCTTCTTCACCTGCCGCGTGCGCAGCAGCTTGCCGATGCCTTCGTTGTCGATCCCGGCGTTGTTCGAATAGAAGGTCAGGCCGGTGACCGCGCTGTCGCGCACGGCATCGAGCAGGCGCTCGGGGATGCCGCACAGGCCGAACCCGCCACAGGCGATGTGCAGATCGTTCTTGAGCAGACCATCAAGCGCGGCTGCCGCATCAGGATAAAGCTTGTTCATTTCCGCTCTCCGCTGGAAAATCGCCTTATCGCTAAGGACAACGCGCGCCCTGCGCAATTGCAAGCCGCGCCGTCACGGTTGCGTGGAATGCACCGGTCAGGCGATCAGGTTCAGCCCCAGCAGCACGCCCAGATCGGTCAGGGCCTGTTCGCCGCTGGACACCTTGATCGCCGCCATGCCCAGCTGCGCCGCCGGCTTGCAGTTGATCCCCAGGTCATCAAGATAGACGCAGGCCTGCGGGCCGAGCCCAAGATGGTCGCACATCATCTGGTAGATCCGCGGGTCCGGCTTGCGCACCCCTGCCTTGCTGCTTTCGATCACGTGCTCGAAGCGGGCGAAGACCTGTTCATAGGCATCCTTGGCATCGCCGCTGCGGGCCATGCCTGCGCCGTGGCCTGAGGGCACGTTGTTGGTGATGCAGGCCAGGCGGTAACCGGCATCCTTCAGCTGGTCGAGCGCCGATACCATCGCCGGGCGGATCGAACCGGAGAGGACCGCCAGGACCGAGGCACCATCCAGATCATGTCCGGCGGCACGGGCTTCGGCGGCGAACAGCTCATTGAAACCAGCGGCGTCGATTTCGGCGCGCTCGAACAGGGCCCAGGCGTTGCTGTCAGGATTGGTGGCGTTGATCCGCCGCACAAGGTCGCGCGGCAGCCCACGTTCGTCTTCCAGCCGGTTGAACGCTTCAAACGGTGAAGCGGTGATCACGCCGCCGAAATCGAAGATAACCGCCTCGAAACTGCCTGCCATTGTTCTTTCATCCCCGCGCCAAACCTGCGCCATCCAGTGGCCGAAGCCCTCTGCGAGCGCAAGAGTGCCAATTTGACCGGGATCATGGACGGGAAAACACGTGGGGCGTAGCATTGGTCACGAAAGGAGAGGGATTATGCGATCGATTCTTATCCAGGGTGGCCGCGATGTTGGCATGGGGGCGCGGCTTGATACGGCAATGGACCTTGCCCGGTCCCATGGCGGGCACCTGACCGTGCTGGTTGATACGCCGGTCGACAAATACGTTACCGTTGATCCTTATGGCGGCGCCATTCTGGCGCGGGAGGCGCTGGATATGGCGCTGAAGGAAGACGACGCGCTTGCCGCAGCCTTTGGGGAGCGGCTGGCCCGCGATGACGTGCCGTTTGACGTGGCGCAGTCGGAATTGCCGCAGCTTGATGCTTTGGTGCGGAGTGGCGATCTGGCAGATTTGCTGATCGTCTCACGCAGCAGCGGTCTGGCGGGTGATCTTGCGCTGAATGCATCCTGCCCGGTTCTGGCCTTGCCCGATCACGGGACATTGGAGCTGCCCCTTGGCACGGCTTGTATCGCTTGGGACGGTGGCAGCGAAGCTGCGCGCGCGCTCAAGGCGGCGGTGCCATTGCTGATCGGTGCGCGTGAAGTGCGGGTGCTCACTGTTGCCAGTACAAAGGCCACCGGCTTTCCGCCGACAGAGGCGCTGCGCTATCTGGCGCGTCACGGCGTGAAGGCCGAGCTGACCGAATTGCCGGAGGGTCATTCGATCGAGGAGTCCCTGGCGGCAGAAGTGGCACGGGTTGGTGCCAGCCTGCTGGTAATGGGCGCCTATAGCCACAGCCGTTTGCGCGAGTTCCTGTTTGGCGGGGTGACGCGGTTCTTTCTTGAGGAGACCGAAGCGCCACCGCTGTTCATCGCGCACTGATTTTGTTGCGACGCAGCAAGAAACGCACGACGGGCGAGGTGGCGCAACCTGCCATTTGTACCGGGGTCAGTTAAAACTGTAGCATTTCAGCCATATTGCGCAGAATTGAACGTTAGTTGCAAATTGCGCAACACACTTTGCCCTTTTCGCACTTGCACAAAATGCGGCGCTGCACCATTTGGAGCCTGCCTTTCAGGCATCCTCTCCCAAAACTTCCAAAGGCCCGGTCGGCAACGGTCGGGCCTCTCTTTTTTCTGGTGCTCCACCGGCCGGTCGGTCTCGCAGTGGTTCTAAACGGGCCTTGCTCCGCTGCCGCGTCCGCCGCGCAGGGCATATTCCTGCGTGCCGCGGTGAAGTACGTCGTCAACGTCGATTACGGCGGAATTGGCATAGGTAAAGCCCGGGCCCAGCGCGCGGTAGAGCCGGTCAAAATCCCGCTCAACGGTATCATGATAAAGCTCGTCAAAGCTCTCGATCACGAAATAGGTCGGCTGCAGATCGTCGATCACATAGTCGGTGCGCATCACCCGGTCGACATTGAGCATGATCCGGTTTGGGCTTTGCGCCTGTACCGAGAAGACCGTTTCGGTCGGGCCGGAGAGGATGCCGGCGCCATAGGCGCGCAGGCCGCCGGTCTCGAGGATCAGGCCAAACTCAACCGTATACCAATAGAGCGCGCCCAGCGCTTTGAGCCGGTTATAGCGCATCGCCTTCCATCCGGCGCGGCCGTATTCCTGCATGTAATCGGCGAAGACCGGGTCGGTCAGCATCGGCACGTGGCCGAAGACATCGTGGAACACGTCGGGTTCCTGGATGTAGTCAAAGGTCTCGCGCGTGCGGATGAAATTGCCCGCCGGGAAGCGGCGGTTGGCCAGGTGCCAGAAGAACACGTGATCAGGGATCAGCATCGGCACCGGGACCACCGACCAACCCGTCAGGCCGCGCAGTTCCTCTGACAGCCGGGTAAAATCGGGCACCCCACCGCGGCCAAGGTCCAGCCTTTCAAGCCCGGCGAGAAACGCGGTGGCGGCGCGGTCGGGCAGGACCTGCATCTGCCGGGCATAGAGATCATCCCAGATGCGGTGTTCTTCGGCAGTATATTCGCGCTGGGCCGGCTCCAGCCAGTCCTCCCCGACCTGGGCCGGGCGCTGCAAGGGCGCGGTAAACACGCCCGGCCCGGGGTCGGGCAGGCGGGCGAAGTCGGTCTGATCAAGGGCGGTGGTGGTGGACATAGTTACAGATGCAACTTTAGCACCGCGAAAGAATACCTGCAATCGGGCGCCCTTCAACGCGCGCCAGCCTTGACTCTGCGGGCCTTCTGGGCCAATGGCCCGCTCCGTGAAGGGCGGCCCGCGCGGTCGCCCGCTTGGTTTTTGCGGCTTTCGGGCCGAATCGATTAGACAGGACCTACGCCATGGCGAAGCCCGCAACCGTCAAGATCCGGCTGGTTTCCACCGCCGACACCGGCTTCTTCTACGTGACTAAGAAGAACCCGCGCAACACCACCGAAAAGATGGTGTTCAACAAGTATGACCCGGTCGTGCGCAAGCATGTCGAGTTCAAGGAAGCCAAGATCAAGTAAGGTTCACTGGCGGTTCAAGGCTGCGCTGCTACAAGCACGGCCATGAGCTTCAGATTGACCTTCGGATCGCTTGCAGGTGCCGCCGTTTCGGCGGCGCTTGTCGTTTCTGCCCCTGCTCCCGCGCGCGCCGATGACGCGGCCGACCTTGCCAGTGCGGTCGCCGCGCTGCGCGCCATTACCACCATGCGCGCGGACTTTATCCAGGCCGATACCAATGGTCAGCGGGTCGGCGGTGTGTTGACCCTGAAGCGCCCCGGTAAGATCCGTTTCCAGTATGAAAGGGGCGTGCCGATGCTTGTCGTTTCCGACGGCAGCGCGCTGACCTTTGTTGATTACGAGGTCCGCCAGGTTCAGCGCTGGCCGATCAAAAACAGCCCCTTGGGCGCCTTGCTCGACCCCAGTCGTGATGTCGGCAAGTATGGCCGTGTCATACCTACCGGCAGCGACCGCATCGTGAATGTTGTTGTGCGCGATAAGGCGCGCCCGGAATATGGCGCGATCACCTTAGTCTTCACGCGCAAGGCAGGCGCCCCCGGCGGCCTTGAATTGTCGAGCTGGGCTGCGCTTGATTCGCAAAAGCGCCGAACCATCGTCACTCTGTCGAATCAGCAATATGGCATGGCCGTTCCGGATAACACGTTCCGCTATAGCGATCCGCGCTCGACTGTTCGTCGATGAGATTCAACGGCCTGTCGCAGAGCGTGCGGCTGGTGCGACAAATCGCGACCAATCGCTGACGATTGTTCATGGGCCAGCAAGTCGAATAGCCCTAGAACGGTGCCTGACGGCGCGGTTTGAGACGGGTTTCCCCCCTGTTGCCCAAGTCTCCTGTAGGCCGCGCCGTCAAGCGTGACGAACGCACCAAGGAACCCTCGGTCCAATGCCCCCGGACCGAGGGTTTTTGTTTGGGTGGGCGTGGAATGGCCCAGGGCGGGCTGCGAACGGCCACCCGCTGCGCATCCGGTGCTCACGACCAATAAGGTCGCTGCGCGCCGGTTATCGCTGACAGCCATTCTCGCTCCACCCTGAGCCACTCCACACCCACCCAAACCCGCGCCAAGCGCAAGGGGTGTTGCGGCAGCGGGATTCGGCACTAAAGCCTGTGGCATGGTTTCGATTGCTACCTGGAACATCAATTCCGTCCGTCTGCGCGCCGATCAGGTGGTGCGGTTCCTGCAAGAGCAGGGGCCGGACGTGCTGTGCCTGCAAGAGATCAAGTGCGCCGAACAGCTGTTCCCGCACGAAGTGTTCGAGGCGGCTGGCTACACCCACCGGGTGGTGCACGGGCAAAAGGGCTATCACGGCGTCGCCACGGTCAGCCGCATCCCGTTACGGGAAATCGGGCGGCATGACTGGCAGGCCAATGGCGAGGCGCGGCATGTGGGCGTCGAACTGCTTGGCCCCGGGCAGGGCGTGGTGCTGGAAAATGTCTACATTCCCGCCGGGGGTGACATCCCCGACCGCGATCAGAACGCGAAATTTGGCCAGAAGCTTGATTTCCTGGAGCGGATGGCGCGCTGGGCCGAAGCGCTGGACCGGCCGACGCTGATCGTTGGCGATTTCAATATCGCCCCGCTGGAATGCGATGTTTACGACCACAAGGCACTGCTCAAGGTCGTCAGCCACACGCCCGTAGAGATCGAGGCGCTCTATCGCTTCCGCGATGCCCATGGTTGGGTTGACCTGGGCCGCAAGCATATCCCCGCGCCAGAGCGCAACTGGACCTGGTGGTCCTATCGCACCTACTGGCAGGACAAGGATCGCGGCCGCCGGCTCGATCACATGTGGGCCTCGCCTGCTTTGGCGGCCCAATCGGTCAGCCATCGCTTTGTTGAAGAAACGCGCCGCTGGGATCAGCCGAGCGACCACGTGCCGTTGATCACGGAGTTTGCCCTTTGAGAGCGACCCGCCGTGTTGCCCTGGCGCTTGATGCGCTGCGCCACGGCTGGCCGGTTGAGGTCGATGGCGTGCTGCGGCTGCTGCCGGCGGAAACCGGCTTCGCACCTGAGGCGAGCGCCCCGCGGCTGCTAATTTCGGCAGCGCGGGCGGTGACGCTGAAGCTGGCCAACCAGCGCGAAGCTGCCGTTCCCGAAGCGCCGGTGCTGATCCGCGCGGCTGAACCTTTCACGCTCCCCGCGGCGCGGGTGCTGGCCGATCCGGCCGAAGACCTGAACTGGCCGATGAAGGGCCCGTTCATGGCCGAACATCTTGATCATCCGCGCGCGGCTGAAACCGCGCTGTCGCTCGCCCGGCTGGCGGGGATCCTACCGGCCTTCCTGGTCGATCCGGATGGCGCGGGTGAGGCGCAAGCGGTCTCTTCAGGCGATCTGGCCGAGTTTTCCGATCCCCGCCACCTGGCCATCGCCACCCGTGCCCGCCTGCCGGTTGCCGCGGCCGAGGATGCCGAGATTGTCGCCTTCCGTTCAGCCGATGACCTGCGCGAACATGTTGCGCTGGTGATCGGCCAACAAAATTCGGACCGTCCGCCGCTGGTTCGGCTCCATTCCGAATGCCTGACCGGCGATATTCTTGGCAGCCTGAAGTGCGATTGCGGCCCGCAGCTTGATGCTGCGCTGCGCGCCATGGCCGATGAGGCCAGAACTGGCGGCTGGGGAGTGCTGCTGTACCTGCGCCAGGAAGGACGGGGGATTGGCCTGGTCAACAAGCTGCGCGCCTATCAGTTGCAAGACCAGGGCTTTGACACGGTCGATGCCAACAACCGGCTTGGCCTGCCAACCGAGGCGCGCGATTTCCCCGTGGCCGCGCGGATGCTGCACCTGCTGGGGGTCGGCCCGATCCGGTTGATGACCAACAACCCGGCCAAGGTTGAGGCGCTGTCCGCCGCCGGGGTGACCGTGGCCGAGCGCGTGCCGCACCAGTTGCCGCCCAACCCGCATAACGCCCGCTATCTTGATACTAAGCGCGACCGGACGGGACACCTGCTCTAGCGACGGTCGCTGCGCTTGATGCCGGCGGCCAGCCGGTTCGCGCCGATTTGCACAGGATCATCGGTCCAGTTGGCAACGAAGGTACTGGTGCGGCTCACACCGGGGGCAAAGCGGGCGTCGTTGCCATCGATCACCAGCCCGGCCGAGCTATACTGCCGTCCTTCCGGCGCGATGGTGATGAAGGCGGACCAGTTTTCCTTGTCCTGCCCCTGAACGAACCAGTTGCCTGCAATCCGGCCCGATGCGCCGCCGGGCAGATCGATCATGTAATTGGTGCCGCGCCCGGCCGAATCGTCGAAGCTGTTGCCAACAATCTCGACCGCGCGGCTGCGGCTCTTGGCATAGTGCCCGCCGCGGCCCTGTTCGAACCGGCTGTGGGTGATCGAGACCGAGCCATAGTCCCCGATATAGACCGAGTGGGCACAGCCGCCGGGTCCTTCGCAGGTGCCCAGGCGGGTGAAGGTCGACCTGTCGATCGAGATGCGTGATTTCGTGTCGATCCCGCCAAGGATGCCCTGCTGGCTGTCGCGGAACCAGGACTGCGAGACTTCGAGGTTGCCGAGCTCGATCCGGATGCCGACGCCGTTGAAATCGTCGACCTTGATGTTGGTGAAGACCAGGCCTTCGACCCGGGCATTGGTGCCGCGCAGCACCAATGCGCCCTTACCTTCGCAGGCGACGCCATCGAAAATGGCCTGGCCCGGGGTCTCGGCCCGATAGGTCACCGAACCGGCGGTCTGCACCGCGCAATCGGCGTGGCGGCCATTGGCAATCAGGATCGTGCCGGTGGTGTTGCCGATCGCCTGCACGGCCTCCTGCAGCCGGCCGAAGCGTTGCCCGGTTTCGAGCACAGTGTAGGGCGCATTGTCTTGCGCGCTGGCGAGGGAGACCGGCAGTGCCAGACTGGCGCAGGCCGAAAGAGCGATGATCAGGCGGGCGTTCTTGTCCATCCCTGCGTTATAGGCCGCGCCGGGTTAACGCCATGCAAAGAAGGGCTATTTGCGCTTGCCCCAGCGCCACTTCCATCCGCCATCGGTGCGTTTGTGAACCAGGGTCATGAAGGTGGCGGTTGCCGCAACGAACAGCCCAAAGCCCATCACCCTGACCCGGCTATCGTGCTGGTGATCAAGCCAGCCGACCACGGCGAGGATCGCCAGATAGCCGGCCATCAGCGCCCAGCCTTGCCAGGCGATTGGCCAGCCCGCGCCATAGCCAAAGCGCTTGGCGGCGAACCAGGGCCGGGGTTCATCCATCGCACTTCTCCTTCGGGGGGCGGCCGCGCCGGGCTGGCTCGGCCGCGGCAACCTTGATCCCGCGCCGGCCCAGCGCCTCGCGCAGCAGGACTTCGATCTCGGCATTGACCGAGCGCAAGTCACTGGCCGCAGCCCGTTCCAGCGCGGTGAACAGCGCCGGATCGAGCCGCAGCGGAAAGGCTTTCTTGGCAGGCGGCGCCATCGTTCAGGTCACTGATACAGCGTGCCCGTGTTGACCACCGGCTGGGTATCCCGCTCACCGCAGAGCACGACCATCAGGTTCGAAACCATCGCGGCCTTGCGTTCGTCGTCGAGGTGGACGACGCCCTTGTCGCTCAGCTGCTGCAGCGCCATTTCGACCATGGTCACCGCCCCTTCGACCAGCTTGGTCCGCGCCGCGATCACGGCTTCGGCCTGCTGGCGGCGCAGCATCGCCCCGGCGATTTCCTGGGCATAGGCGAGGTGCGTGAAGCCGCATTCGTCCACGGTGATCCCGGCCATGGTCAGCCGCGCGATCAGTTCCTTGCGCAGTTCCACGCCGACTTCATCATGATTGCCGCGCAGGGTGATCTCGGCATGGGCGAAATCGTCATAGGGATAGCGCGAGCCGATCGTGCGGACTGCCGCCTCGATCTGGACCATCACGAAAGCCTTGTAATCGTCGACATCATAGAGCGCCTGGGCGGTATCGACCACACGCCAGACCACCTGGGCGGCCATCTCGATCGGGTTGCCGCGCAGGTCGTTGACCTTGATCTTGTCGGAAACCAGGTTGTTCGCCCGGACCGAAATCTTGGTCTTGCCCATCCACGGCCAGACCCAGCGGAGCCCGTGATTGCGATCAGTGCCACGATAGGCGCCAAACAGTGTGATCGCCGCCGCTTGATTGGGCTGAACCATGTAAAAGCCGCTGGCGAGGACGACCAAAACGATTGCCGCGAGGCCGGTCGAGACGACGAAGCCGAAGATCTCGCTATCATCGGGCTGGCTGCCAGCAAAATTGACGATCCTGAAGATCGTCAGGCTCAGCAGCACGAGGAAGGCGACCAGGATAAGGTAACCGCTGGTGCTCCAGGCGCGCGTTTCGCGGCTGACGGCCATTGGTGTGTGCGTATCGGACATTGGTTTTGACCCTTTAAAAATGATATCATATTAATATCGAAATTGAGCGTGTCGTCAAGAGGCCGGTACGGACTTTGTGCGGGGGACTTGAAATGCGAGCGAATCGGTCTTAAAAACATTTCTGCGGGACCGGGCCCCTCTGGCGCGGCGCACTGGCACCATCCCCCCTTCCCAGCCAGGGCGCAACGTGATGTCGGACCGCATCGGATGACGCCGATGCCTAGGGTCCGGACACTTGTCCCCCCATCCCAAGGATCCAGGCCCAAGGCTCGGCGCATCCGATCGAACCACAACCGTTCGATTAGGGAGCTATTGCCATGTCCGATCGTGTGTTCCGTTTGATGGAGCGCCACCAGAAGCTTGATGAGGCCCTGCGCCTGGCGCAGCGCCGCCGCCTGGCCGATCCGTTCGTGATCGTCCGGCTGAAGAAGCTCAAACTGGCGATCAAGGACCGGTTGGCGCGCTTGCTGCGCCGTCCGCGCATGTCTGGATAACAGCGACACGACCACACCACCTCCGCGCCGGAGCAGGGTCAGTCCCCTTGTTCCGGCGCGCTTTTGTTTTGCTACAGGGGCACTGATCAATGGAATTCCTCACCGCCGACTGGCTCGGCACGCCGCTCTGGTTCTGGCTGGCCTTTATCGGCATCGTCATCGCGCTGACCGTTTTCGACCTGGGCATCCTGCACAAGGAAGACCGCGAAATGGGCATCGCAGAATCGCTGAAGCTCTCGGTCTTCTACATCGCGATCGCCATGGCGTTCGGCGCCTGGGTCTGGATCGAGAAGGGCGGGGACCTGGGCATGAAGTACTACACCGGGTACTTCATCGAAAAGGCGCTCTCGATCGACAATGTCTTCGTGATCAGCCTGATCTTCACCTTCTTCGCGATCCCGCCGAAGTACCAGTACCGCGCGTTGCTCTGGGGCATCCTGGCGGTGATCGTGCTGCGCGGGCTGATGATCGCGGCGGGTGCGGCGTTGGTGCAGGAAGCCTATTGGGTGCTCTACATCTTCGCGGCCTTCCTGATCTTCACCGGCGTGAAGATGTTCTTCGCCGGGGATCACGATCCCGACGTGTCGAAAAACCCGGTGGTGCGGTGGATTTCCACCCACATGCGGGTCACGCCCAAGCTGCATGACCAGCACTTCTTCGTGAAGGTGCCGGATGAGAAGACCGGCAAGCTGGTCACGGCGGTCACCCCGCTGTTCGTGGCGCTGGTGGTGATCAACCTGGCCGACCTGGTCTTTGCGGTGGATTCGGTGCCGGCGATCTTTGCGATCACGACCGACACCTTCATCGTCTATACCAGCAACATCATGGCGATCCTGGGCCTGCGTGCGCTCTATTTCGCGCTCTCGGCCATGGTGCACCGCTTCTACTACCTGAAGTATGCCCTTGCTGCCGTGCTGGTGTTCATCGGCTCGAAGATCTTCATCTCCGATTTCGTCATGGGCGGAGAGAAGTTCCCGCCAGTGCTGAGCCTGGGCGTGACTGCAGGTCTGATCGCGGCTGGCGTGTTCTACTCGCTGTGGGCAACCCGCCACGGCGAGGACGCCGCGCCGCAGCTGCCGCATGATGAGATCCGGCCGTAATCAGTACCGGCGAATGGTGGCGAGGAACGCCTCGCCATAGGCCGCCAATTTCCGGGACCCGACGCCGCCGACTTCGCCCAACTGGGCGAGGCTGGCGGGTCGGGTCTCGGCCATTTCGCGCAAGGTCGCATCGTGGAAAATGACATAGGGCGGCACACCGGCCTCGGCGGCGAGTGAGCGGCGCAGTTCGCGCAGCGCATCGAACAGCGGATTGCCAACCGGATTGATCGCGCCGCGATCGCGTCGGCCGCCGCGGCCAGTGCGTTCGCGGCGCGGTTGCAGCGCGATCAGCACCGCGGCCTCGCCCTTCAGCACATCGCGCGCATCGCCGCCCAGTGCCAGGCCGCCGTGCTCGGTCGGGACCAGGCTGCCGCGGGCCTGAAGCGCGCGCATCAGCGGTTTGAGCAGCGGTGCTTCATCCGGACCGACGATACCGAAGACCGAAAGCTGGTCATGCCCGCGGGTGAGAACCCGCTCATCCTCCTGCCCCAGCAGCACCTTTTCGACATGGCCAAAGCCATAGGTCTGCCCGGTGCGATAGACGGCAGAGAGCAGCTTGCGCGCCAGTTCGGTCACATCGACGATCCCCGGCGCTTCCAGGCAATTGTCACAATTGCCGCAGGTCTGCGGCGGGTCTTCACCAAAGTGGCGCAGCAGGATTGCGCGGCGACAAGCCCCCGTTTCAACCAGGGCCGCCAAGGCGTCCAGCCGCACGCGTTCGCCGGGCTGGCGGGCTTCCTCCACTTCGGCCACGCGCAGCCGGGCGCGGGCAAAGTCTTCCGCGGCCCACAGCATTAGTGCCACGGCATGATCACCGTCGCGTCCGGCGCGGCCGGTTTCCTGGTAATAACCCTCGATCGACTTGGGAATGCCGGCGTGGGCAACAAACCGCACGTCGGGCTTGTCGATCCCCATGCCAAAGGCAACCGTGGCGACCATCACCATGTCCTCGCTGGCAACAAAGGCCGCCTGGTTGGCGCTGCGGACCTGCGGATCAAGCCCGGCGTGATAGGGCAGAACCTGGCGGCCCGTGGCAGCGGCCAGCTTGTCTGCCAGCTCCTCTACCTTCTTGCGTGTCGGGGCATAGACGATCCCTGGCCCGGGCTGCTCGGCCATCAGCGTTTTCAGCTGCTGGAGCAGGCTGTCGCGGTGGCGGATCGCATAGCGGATATTGGGCCGGTCAAACCCGGCGACAATCAGCCCCTCCTCGCCAATGCCAAGCTGGGTCAGAACATCGGCACGGGTGTGGCGGTCGGCCGTGGCGGTCAACGCGAGGCGCGGCACCTGTGGGAAGGCGTCCATCAAGGGGCGCAGCAGGCGGTAGTCAGGGCGGAAATCGTGGCCCCATTCGGAAACGCAGTGCGCCTCGTCGATCGCGAACAGGCTGAGCGGCGCAGTGGTCAGCATTTCGCGGAAATGCGGCTGGCTGGCGCGCTCGGGCGCAACATACAGCAGGTCGAGCGCGCCGGCGCGGAACCGCTCGATCGTCTCGGCCCGGTCAAGGTCGGCGCTGGTCAGGGTGGCGGCGCGGATGCCGTTGGCGGTGGCGGCGCGCAGCTGGTCATGCATCAGCGCAATCAGCGGGGAGACGACCACGCAGGTCCCCTCCATCATCACCGCCGGCAACTGATAGGTCAGCGATTTGCCCGCACCCGTCGGCATGATCGCCAGAGTCGATTGCCCGCCGAGCACGCGCGCGATCACCTGTTCCTGCACCCCGCGAAAGGCGCTGAACCCGAAGGTGGTGTGGAGCTGGTCAAGGATGGCGTCGCGCGTCACCGACCAGCGCCTAGCCCGGCGGGGCGGGCAGCGGAAGGGCTAGCGGCCTGCTCTCTCCACAACGGCCTCTTCGACGGCGGTAAAGGCCGAACGGCCCTTGGGCGCGTCATCCGCCACAGCGCTGGTGAAAAAGGCGATGCCCTTGCCGGCTTTCGGATCAAGCCACAGGCCCGAGCGCAGCCCATAGGCTTCACCCGAATGTCCAATCCGGGCCCTGCCATCGCCGAACAGGTCATCCTTGCAGCCGGCTCCGCCGTCCCCAATCCGCTGCAGCCCCAGGCCATAGGCGCAGAAGAAGCCATTGCTTTCGCCATACTCGCCAATCCCGCCGCGATTTGGTCCTGACTGCCACTGCGCGCGGGTCAGCTCGCGGAAGGTCCGAGCGGACAGAAACCCCTTGCCGCCCC
This sequence comes from Novosphingobium sp. APW14, assembly GCF_032337075.1. Taxonomy (NCBI): domain Bacteria; kingdom Pseudomonadati; phylum Pseudomonadota; class Alphaproteobacteria; order Sphingomonadales; family Sphingomonadaceae; genus Novosphingobium; species Novosphingobium sp. APW14. The sequence continues at coordinate 108,190 of NZ_JAVYAB010000002.1, forward strand.
GTGCCAGCATCTGCCCAACCTTCGCGAGGTCCGTCATCGCGATGCGCAGCCCACCTTGCGGGCCAAACAGCGCGCCGTTCTGGCCGGGTTGATAACGGGTAAGGTCGCACGATCCATCCTGTGCCGGGACAACCGGGCACAGCGGTGGCTGACCCTTCAGGTCATCGCGCGCGACTTCGCCGCTGTCGCGGTAGAGGATTGTGGCGCGGCGAAAGGCCTTTGCCGAACAGCCCGCGCCCCAGTTGAAGCAGGCATCCAGCTTCAGCGGATTGAGAACCAGCCGGCCCATCGCCACGTCAAACCGTTCGCCGGTGACCCGCTCGATCACGCTGGCGGCAACCGGGAAGTTGATATTGCTATAGGCAAACCAGCCCACCTTGGGACCGTGCTGCGCATCCCACATCGCCGGCTCGGCCACCCGTTCGCGCAGGGTCACCCCCAGCGGAATGATATAGCGCTCACCCCCGTCGCGCAGGCTCGACTGGTGGCTCAGCAGCAGGCGCAGGGTGATCGGTTGGTCTGGGAAGGCGGGGTTGCGTAGGCGCCAGCCGAGGTAATCGGAGACATCGCGGTCAAGGTTCAGCTTGCCCTGATCGACCAGCCGCAGCACGCCAAGCGTGGTGACCAGCTTGGAGATCGAGGCGATCCGCACCGGGCTGTCGGCAGTCACCGCACGCCCGGTGGTGCGATCGGCCAGTCCTTCGGCCATAACCGGGCGGATTGCCTGTCGGTCAAACGCGACTGCGACCGTGGCGGGCAGGACCTGCGCCTGAAGCGGCGCGGCAAGGATCAGGCTGGCAAGCAGGGTGAGCAGGCGCATGGCGCTTACCCTACTGCCCCGGCCCGGCTTGTCGAGGGTTAGTCCAGGTTCGGGCGCAGCCAGCGTTCCGTCGTGGCCAGGTCTGCACCGCGCCGCGCGGCATAGTCTTCCACCTGGTCGTGCCCGATCCGGGCCACGCCGAAATACTCGGCCTGCGGATGCCCGAAATAGAAGCCAGAGACGGCCGATGTCGGCAACATGGCATAGCTTTCGGTCAGGGTGATCCCGGTCCTGGCTGGGGCATCGAGCAGTTCGAACAGGATCGGTTTGAGGCTGTGGTCCGGGCAGGCGGGATAGCCGGGGGCGGGGCGGATACCGCGATATTCCTCGCGAATCAGCGCCTCGTTGGTCAGCTGCTCGCCCGGCGCATAGCCCCACAGCGTGGTGCGGACATGCTGGTGCAGCCGTTCGGCAAAGGCCTCGGCAAAGCGATCGGCCAGCGCCTTTAGCAGGATGTCCGAATAGTCATCGTGGGCAGCCCGGAAGCGTTCGAGGTGCGGTTCGATGCCGTGGATGCCGACGGCAAAGCCGCCAATCCAGTCGCCATCGGGATCAATAAAGTCGGCCAGGCAATAATTGGCCCGCTCGCGGCTCTTGCGAATCTGCTGACGCAGGAAGGGCAGCCGGACATGGCGCTCTTCCTCTGCCAGATACAGCTCGACATCATCGCCATCGCGCGCGCAGGGCCAGAAGCCGCAGACGCCCTTGGCGGTCAGCCACTTTTCGCTGATGACCTTCTCCAGCATGGCCATGGCATCGTTGTACAGCGCGGTGGCGCTTTCGCCGACCACTTCATCATTCAGGATCGCGGGGAAATTGCCGGCCAGCTCCCAGGCGCGGAAGAACGGGGTCCAGTCAAAACAGGTGACCAGGTCCGCCAGGTCCCAATCCTCGAACACATGCAGGCCCGGTCGTTCGGGCGGAGCCGGCTTGTCCGAGAAATCTGCCTTGAAGCTGTTGGCGCGGGCATCCTCGAGGCTGAGGAGCACAGTCGCTTCCTTGCCGGCGCGGACATCGCGCATGTGCTGGTATTCGGCGGCGGTGGCTTCGACAAACCCATCGCGCTGGGTATCGGACAGCAGCTGGCTGGCGACACCCACCGCGCGGCTGGCATCAAGCACGTGGATGACCGGGCCGCTATAGGCCGGGTCGATCTTGAGTGCGGTGTGGAGCCTGCTGGTGGTGGCCCCGCCGATCAGCACCGGGATGGTCAGCCCGGCACGCTCCATTTCCTCGGCCACGGTGACCATCTCATCGAGGCTGGGGGTGATCAGGCCCGACAGGCCGATGATGTCCACCTTTTCGGCGATCGCGGTTTCGATGATCTTGGACCACGGGACCATTACCCCCAGGTCGATCACTTCATAGCCGTTGCACTGCAGGACCACGCCGACAATGTTCTTGCCGATATCGTGAACGTCGCCCTTCACGGTGGCCATGATGATCCGGCCCTTGGACTGGGCCGCGGTGCCAAGCGCTTCCTTTTCCGCTTCGATGAAGGGGATCAGGTGGGCCACGGCCTTCTTCATCACGCGGGCCGACTTGACCACCTGCGGCAGGAACATCTTGCCCGACCCGAACAGGTCGCCAACGGTGTTCATGCCCTGCATCAGCGGGCCTTCGATCACTTCGATCGGGCGGCCGCCCCGGGCAAAGATTTCGGCCCGGGCTTGCTCCGTGTCTTCAACGATATGGGCATCGATCCCCTTGACCAGCGCGTGCTCGATCCGGCGGGTCACGTCCCACCCGCGCCATTCCTCGGCTTCCTTTTCGGCCTTGGCGTCGGTGCCCTTGAAGCTTTCGGCAAGGGTGATGAGGCGCTCTGTGGCACCCGGGTCACGATTGAGGATCACATCCTCGCAGGCATCGCGCAACGCCGGGTCGATTGTGTCGTAAACGTCAAGCTGCCCGGCATTGACGATCGCCATGTCCAGCCCCGCCGGAATCGCGTGGTAGAGGAAGATCGAATGCATTGCCCGGCGGACTGGCTCGTTGCCGCGGAACGAGAACGAGAGGTTGGAAAGTCCGCCGCTGAAGTGAACATGCGGGCAGCGCTGGCGAATCTCACGGACGGCCTCGATGAAGTCGACGCCGTAATTGTTGTGATCCTCGATTCCCGTCGCCACGGCGAACACATTGGGGTCGAAGATGATGTCCTCGGGCGGGAAGCCGATCCCGATCAGCAGCTTGTAGGCCCGCTCGCAGATTTCGACCTTGCGGTCCTTGGTGTCGGCCTGGCCCTGTTCGTCGAAGGCCATGACGACCACCGCCGCGCCATAGTCCATGCACTTGCGCGCCTGGTCCAGGAACGGGCCTTCGCCTTCCTTCATCGAGATCGAATTGACGATCGGCTTGCCCGAAACGCATTTCAGCCCGGCCTCGATCACTTCCCACTTGGAGCTGTCGATCATCACCGGCACGCGGGCAATGTCCGGCTCGGCTGCGATCAGCTTGAGGAAGGTGGTCATGGCGTGAACCGCATCAAGCAGCCCCTCGTCCATGTTGACGTCGATCACCTGGGCGCCGTTCTCTACCTGCTGGCGCGCGACCTCGACCGCCTTGGCGTAGTCGCCCGCCAGGATCAGCTTCTTGAATGCGGCCGAGCCGGTGACATTGGTGCGCTCGCCGACATTGACGAAGCGGGCGGAGGATAGGGCGTTCATAGGATCAGGCTGTCATCACGAAGGGTTCAAGGCCGGCCAGGCGGGTGGCGGCGTCCAGCTGCGGGATCTTGCGCGCCGGCAGGCCCGCAGCAGCCTTGGCAATGGCGGCGATATGCGCCGGGGTTGAGCCGCAGCAACCGCCCAGCACGTTGACTTGGCCCGCCTCGGCCCATTCGCGAACCAGCGCGGCGGTCTGCGCGGGCAGCTCGTCGTACTGCCCCAGTTCGTTGGGGAGGCCGGCATTGGGATAGACCATGATCGCGGCATCGGCGATCGCGCTCAGCGCCCGGACGTGCGGGCGCAGCTGGGTCGCCCCGAATGAGCAGTTGAGCCCGATCGTCAGCGGCCGGGCATGGCGCACGGCATACCAGAAGGCTTCCACCGTGTGGCCCGACAGGTTGCGGCCCGAGAGATCAGTCAGCGTCATCGACAGCATGATCGGCACTTCGCGGCCCAGCGCGCGTTCAACCTCGCGCACGGCCATGATCCCGGCCTTGGCGTTGAGCGTGTCGAACACGGTTTCGATCAGGATAAAGTCTGCACCGCCTTCGACCAGCGCGGCCACCTGCTGGCGATAGACATCGACCAGCTCGTCCCAGTCGATCTCGCGGAAACCGGGATCGTTGACGTCGGGCGAGAGCGACAGGGTCTTGTTGGTCGGTCCGATCGCCCCGGCGACAAAGCGCGGGCGGCCATCGCGGGCAAATTCATCGGCCACCCGGCGGGCCAGACGGGCGCTTTCGACATTGATCTCGCGCACCAGGTGCTCGGCGCCGTAGTCGGCCTGGCTGATCCGGTTGGCGGAGAAGGTGTTGGTCTCGGCAATGTCGGCCCCGGCCTGGAAATAGGCGCGGTGGATCGCCTCGGGCACGTCGGGCCGGGTGATCGCCAGAATGTCGTTATTGCCCTTCTGGTCCCGGGAGAGGCCCAGCGAGCCGGCATAGTCCGCCTCGGTCAGCTTGCGCTGCTGGATCTCGGTGCCAAAGGCCCCGTCGATGATCAGGATGCGCTTGGCCGCTTCGGCCAGGAACAGTTCGCGCGGGGTCATGCCTCGGTCTCCGGACGCAGGCCGAGCAGGTGGCAGATCGCATAGGACAGCTCGGCCCGGTTAAGGGTGTAGAAGTGGAAGTTGCGCACCCCGCCGGCATAAAGCCGTCGGCAGAATTCGGCGGCCACCGTGGCGGCGACCAGTTGGCGTGCGGCCGGCTTTTCATCCAGCCCTGCAAACAGGTGGCCAAGCCAGTCAGGCACCGCGGTGCCGGTCATCGCGCTCATCCGCTGGATTGCGGCGAAATTGGTGACAGGCATGATCCCCGGCACGATCTCGGCATCGATCCCGGCGGCAAGGCAGGCATCCTGGAACCGGAAGAAGGTGTCCGGTTCGAAGAAGAACTGGGTGATCGCGCGGCTGGCCCCGGCATCCAGTTTGCGTTTCAGATTGTCGAGATCAGCCGCGGGGCTGGCGGCATCGGGGTGCGTCTCCGGGTAAGCGCTGACTGACAGCTCGAACGGATGGATCTTGCGCAGGCCGGCGACCAGATCAACCGCATTGGCATAACCCTGCGGGTGGGGTTCGAACTTGCTTGCGCCGCCGGGCGGATCGCCGCGCAGGGCCACGATGTGGCGTACGCCTGCTTCCCAATAGGCATGGGCCACTTCGGCGATTTCGTCCTTGGTGGCCTCAACGCAGGTCAGGTGGGCGGCGGCGGGGATCGCGGTATCACGGACGATCCGGGCAACGGTGTTGTGGGTGCGCTCACGCGTGGTGCCGCCCGCGCCATAGGTGACCGATACGAACCGGGGTGCCAACGGCGCGAGCGTCAGCACCGAATCCCAGAGCGTTTCCTCCATCCTCTCGGTTTTGGGCGGGAAGAATTCGAAGGACACGCCGATATCGCCCGGCAGGCCGGCAAATAGCGGCGAGGCATGGGCGCGGTGGTTCTCGCTCGTCAGGTTCATGGCGCGACAGCCTTTGCAACTTTGGATTGGGCCGCAGACGCTCTGCGCGCGGTCCAGATTTTCACGGTAAGCGGCTGGCCGGGAAGGGCGACCGGCGGGGCGGGTACGAACCCGGCATCACTTAGCAGGCCCAGCATCTGCTCGTCCGTAAAGCCAAGCCGGGCGTGGGCGTGGGCGGTGCGCAGTTCCTCGCGGTCATGCGCCGCGAAATCGACAATCGCCAGCACACCATCGGTGCAAGTGACACGGGCGGCTTCGGCCAGGACGATCTCCGGCGCCTGGGCATAGTGCAGCACCTGGTGGAACAGCACCGTGTCAAAGCTTTGCCCGGCAAAGGGTAGCCGCGCGAAATCACCCTGAACCAGGGCATAGGCATCGGGTGGGAGCCGCTGCAACCGGGCGCGAGCGATGCGGAGCATTTCCGGGCTGTTGTCGAGCCCGGTGACGTGGGCGGCGCGCGGCGCGAACAGTTCGGCCATGCGGCCAGTGCCGGTGCCGATATCAAGCAGGCGGCCGAGCGAGCCGGTGCCCAGCGCAGCGTCCAGCGCAGCCTCAACCGGTCCGTCGGGCGAATGCAGGCTGCGCAACGTGTCCCACTCTGCCGCGTGGCGGGCAAAGTAGCTGGCGGCGCTGGTCTCGCGCGCGGCACGGATTGCGGCCAGGTGGCGGCGATCTTCCTGGCAGCGGGCGGCAAAGGCGGCATCGCCTTCTTCGGCCACGGCCAGCAGGCGGGCTGCGGCGGCGCCCAAGGGCGGCGCGCGATCTTCGCCTATCGCGCTGCGCAGGAAGACCCAGGATCCCTCCTTGCGCCGTTCGGCCAGGCCAGCATCGCAGAGAATTCGCACATGTCGTGATACGCGCGGCTGGCTTTGGCCCAGAACCTGTGCCAATTCGCCCACGGCCAGTTCCATATGGGCCAGCAGCCGCATGATCCGCAGCCGGGTGGGGTCCGCCAGGGCGCGCAAAGTGGGATCGATCTTCATCTTGGAGATCATATAAAGAAATCTTTATATCTTATCAACCGCGCATTCGCAGCGGTGGAACGATGCCCTTGCGCGGTTGGCATCGCGCCTGCGGAAGCGTAAAAGGACCAAGGGTTCGCAATGCTTTGCCCCAAGCTGCTGCAGAGAGATTGTCCATGAAGAAGATCGCTTTCGCCACCCTCGTTTCCGCCAGCTTTGCGCTTGCTGCCTGTGGCAGTTCCGATAGCGCGAACGAAGCGGCTTCGCCCGACAACGTCGAAATGCCGGCGGAAGAGGCGGTTGGCGGGATCGACGCGGCAGCGACCCCGGCAGCCGATGCGGCGGCTACCGAAACCGGCACGGCAACAGATGCGGCAACCGAGGCTGCCTCCACCGGGGCCACTTCGGCAGCTCCGGCCACCGGCGTTCCGGCCGGCGATGGCCCGACGCCGCCAGCTAAGAAGTAAGCCTTGGGCAAGGCTGCACTGCTGACCACGCTTGCCGCGCTGGCGCTTGCCGGCTGCGGCAAGGCAGACGATGACGCTGGTCGGGGCGGGGTCAGCGCCAGTGAGGCCAAGGCGCTGGACGAAGCCGCGCAGATGCTTGAAGCGCGGCGTCTCCCGGCCAGTCCGGCCCCGGCCGCATCGAACCAGGCGGCACCCGCGCCGCGCTAATCAGTCAAACGAAACCCGGCCGCGCCCGGCCTTGATTGCGCCGCGGCGCTTTTTTCCGGCCAGCCGCTCAGTCTTGCCGACGCGGTTGAGGCGGCTCTTGGCCCGCTTTTCGGGCAGTTTCTGCGCCTCGGTCAGCAGTTCGGCCAGGCGTTCGCGGGCATCGGCGCGGTTGGCTTCCTGGGTGCGAAAGCGGCGCGCGGTGAGCACCAGTTCGCCTTTGGCTGTCATCCGCGATCCCGCCAGTTGCCTGAAACGGTGGAACACTTCCGGCTTCAGCCGCAGGGCATAGACATCAAGCCGCAGCTGGACAGCAGTGGCAACCTTGTTGACGTTCTGCCCGCCCGGTCCGGCCGCGGCGATGAAGCTCTCGCTCACCAGCGCCAACGCCCGGTCGATCAGGTCAGCCATCGCTGAACCCCAATGCGGCGAAATCGGCCGGCAGCGGTGCCTTGGCGTGGACCGGCGGCTTGCCTTCGCGCGGGACAGTCAGTTCGGCGGCGTGGAGCATGGTGCGTTTTGCTCCGGGCACCGGCCCGGCCCCGTAAACTGGATCGCCGAGCAGCGCTGCGCCAAGCCCCGCTAGGGCGTGAACACGGATCTGATGCGTACGGCCGGTTTCGGGGCGGAATTCTACCAGCGTCACCCCGTCGCGCTCAGCCAGTTTGCGCCAGTGCGTGACCGAAGGCTTGCCCTTCTTCGCCGGGATCATCCGCCAGCCCTTTTCGGCACTGCTGATCTTGGTGAGGGCCAGCTCGATCGTGCCTTCATCGCCTTCAACCGGTCCGGCAACCACGCCGAGGTAGACCTTTGCCACTTCGCGCGCCTCGAAGGCGGCATTGAAGCGTTTCAGCGCCTTGGGGTTGCGGGCAAACAGCAGGCAGCCCGACGTATCGGTATCAAGCCGGTGGACCGGCACGGGCGAACGGGCAAAGCCCAGCCGCAATTCGCTGGCGCGGTCTTCCAGGCAGGGGCCGCCTGCACGCGGACGCTCAATCGGCAGGCCAGCCGGCTTGTCGATGATCAGGGCCTCGCCGTCTTCGAACAGGACCGGAATGGAATTCATGTCAGCGCCTTTGCAATGCGCCGCAGCGCTTCCGTCAATCGATCCTCGTCAGTTGCGAAGCTGATCCGGAAGCCAAAGTCCCCGCCAAAGGCCGAAGCGGCCACCACGGCGACACCATGCTCCAGCAGATGGAGGCAGAGTGCCTGGTCATCCGCAAAGCGCCCTTGCAGCGGCGCGGCATCAACCATGCAGTAGAACGCCCCCTCGGGGATCGGGGTCGAAAGGCCAGGTACGGCATTGATCGCCGAAACGCAAAGATCGCGGCGGGCACGGAACCGCTCGCGCCAATCAGCCAGAAAATCCTGCGGCCCTTCCAGCGCGGCCACTGCCGCGGCCTGGCTGAGCGAGGCCGGATTGCCCGAGGAGTGTGACTGCAGCCGGGCCATCGCCTCGACCAGCCAGAGAGGGCCCGTCGCGACGCCGATCCGCAGGCCGGTCATGGCGTGGCTCTTCGATACGCCAGAGATTGTCAGCACCCGCTCCGCCAGGTCCGGGCAGGCGACGGCCAGGGTGGCGTGGCCGCCAGAGCCGTATCGCAGCGGAGCATAGATATCGTCGCTCATCACCAGCACCTGGGGGTGGCGCGCGAGAACCGCGCCCAGCGCTTGCAGGTCTGCAGCCGAATAGACTGCGCCGGTCGGGTTGCCGGGGCTGTTGAGCAGCAGCCAGCGGGTGCGCGGGGTGATCGCGGCTTCGAGCTGTTCGGCAGTGATCCGGAACCCGCCGATCGCCGTGGTCTTGAGCGGCACAACCTCGGCCCCGGCAAAGCGGGCAATCTCGGGATAGCTGACCCACCACGGTGCGGGGATCAGCACTTCATCACCGGGATTGAGCGTGGCCAGCAGGGCATGGAAGATCGCCTGCTTGCCGCCGGCGCTGACCACCACGCGCTCCGGTGTGGTTGCCAGGCCCAGATCGCGCGCAAAATGCAGCGCCGCTGCCGCGCGCAGCCGGGCCGTGCCCGCCACTGGCGTGTACTTGGTGTCGCCTGCGTCCAGTGCGGCACGCACTGCCCCAGCAACATGGGGCGGCATGGCGAAATCGGGTTCACCGACCGACAGCGAAATGATGTCACGCCCTTCCGCGCGCAGTGCAGCAGCGCGATCGGTCATGGCCGTCGTCTGCGACGCGGCGATCCGGGCGAGTGCGGCTGAAATCACGGCAGCAGTTGCGCCGCAACCAGCCCGCGCAACGCATTGCCGATCAGGAAACCATCCTTGAGGTGGTCGAGCGTGAGTTCGGCCTCAACCGCCTGCCCGGATTCGAGCAGCGAGCGGCGCAGCACGCCTGGCAGTAACCCCAGCCGCGCCGGCGGTGTCAGCAAGCGGCCATCGCGTTCGACAAACAGGTTGGTGATGCAGCCCTCGGTCACCAGCCCGTCGTCGCGCAGGAACAGGGCTTCGTCGGCACCGGCCGCGCGTGCGGCGCGCAGCCCGGCGTCATAGAATTCGCGGTCGCTGGTCTTGTGGCGCAGGCGCCAGTCCCCGGCATCTACCGGCAAGTGCATCACCGCCACCTGCGCGGGAGCGGGAAGAGGCGCGGGCATTGCCCCGATTTCCAGCGTATAGGCCCCGCTGCGCGCCGCCATCAAGCGCACCCGCGATGGCGCATCGGCCTCAAAGCACAGCGCCTGGATCGCATTGCGTACGGCATGGCGATCAAAGGCAAAGCCCAGTTCCGCGGCGCTGGCCTTGATCCGCTCCAGATGGAACTCCAGCAGCGGAATGCCGCCGTCGGGCGTAAAGGCCATGGTTTCGATCAGATCGAACCCGGCAGCCGATGGCTGGCAAGCGGAACTGCGCACGAAACCTCCCTTGACCAGGCTCTCTCGCCATTCGGGCAGAGCCTCGGAATCGGCAACGATCGCCGATCCCACCCCCAACACTGCTGTCCCCTGGTTATTCTCCGCCGGGGTAAGCCGCAGAGTGCGGATTGCCACATTGAAGGCCGCATCGGAAGTCCCATCCGCCTTTGGCGCGTCGATCCGCCCGATTGCGCCGCAATAAGGGCCGCGTGGATCGCGCTCAGTACTGTTGATCAGTTCCATCGCCCGGATCTTGGGTGCGCCGGTGATCGAGCCGCAGGGGAACAGCGCACGGACCATATCAGCCGCGCCCTTGCCGGGTTGCAGCCGCGCGCGGACCGTGGTCACCATTTGGTGGACGGTCGGATAGCTCTCGACCGCGAAGGGCCTGTCTACCCGCACGCTCCCGGGCTCGGCCACCCGGCTCAGATCGTTGCGCAGCAGGTCAACGATCATCAGGTTCTCGGCCCGATCCTTCACCGAAGTGGCAAGCGCGGCAGCCAGCGCGGCATCTTCAGTCGCATCCCGTCCCCGCGGGCGCGTGCCCTTCATTGGCTTGACCGTGGCTGCCCCGTCCTGCTCGGCAAAGAACAGTTCGGGCGAAAAGCTTAGCAGCCAGTGCGATCCGTCAAACACCACGCCGCCATAGCCCGCACCTGCCGCCGGGCGCAGCGCGGCATAGATCGCGAGCGGATCACCCCGCCAGCTGCCCTTCAGCGGAAAGGTCAGGTTGGCCTGGTAGATGTCGCCTGCGGCAATCGCTTCCTGCAGGGCTGCAAAGGTCTTGCCATAGGCCCCGGCGCTGATCGCCGGATCCAGCGGGCCAATTCGTGCCGAACTGCTTGCGCCATTGTCGGCCAGCCAGGCCGGCACGGCATCGGCGGCAATCTCGGTGAAGCCGGTAAAGGCACCGAACCACACGAGCGGGCCATTAGCGCCAGTGCGCGCCGCCGCGAGCTGCTCCAGCCGCGTTTCCAGCGCAAGCCCCGCCTCATAGGCCAGGTAGCCGGCCAGGTGATGGCCGCGCGCACGCAGCGCTTCGATCCGGGCCAGGGCAGGGACGACGTCTTCCGCCCGCCGCGCCACCACGATTTCAACGGGATCGCGATAGAGGCGGGCCGGACTGGCCCCTTCGGGCCGGGCATCGTCAAGCAGGATAAAAGGGCCATTCATGCACCAGAGCTTCTAACGAGGACCGTCCGTCCATGCAAAATCCTACTCGCCCAAAAAGCTACGTAGTTCTATCTGGATCCGAGTCGCAGTTTCAGGAGCATGACATGAGCGAGATTTTTCTCGGCCTTGGCGCCAATGGTGAGCGTCAGGTGCTGCGGCTGGGCCGGGCCAACCGCCACGGGTTGATTGCCGGAGCAACCGGCACCGGCAAGACCGTTACGCTCCAGACCATTGCCGAACAGTTTTCTGCCGCCGGGGTGCCGGTGTTCATGGCCGACGTGAAGGGGGACCTGGCCGGCATCGCCATGGCCGGAAGCCACGATTTCAAGCACGCCGATGCGCTGGAAAGCCGCGCTGCAGAGCTGGGCATTACTGACTATGTCTATCGCGACAATCCGGCGGTGTTCTGGGACCTTTATGGTGAGCAGGGCCACCCAATCCGCACCACGATTTCGGAAATGGGCCCGCTGCTGCTGAGCCGGCTGATGGGCCTGAACGAGACGCAGGAAGGTGTGCTGACCGTTGCTTTCAAATGGGCCGATGACAACGGTTTGCTGCTGCTCGACTTCGATGACCTGCAACAGACGCTGATCGCCTGTGCCGAGCGGGCCAGCGAACTGGCCACAACCTATGGCAACATTTCCAAGGCCTCGGTCGGCACGATCCAGCGGCAGCTGCTTGCTTTTGAAAGCCAGGGTGCCGACAAGTTCTTTGGCGAACCCGCGTTCGAGATCAACGATTTCATCCGGGTGGATGAAAGCGGAAAGGGCGTGATCAATGTGCTCGCCGCCGAGAGGCTGATGCAAAGCCCCAAGCTTTACGCCACCTTCCTGCTCTATCTGCTGTCCGAACTGTTCGAGGCCCTGCCCGAAGTGGGAGACCCCGAAAAGCCCAGGCTGGTGTTCTTCTTTGATGAGGCCCACCTGCTGTTCGAAGATGCCCCCCAGGCCCTGTTCGACAAGATCGAACAAGTAGTACGCCTGATCCGTTCCAAGGGCGTTGGCGTCTATTTCATCACCCAGAACCCGATCGACATCCCGGAAAAGATCGCCGGCCAGCTTGGCAATCGGGTTCAGCATGCCCTGCGCGCCTTCACCCCGCGCGACCAGAAGGCGATCCGGGCCGCGGCGGAGACTTTCCGGATCAATCCCGATCTTGATGTCGAAACCGCAATCACCGAGCTCAAGGTGGGCGAGGCGCTGGTCTCGACGCTGGATGACGAGGGCGCGCCCACGGTTGTCCAGCGCACCCTGATCGCGCCGCCCCGCTCGCGGCTGGGGCCGGTCAGCCCCAAGGAGCGGGCGATCATCCAGTCGATCAGCCCCTATGACGGCAAGTACGATACCGCGGTCGACCGCGAGAGCGCCGAGGAGGTCCTGCTTCAGAAGTCGGCTGATGCCGCTGCGGCCGCGCAGGTGGTGGAGCAGCAGGGCGAGGACGCCCAGCGCGCCCAGCCGCGCAAGACCACCTCGATGTGGGAAAAGGCGGGCAAGGCGGCTTTTGGTGCCGCGGCGGCATCGGCCGGGACGATGGTGGCGCGGCAGCTAACGGGTCGCAAGGCGGCCGGATCGCCGGTTGCTTCTGCGGCCTCCGCCGCCGCCGGAGCAATCGGGACGGCGTTGGGCGGCGCCATGCTGGGCCGGTTCGCACGCGGGCTGCTTGGCGGGTTGTTGCGTTAGAGGCGGCTCCAGCCGGCGAACAGACCATCCGCAAGCACAACAGGCCACGCCGCGGCGGCACGTGTGAAGATCACGACAGCGGGAACGTAAGCGTAGCGGATAGTCCGCCTCCTGTCCGGTTTGTTAGCTTCAGGCTCCCGCCGTGTTGCTCGGCAATGGCATGGGCAAGCGTAAGGCCAAGTCCCGCACCGCCGGTGCTGCGATTGCGCGATGGCTCGCCCCGCGCGAACGGCTCAAGCATCCGTTCGATCTCGTCATGCGGGATACCTGGGCCGTCGTCGTCGATGGTTACAGAGATACTCTGCGGCTGACGCGCCAGGCTGACTTTGGCCTTGCCGCCGCCGTGGCGCAACGCGTTGCTGATCAGGTTGCGCAGAGCCCGCCGCAGCAGGGTTGGGCGCAGCGGCAAGGTGATGCGTTCCGCACCGGCGTGGAGGACCGCCTCACCCATGTCTTCGAACTCTTCGACCACCTGGGCAACAAGCGCTGTAAGGTCGGTCACTTCCAGTGGATCACCGGGACGGCCGACGCGAGCAAGCGAGAGGATATCATCCAGAATGCGGGCAATATCCTCGATCGTCGCGGCCATGCGGGTGCGCTGCTCGGCGTCTTCGACCGATTCAATCCGCACCCGCAGCGCAGCCAGCGGGGTCTTGAGGTCATGTCCGATCGCGCCCAGCATCACATCCTTCTCATCCAGCAGCCCGGCAATCCTGGCTTCGAGTGCGTTGTGCGCCGCGATGAGTTGCTGGACGTCTGCCGGACCGGCCGGCGGCATGGGATTGCTGGCGTCGCGGGTCGCGGCAAAGTGTTCGACCCGGCGGGTCAGGGCCTTGAGCGGTTGGGTCAGCCGTTTCAGGATCAGCGCAATGGCGCCGACGAGCAAGGCATAGATCACCAGCGTCTGGAGCAGCAGGCCAAGCAGAGGCCGTGCCGGCGGGGGCGGAACCAGCACCCGGGCGACGGCCCACGGACCGGTGGCGTCGCGGCGCACCGCGGCGACGATCACGCTTTCGGGCAACCGGTCCATCTCACCCCGGCGTAACCGCCGCTCAAGCCGGCGCTGCGCCACCGGATCGGTGCCAACCGCGCGTTTAAGGACCTGTACCGATGCCAGGTCCACGCCCTGATTGGCCAGGATGGCGCGCAGCGTGGCTTCCTGTTCAGCCAGGCGCTGATCATCGGGCAGGATTGCGGGCGCGGCGGGTTCGCGCGCGCCGGGCAGGGCATGGGCCATTGCCTCGCGCGGCGGACGGCGGAAACGGCGTGGGACTGCCTCGTCATCGTCACGCAATGCGCCATAAAGCCGGAAAGCAACGGTGTGCATCAAGGCCGCCTCGCGCCGTTCGGCCTGGGCGCGATAGAGCAGCATGGCGTTGATTGCCTGGCCCAGCAGCAGCGCCATGGCCACGGCGAGCAGCAGTTGCCCTTGCAGGCTGCGCGGCCACAGGCGCATCAGGCGTTGCCCCGAACGCGGCGCACTTCGGCGGCGAGCATGTAGCCGCCACCCCAGACCGTTTGGATCAGGGTAGGGTTGCGGCTGTCGGCCTCGATCTTGCGGCGCAGGCGGCTGACCTGGTTATCGACCGCCCGATCAAACTGGTGCGCCTCGCGCCCCTGGACAAGATCAAGCAGCCGGTCACGATCCAGGACCTGGCGCGGGTTTTCCAGGAAGGCGAGTAGCAGCCGAAATTCGACCGAAGAGATCGAGACCATGGCTCCGTCTGGTGCGGTCAGCTTGCGCTTGAGCGGATCAAGGTGCCAACCCTCGAATTCGAACAGATCGTCCTCGATCGGTGCTGGTCCGCCCCGCGCGGTGCGGCGCAGGACCGAGCGAATGCGGGCGACCAGTTCGCGCGGCTCGAAGGGTTTGACCACGTAATCGTCTGCACCGATTTCAAGGCCGACGATCCGGTCGGTCGCTTCGCCCTTGGCGGTCAGCAGGATCACGGGGAGTGCCAGCGCTTCGCCAATGTGGCGGCAGAGCGAAAGCCCGTCCTCGCCCGGCATCATGATATCAAGCAGGACGAGGTCCGGCCGGCCTTCGCGCAGGCGGCTGCGAGCCTCGGCGGCACTGGCCGCCTGAACCACTGCAAACCCCTGGCGCGAGAGGTACTCGGCCAGGGGCTCACGCAGGGCTGGCTCGTCATCGACAAGCAGCAGCCGGGTGGCGGATACAGCATCCATTGGCCGGTATCAGTGGCCTTCGTGACCTTCGTGACCGGCCTTGTCGCCGGCGCTGCGCATGGCCTTCATGTGTTCGCGCATCTTGGCGCGGGCGCCCTGCCGTTCTGCGGCGGTGACGGTACCGTCCTTGTTGGCATCCATCATCTCGAAGTGCTTGCCGTGGGCGGCCAAGAACTCATCGCGTGAGATTGCGTTATCCTTGTTGGTATCGGCCATGCGGGCCATCATGCCCATTGCGCCATGGCCACCGCGACCGCCGCGTCTCATCTTGCCGTCGATCGGCGGGGCAGCATTGGGTCGGCGGGCCATACCCTCGCGCTTGGGGCGACCGGCGGCGAATTCCTCCTGCGATAGCTTCCCGTCCTTGTCGGTATCCATCCGGTTAAAGTGCTCGGCCTGGCGGGCGGCGCGGTCGGCCTGGTCAAGCTTGCCATCCTTGTTCACGTCCATCTTGGCGAACATGTCCGCAGCGCGGGCCTGGGCATCGGCCTTGGTTACGCTGGCCTGCGGGCCGGAACCGGGTGCGGGCTGAGCCATTAGCGCGGCTGGGATAGCGGCAAGGGCCAGCGCGGTCAGCGCGGCAGTACGATTGAACTTGGCCATGGGATCAGAACTCCATCCTTTGGGGCGACGCCGCGCCGGATTGCGAGCAGGGGGAGACAAGTTCCGGCAGCGGCGTCATTGCCACCGAATAGGCTCCACCTGTCGCGACTTTATGCCCGATCCGGGGAATATTGTCGCCAATTGTCGCAAGCCGCCGCCGCCGTTCATCGGGGCGCAATGCGGCCGGCTCAACCCATCACAAAGGCGTTGAGCTTGTTCCCGTCGGGATCGCGGAAGTATCCGGCATAGAACCCTTCGCCGCGCGGCCCGGGCGCACCTTCGTCGGTCCCGCCATGGGCAAGAGCAATGGCATGGAGCCGGTCGACCTGCTCCTTGTCCTTCGCCTCAAGCGCCACCATCACGCCGTTGCCCACGCTGGCGGCCTGGCCGTCATAGGGCTTGGTCACGGCAATGCCGGCCGGGCCGCCGGGTGTGCCCCAGGCGATGAAGGTTTCGAACTCCATCATTCGCGGCGTGTTCATCTCTGCAGCCAGCGCATCATAGAACTTGGCGGCGCGCGGCAGGTCGTTGGTGCCCACAGTAACGTAACCGATCATCGCAATTCTCCCTTCAGATGGATTGCAAGGGGGCGCAGGCGGCCTTCAGCCAAACGAGCGCTTCGCCTGAAAGTTGCGGGGCGAGGATAGCCTCGACCTTGGCGTGATAGGTGTTCCACCAGGCCACATCATCAACCGACAGCAGCGACGGGTCGACCAGGGTGCGATCGATCGGCGCGAAGGTTAGCGTTTCGAAGCCGAAGTATTCGCCCTCCGCGCCATCAATTGCGCGGGGTTCGATCAGCACCAGGTTCTCGATCCGGATGCCGAAATCGCCAGCCTTGTAATAGCCCGGCTCGTTCGAAAGGATCATGCCGGGAAGCAGTTCCTGGCCGGTGCCGGCCTGCCCGCCCTGGGCCTTGGCAATCCGCTGTGGCCCTTCGTGAACCGACAGGAAGCTGCCAACCCCGTGGCCGGTGCCGTGGGCATAGTCCACGCCAGCTTGCCACAGGTATTGCCGCGCCAGGGTGTCGAGCTGAGCGCCGACCGTGCCCTTGGGGAAGATCGCCCGGTCGAGCGCGATATGCCCCTTGAGCACACGGGTGAAGCGGTCCTTGTGTTCGGCGCGCGGTTCGCCCGGGCCAACCCACACGGTGCGGGTGATGTCGGTGGTGCCATCGGCGTATTGTCCGCCGGAATCGACCAGGAAGACCGAGTTCGGCGCAATCGCCAGGTTGGATTCCTCGTCGACCCGGTAATGCGGAATTGCCGCGTGCGGCCCGGCGGCGGAAATCGTATCGAAGGAAAGGTCGCGCAGCAGGCCGGTTTCCTCGCGATAGGCGCGCAACTGGGCCGCGGCCGAAAGCTCGGTCTGCCCGCCCTTGGGCGCCTCGATCGAGAGCCAGTGCAGGAACCTGGCAATCGCCGCGCCATCGCGGGCCTGCGCATCGCGCTGGCCTTGCTGCTCCACCGGGTTCTTCTGCGCCTTGGGCAGGATCGTCGGGTCAAGCAGATCAACCGCGTTTGCCCCAGCCGCTGCAAGCGCGGCATAGACGGCATGGACCGACCGTTCCGGATCGACTGCCACCTTCTTGCCGGACAGCTTGCCAAGCCCGGCGGCGAAGGCGCTGTACGGTTCAATGGTAACGGTATTGCCCAGGTGTGCGCGCAGTTCCGGCGTAACCTTGTCCTCGGCGATGAACAGCTGTGCCGTGCCATCGGCGTGGGCGATCACGAAGGACAGTGCGACCGGCGTACGGTCTACATCAGCCCCGCGGATGTTGAGCAGCCAGGCCACGCTATCCAGTGCCGAGATGACTGCGGCGTCTAGGCCCTTGGCTCCGAGCCATTCGGCCACCTGGCTGCGCTTGGCTTCGCTTGACTGGCCGGCCAGCTCGGTCGGATGGACCAGCGCCGGGGCCAGCGATGGGGCCGGGCGATCGGCCCAGACGGCATCAATCGGATTGTCGCTCACCGGCACCATGGCGGCGCCCTTGTCGGCCAGCGCCTTGACGCAGGCATCGACCCATGGCCTGCCGTGCAGCCACGGATCGAAGCCGATCTTCGCGCCCGCCGGAGCATGATCGGCCAGCCAGCCGGGGATCGGTTCTGCCGGGACCGAGCGGTATTCGAACAATCGCGCATCAACCTGATCGCGCACCTGGATAGTGTAGCGGCCATCGACGAAGATCGCGGCGCTATCGGCCAGCACCACGGCGGTTCCCGCCGAGCCGCCGAACCCGGTCAGCCAGGCGAGGCGCTGGGCATAGCCACCGACATATTCGCTCATGTGCTCGTCAGAAATGGGAATGACGAACCCGTCCAGGCCGCGCGCCTTCAGTTCCTTGCGCAGGGCTTCCAATCGGGCTTCATGGGTATTCATCAGCATGGCTTGCAGTCCTTCTGTTGCCACCATAGAGCCATGACATGAGTCTGACCACACCCCCCAAGGCCGCCAAGAAACCGCACAGCTTCACCCACCACGGAATCACCGTGACCGATGACTATGCCTGGCTGCGCGATCCCGGCTATCCCGAGGTCAAGGACGCCGAAGTGCTGGCCCATCTTGCGGCTGAAAATGCCTGGTTCGAAAGCCGTATGGCGGGCCAGCAGGGCCGGATCGACGCGCTGTTCAAGGAAATGCGCGCCCGGATCAAGGAGGCGGACAAGTCGGTTCCGCAGAAGGACGGCGATTACCTCTACTGGATCGAGTTTGAGGAAGGGGCCGAATACAAGAAGTGGTGGCGCCGGCCCGTGGCGGGCGGACCGGACGAACTGATCCTCGACGAGGTCGCCCTGGCCGCAGGGCACGAATACTTCCGCCTTGGCGCGATTGCGGTTTCGAACGACGGCAAGCTGCTGGCCTGGTCGGTCGACGACAATGGCTCCGAACGCTTCACCGCGCGGATCAAGGTGATCGCCACGGGTGAAGTCCTGCCCGACGAAATCCCCGGCACGCTCTCCAGCCTGATCTGGGTCGCGCAGGACAAGGGGCTGGTCTATTCCCTCGCCAACGAACAGTGGCGCACCGACAATGCCCGGCTGCACTGGCTGGGCCAGCCGCTGTCCAGCGATGTCGAGCTGTACCACGAGGATGACGAAGGCTTCCGCGTTGGTTGCTCGCTCTCGGCCAACGAACAGTGGCTGATCATCGGCACGTCCGATCATGAAACAAGCGAGGTCCGGCTCGTCCCCGCCGCCGATCCGCTTGCCA
The DNA here is from genome assembly GCF_032337075.1 of Novosphingobium sp. APW14. NCBI lineage: Bacteria > Pseudomonadati > Pseudomonadota > Alphaproteobacteria > Sphingomonadales > Sphingomonadaceae > Novosphingobium > Novosphingobium sp. APW14. Next base: position 126,987 of record NZ_JAVYAB010000002.1, read on the forward strand.
CGCCGCTGCTGGTCAAGCCGCGGCAGAATGGGGTCGAATACGATGTCGATCTGAACGGCGAGACGCTGTTCATCCACGCCAACGATACGCACGAGAACTTCCGTCTCGCCACTGCGCCGCTGGCCGATCCGGCTAACTGGGCCACACTGATCGAGGGGACCGACGAGTTTTACCTCACCGGGTTTGACCTGTTCCGCGATTTCTACGTCACCGAAGGTAGGGTGCGCGGGCTCGACCGGATCGAAGTGCGCTATTACGGAGACCCCGCGCGGGTTGAGCCGATCGAGTTCCCCGAAGCAAGCTTCTCGGCCGGCCTGGGCGACAATCCCGAATGGGCCGTTACCACCCTGCGCTTGTCCTATGAGAGCATGGTCAGCCCGGCTTCGGTGCTGGATTACGACGTTGCATCGCGCCAGCTGACCACGCTCAAGGTCCAGGAAATCCCCTCGGGCTATGATGCTGCGCTCTATGCGACCGAGCGGCTGGAGATTGCCGCGCGCGACGGCACGATGATCCCGGTTTCGGTGGTCTATCGCAAGGATCGCGCTGCTGGCGGCCCGCTGCACCTCTATGGCTATGGTGCCTATGGCATCTCGATCGATCCGGGCTTTTCGACCACGCGGCTGAGCCTGGTCGACCGCGGCTTTGCCTATGCCATCGCCCATATTCGGGGCGGCGATGACCTGGGCCGGGCCTGGTACAAGGCCGGCAAGCTGGAACGGCGGACCAACACCTTCAACGACTTTGTCGATGTGGCCAAGGGCCTGATCGCGCGCGGCTTCACCCAGACCGGAAAGATCAGCATTTCCGGCGGCTCAGCCGGGGGCGAGCTGATGGGGGCGGTGATCAATTCCGATCCCGGCCTGTGGGGCGCGGTCGTGGCGCATGTGCCGTTCGTTGACGTGCTGGCAACCATGCTCGATCCCACCCTGCCGCTGACCCCGGGCGAATGGCCCGAATGGGGCAACCCGATCGAGGACAAGGCCGCGTTCGAGCTGATCCGGTCCTATTCGCCCTATGACCAGGTCAAGCCACAGGCCTATCCCCCACTGCTGGTCACCGCCGGGCTCAACGACCCGCGCGTGACCTATTGGGAGCCGGCCAAATGGGTCGCCCGGCTGCGCGAGCTCAAGACTGACCAGAACGAGCTGCTCTTGAAGACCAACATGGGCGCGGGCCACGGCGGCAAGTCAGGCCGGTTCGAAAGCCTGAAGGAAACTGCAGAGGAGTTTGCGTTCATCCTGTGGCAGCTGGGGGTCTTGGAGTGACGGAGCTATGGCCAACGCGGCTAAGGCTGGAGGCTTGACAGGCTACCGTCGATCCAAATCTCCTGGGGTGGTTTGGCTCCGCTAAAGTCAACCCGACTGCCCGGTACGCCCGTATCCCGAAACTGGAGACTTTTTCCCTCAATTCGCAGCGGGGCCTCATCCACAAGATAGGAGCCGAAATAGCGGCAATCGGCAGAGAATACCACGACCCGGCGATTGGCATGGCCCGATTGCGGATTGATGTATTCGTAGTCCGACAACCGGAAGGCGGCTGCCCCAGTTTCAACAGCACCGATCGTCTTCAATGACGCGCCAAGCCCCGAAAATCCGCTGAAACCTTGCCTTGCGGCATCTGCGAGCGAGCAGGTGGCCTTGCCATGGGCGGCGGTATCGGCGGCGTGTTGAGGTCTACCGCATCCCGGGGTTGCGAGGATGACAGCAAAGGCAATTCCCGCATTCCAGTTCAGATACCGAGCCATTTACGGGTGCCTTCTTTCAGCTCGCGCAGTCATTTCTAAAATGGTTTCCGCATACCATTCCCCGTGCGCTCTAAGCCCCGACTGGCGTGAGTGATCGCTACGTCCGTTGTACCTTTGTAATGATCGCAGGCGATTGCGCCGCCCAACAATCTGCCCCCGCGAGTCCCGAATTAGTGATTTGTGCCTTAGCCATTCCAATGCTGCGTAGGCGCTGGTTGCGGGGGTCATCTTTTGACCTCGCTTGAGTCCGGCAATTCTTACTTTTTCGGGCGACCAGTCACCAGGATTATTGACCTGAAAAGGATCAGTCTGGAATGCAGACCGATTTCCTTCACCGCCGGACTCTCGCATTGCCCAAGCCTTTAGAAACTGAGGCGTTGCGTAATCACTATCCCCGGGTTTCAGTCCATACTTCCTATTGTAGAAGTCGGCGGCCGCCGCAAAGGTATCATCGTTCGATGCACGCCAAGCCCTGGAACCGTCTTGAGGGAAACCTGCGATTTCAGTTGCAGATCGGTCGTGTCTGAGATTTTGCGGGCCTTTGGCAGCTTGCTGAGCATAATTCGTTCTTGCGGTTAGGGCCCTAACGTTGGGATGGGTTTGCCTAGTTCGGCGATTGGAAGGGCCAGTCGAACCTGATGCATTTGTAAAACGACCCAGTTGATCATGGTAAGGATTGAATTTTGCTTCGATTGAATCGTCATGCTCAACCAAGCCGAACCGCAAATACCTCTCAAAGCGTGAAACGGACATGCTCATAACCTCGCAGTGCAGCTGAGAAGTGCTCGAACATAACAAGAACAAGATTGTTTATCAATGGTTTATAGCGAGTATGAATTGAACCTGCTTGGCTGGTGTCTTGCGGAACCGCCAAATTCCGCTCAATCCCATGGCATGTCTGCATTCACCCAAACCTTCACCGCCCTCCCCCAGCACATTGATGAGCTGGGCCATGTCAACAATGCGGTCTGGGTGGACTGGATCCAGCAGATTGCCACCGCGCACTGGTCAGCCGTGGCTGCGCCCGAGCATCAGGCGGCCTATGTCTGGGTCGTGACGCGGCACGAGATCGACTATCGCGGCAATGTCGGCCTGGGTGAGAGCGTGACGGCAGAAACCTTCATTCCTGCCCCGCCGACCGGCGCGCGGTTTGACCGGCGGGTCGATTTTCGCGGGCCGGACGGCAAGGTGATCGTCGCCGCCAGGACGACCTGGGCGATGATCGACAAGGCCAGCGGCCGCCTGGCGCGGGTACGTGATGAGATCGCGGCGCCGTTCCGACCCTTTGGTGAAGGGGCCTAGCCCAGCACCTCGCTGACCGGGGTGTAGGCATAGCCCAGCTCGGTCGCGACCGCTTCGTAAGTCACCTTCCCGCTATGGACGTTCAGGCCATTGGCCAGGTGCGGATTGGCCTTCAGCGCACCTTGCCAGCCCAGGTCAGCGATCCGCAGGGCATGGGGCAGGGTCACGTTGTTGAGCGCATAGGTGCTGGTCCGCGCCACGGCGCCGGGCATGTTGGCAACGCAATAGTGGACAATGCCGTCGATCACATAGGTCGGATCGGCATGGGTCGTGGCATGGCTGGTTTCGAAACAGCCGCCCTGATCGATGGCGACATCAACCAGCACCGCGCCCGGCTTCATGCATTTCAGCATGTCGCGCGTCACCAGCTTGGGCGCGGCGGCCCCCGGGATCAGCACGGCGCCGATCACCAGTTCGGCCTCGCAAATCATCTGTTCGATATTGGCGCGGTTGGAAAAGCGGGTCTTGGCGCGGCTTTCGAAATGGGTGCCGAGCCGTTCGAGCACTTCGGGATCGCGGTCTAGGATGGTCACGTCGGCGCCCAGACCTACGGCCATCTGCGCGGCATTGAAGCCGACCACGCCGCCGCCGATCACCAGCACCCGCCCCGGCAGCACGCCCGGCACGCCGCCCAGCAGCACGCCGCGCCCGCCGTGCGCCTTTTCCAGCGCGGTCGCCCCGGCCTGGATGCTCATCCGCCCGGCCACCTGGCTCATTGGCTTGAGCAGCGGCAGCGTGTTGCCCGGCCCGGTCACCGTTTCATAGGCGATGGCCGTGACGCCGGACTTCACCAGATCGGCGGTTTGCTCCGGATCGGGGGCAAGGTGGAGATAGGTATACAGGATCTGCCCCTCGCGCAGCATGGCGCGCTCGCCGGCTTGCGGCTCCTTCACCTTGACCACCATTTCGCAGTCGTCGAACACCGCTTTGGCATCGGGTTTGATGATCCCGCCGGCCGCGGCATAGGCTGCGTCGTCAGCGCCAATGCCCAGGCCCGCGCCGCTTTCCACCCAAACCTCGTGCCCGTGGCTAACCAGTTCGAGGACCGATTCCGGGGTCAGGCCGACCCGGTATTCGTGGTTCTTGATTTCCTTGACGGTACCAACGCGCATGGGGAGGTCTCCTTCGGCGGAGATGGTTGCAACTGATACCGGATTCGCGCAAGCGCAATCCTGCCGAGGGCAGTTTCTTTAGAGCGCCGAACCCGCCGCGTGGGCGCTGGCCCAGGCCCATTGGAAGTTATAGCCGCCCAGCCAGCCGGTCACGTCCACCGCCTCGCCGATCGCGTAGAGGCCGGGTACCTTCTTCGCCTCCATCGTCTGGCTGGAAAGTTCCGCCGTACTGATCCCGCCGGCGGTGACTTCGGCCTTGGCAAAACCCTCGCTGCCATTGGGCGAAAAGTGCCAGTCACGCAGGCGCTCTTCCGCCGCGCGCAGGGCCTTGTCGGATTGGATGCCCAGTTCGCCAGCCACGCCCAGTCGCTCCGCCAGGGTGGTCGCCAGCCGTTCGGGCAAGGGCAGGACGCGGCGCAAGGCACTGCGCGGCTGGGCGCGCTTAGCATCTAGCAACCAGCCTTGTGGTTGATCGGGCAGATAATCGATCCGCACGTCATCGCCGCGCTGCCAATAGGATGAGACTTGCAGGATTGCCGGGCCGGACAGGCCGCGATGGGTGAACAGCGCGGCTTCGCGGAATGCTGCCTTGCCGCACCGCGCAACGACGTCGGTGGCCACGCCGGACAGTTCGGCAAACAGCGCGTCCTCGCCGCTCAATGTCAGCGGCACCAGCGCCGGGCGCGGCTGGACCACCTTGAGCCCGAACTGGCGGGCCAGCTCGTAGGCGAACTGGGTTGCACCCAGTTTGGGGATCGAAGGTCCGCCCGTGGCGATCACCAGTGCAGGGGCCCGTGCCCCGGCGACATGGAACTGGCCATCGCGATGTTCCACCGCCCCCGCCTCTCCGCCGAGCCGCAGGGTCACGCTGCCCTTGGCGCACTCATCCAGCAGCATGGCGACGATCTGTTTGGCCGAGTGGTCGCAGAACAGCTGGCCCAGCGTCTTTTCGTGCCAGGCAATTCCATAACTTTCGACCAGCTTGATGAAATCCGTCGGGGTGTAGCGCGCCAGGGCCGACTTGGCGAAATGCGGGTTGGCTGAAAGATAGCGGTCGGGCGCGGTGTGGACATTGGTAAAATTGCACCGCCCGCCGCCTGAGATCAGGATCTTGCGCCCTGCCTCGGCATTATGATCGAGCAGCAGCACCCGCTTGCCGCGCTGGCCTGCGGTGGCAGCGCAGAACAGCCCGGCGGCCCCGGCACCGAGGACGATGGCATCGAAATCGCTCAAGCCGCCGCGACCAGCTTAACCGCCAGCGCCTCGGCCACCTTGATCCCGTCAACTGCGGCCGAGAGGATGCCGCCGGCATAGCCCGCGCCTTCGCCCGCCGGGTAAAGGCCGGCCGTGTTGATTGACTGGAAGTCTGCCCCACGCCTGATGCGGATCGGGCTGGAGGTGCGGGTTTCAACTCCGGTCATCACCGCATCGGGATGGTCATAGCCGGGTACCTGGCGCCCGAAGACCGGCAGCGCCTCGCGCAGGGCGTCTATCACGAAGGCTGGTAGCACTTCGGCCAGGTCGGTCGGCTTGACCCCCGGCTTGTAGCTTGGCTGAACCACGCCGAACCCGGTTGAAGGGCGGCCCGCCAGCAGGTCTTCGACCCGCTGACCCGGCGCGTGATAGTTCGATCCGCCGGCGACAAAGGCTTTTTCTTCCAGCTGGCGCTGCAGCCGCACGCCCGCCAGCGGATCGCCGGGAAAGTCACGTTCCGGGTTGATGTCCACCACCAGTCCGGAGTTGGCGTTGAACTCGGCGCGCGAATACTGGCTCATCCCGTTGGTGACGACGCGGCCTTCCTCGCTGGTGGCGGCGACTACGCGCCCGCCCGGGCACATGCAGAATGAATAGACCGCGCGGCCATTGCTCGCCTGGTGCGACACAGCATAGGCCGCCGCGCCCAGGATGGAATTGCCAGCATTGGGGCCGAAGCGGGCCTTGTCGATCCAGCTTTGCGGATGCTCGATCCGCACGCCGATCGCAAAGGGCTTGGCCTCAACATAAACGCCGCGTTCGTGCAACTTGAAGAAGGTATCGCGGGCCGAATGGCCGACCGCGAGGATGACATGTTCGGCCGGCAGGAACTCTCCAGTTGAGAGCGTCAGGCCTTTGAGCTGGCCATCGGCAAGCGTGAAATCCTCCACCCGCGTGCCGAAGCGGTATTCGCCGCCCAGCTGTTCGATCGTCTCGCGGATCGACATGACCATCGTGACCAGCCGGAAGGTGCCCACATGCGGATGGGCTTCGGTCAGAATGTCTTCCGGTGCCCCTGCACGCACGAATTCGGTCAGCACCTTGCGCCCCAGGTGGCGTGGGTCCTTGATCCGCGAATAGAGCTTGCCGTCGGAAAAGGTGCCTGCGCCGCCTTCGCCGAACTGGGCATTGGATTCGGTTTCCAGCACGGCGCGGCGCCACAGGCCCCAGGTATCCTTGGTCCGCTCGCGCACGGCCTTGCCGCGTTCGATGATGATCGGTTTGAGCCCCATTTGCGCCAGGATCAGTGCGGCCATCAGCCCGCAGGGGCCTGCGCCAATGACCACCGGGCGTGGCCCGCTCCAGCCCTCCGGCGCCATGACCGGGAACTTGTAAGACAGGTCCGGCGTGGGCTTGATGTGCGGATCGCCATGGTGCCGCTCCAGCACTTCGGCTTCGTCGCGCACCGCCACGTCGATAGTGTAGATCAGCTTGATTGCGGTTTTCTTGCGGGCATCGTTGCCGCGCCGGAACACGCTGAAGCGCAACAGGTCTTCTTGCGGAACGCCAAGCTTGGCCAGCACCGCGGCTTCAAGCGCGGGCGGTTCATGGTCAAGCGGCAGGGCGAGATCGGTCAGGCGGATCATGGCAAGCGCCTTTCGCCGGGTCGGGCCGCGAAGGCAAGCGCAGAGGCGATCTGCGCGCGTCGCCACACCTGCGGCGGCTGGCCGTGATGGCTGGTGAACCAGGCAGTGAAGGCGGCCGAGCTGGCAAAGCCCAGCAGCTCGGCAATCTCGGCATTGCTGCGACGGCTGCCGGTTAGCTGACCACGTGCGAGTTCGCCGCGCACCTCGTCCAGCAGGCCGTGAAATGTCACACCTTCCTCGGCCAGGCGCCGTTCCATCGTTCGCCGTGACAGCCCCAGCCGCTCGGCCGCCAAGGGCGCGGTGCAGCGGCGCCCGGCCAGCATAGCGCGCAGCAGGCGGCGGACCCGTTCGGCCATGGCCAGCTCGCTTAGCCCGGGCAAGGCGGCGCGGAGTTGCGCGGCATAGGGCCGCAGCGGCGCCTCGGCGAGTTGGTTGGGGCGCCCCAGATCGGCGCGATCGAGCACGATTCCGCTGAAGTCCTGGGCATAGCGGACCGGCGCGGCGAAGGCCCGTTCGAACGGGCCGACCCGGACTGGACGCTGGCGTTCCAGATGGATCGCAATCGGTGTCCAGCCGGTGCCCAGGAGCTGGCGCAGGATGCGGTGAAGCATGGCGACGGCGACATCGGTCGCCTGCACCTTGGGCCCTTCTCCGGCGAGGGTGCAGGAAAGGATCGCCAGATCCTCCTGCTCAATCAGGTCGATCGTCAGCGCCTCGTTGTGCAACGGCAGGTATGAGGTGAAGACCCCCAGCGCGCTGCGGATGTCCGGCTCATCGCGCGCCAGCAGCGTTACCGGCCCCAGGTTGGAGAAGCCGCGCAGTTCCGAAAGCCGCAGGCCGAAGTCCTCGATCCCGGCCAGTTCGGCCGCGTGCTCAAAGGCCAGATTGACCCGGGCAGTAGGCAAGCGGCGGTCCGGCTCGCGCTCGGCATCGCCAGACAAGCCGCAGGCGCGCAGGATCGCCGCGGCATCCAGACTATAGCTGCGGGCCAGGGCGCCAAAGCCGGTCAGAGCGGCCGCACGAACTGTTGGTGTTTGGCGCATTTCCTAAAGCTGATGGCGCAAAAGCTAAATCCTGTCCAGCAAGTTGGGATAGTCTGCGCCCTGGGAGATAGAACGATGCCAACGACCACGCCCATCAGCGATGCCGCCCGCGCCAGTGGGCAGTGGAACCAGGCCTGGGACCAGGCCGCCGCCTTCGATGCCGAATGGATGGAAAAGTTCCTCGATATGGGTACCCATGCCGCCCGCAAGGGGATTATCGATCCTAAGACCTATGAACTGATCGCCATCGCGGTCGATGCCAGTTGCACCCACATGTATTCGCCTGGGGTGAAGCGCCACATTGCGAAGGCGCTCGATCTGGGGGTCACGCCGGAAGAGATCATGGCCGTGCTGCAGCTGGTCGCCGTGCTGGGGATCCATTCGGTGGCGCTTGGCACCCCGCATCTCGTTGAAGAAATGAACGCGCGCGGAATGCCTGTTCCGCAGCCCAAGAAGGACTAAGCCCATGCACTTCCTTGATGACAGCCTGCTGCCTGAAAACCAGGAAAAGCTGGTGATCCAGGTCGCCCCCTATGGCCCGCAGTGGCTGCCGGGCGATTTCCCCGAAGACATCCCGGTGACCATGGCCGACCAAGTCCAGAAGGCGGTCGATTGCTACAATGCCGGGGCCACCGTGCTGCATCTCCATTGCCGCGAGGCCGATGGCAGCGGGTCCAAGCGGTTGTCTTTGTTCAACGAGATGATCGACCGCATCCGCACCGCCTGCCCGGACATGCTGATTCAGGTCGGCGGTTCGATTTCGTTCGCCCCCGAGGGCGAGGGCGCCGAAGCCAAGTGGCTGTCCGACGATACCCGCCACATGCTGGCCGAACTGACGCCAAAGCCCGACCAGGTGACCATCGCCATCAACACCAACCAGATGGATATCTCCGCCTTGATGAGCGCGGATGATATTGCCGGGACCAGCCTGACCAACCCGGCGCTTTATGAAACCTACCGCAACATGCATTACGAAAGTGGCCCGGCCTTTGTTGAAGAACACTTGCGGCGCCTTGTTGCCAACGGGATCCAGCCGCATTTCATGCTGGGGGACCTCAGCCAGTTGGAAACGGTCGAGCGCCTGATCCGCAAGGGTCACTATCAGGGCCCGCTGGTGCTGAACTATGTTGCCATCGGAAGCAGTGCTGCCGGGACCCATCCCGCCGACCTGATTGAGTTCGCCCGCCGCGTGCCCGATGGCGCGGTGCTGACGATTGAATCCGTGATGCGCAACGTTGCGCCGTTCAATGCGATCGCAATTGCCCTTGGCCTGCACGTTCGCGTCGGGATTGAAGACAACCTGTGGAGCCGCAAGGGTGAGCGGATGACCTCGGTCCAGCAGGTTGAACAGATGGTGCGGATCGCAAATGAACTGCACCGCGATGTCGCGACCGGTCCGGAAGCCAAGGCGATTTACCACATCGGCACGTTCTATCAGTCGACTGACGAAACCCTGCGCCGCCTGGGCTATCCGCCCAATCGCCAGCCTGGCCAGCGGGGCGTGCCGCGGTGGGAGTATGCGTGAGGCAGTTGGAGGGTAGGGTCTGCGTCGTTACGGGGGCGGCACGCGGGCTCGGGCAGACGATCGCTGCCGCGCTCGGCGCGGCCGGCGGCCGCCTTGCACTCTGTGACCTGCGCGAGGATGCGCTTCGGGCAGCCGCTGCTGCGCTGCGGGCACAGGGCTGCGAAGTCTATGCCGCGGCCTGTGATGTCAGCGATAGCGCAGCGGTTGAGGGCTTCTTTGCCACTGTTGCCGAAGTCCTTGGTCCGGTTGACGTGCTGGTCAACAATGCCGCGCTGGTGCCGGGCGGACCAGAGGATGAGGCGCGCCGCAGCCGCCACTATACCTACCTGACCACGCCCGAGCCACGCGATACGCTGGGCTTCACCAGCGCGATGAGCGATGCCGAGTGGCTGAAGTACTGGGGCGTCAATGTCCACGGCGTCTTCTTCTGCACTCGCGCCGCGCTGAAGCAGATGGAGCCGCGTCGCTATGGCCGGATCGTCAACATTGCCTCGATCGCCGGGCTCTCCGCGCTGAGCGCACACAGCCCGCACTATTCGGCCACCAAGGGCGCGGTGATCGCTTTCACCCGTGCGGTTGCGGCCGAAGTGGCCGGGGCGAATATCTTCGTCAACGCGGTTGCGCCGGGCGGCGTCGCAACACCGCAGTTCGACGATTACATTGCCCGGCTCGACCCCGAGGCTCGCGGGCGGCTGTTCCAGATGATTCCGGCCGGACGGCTGGGAACCATGGATGAATATGCCGGGCTGGTTGTCTATCTGGCTGGCGACGGGCACTACCTTGCCGGACAGGTAATAAGCCCGAACGGGGGAATGGTCTGAATGGACAAGAACAAGCGCGATGACGCTGCCATGGCGGCCAGCCCCAAGGGCCTGATCCTGTTCATGCTGGCGCTGCATATCGTCAACCAGATTGATCGCCAGCTGGTTGCCGCTTTCGCGGCCGATATCATGCGCGACCTTAGCCTTAATCGCAGCCAGTTCGCGCTGATCGCGGGCCTGGCCTTCAGTGGGGTCTATGCCTTTGCCGCGCTCGCTGCCGGGGTAATGGCGGACCGGATTGGTCGGGTCAGGGTGCTGGCCAGCGGCCTGGGCGTGTGGAGCCTGTTCACGGCACTGGCCGGGTTGGCCCAGGGGTTCTGGACCATGCTGGCGGCGCGGCCCTTTGTGGCGGCGGGTGAGGCGACGCTGGTCCCCACGGCCAGCAACATCATCCTGGCCCGGGTCGACCAACGCCACCGTGCCGGCGCGCTGGGCCTGTTCTTTGCCGGCATCCCGATCGGCAATGGTGGCGGTTTCCTGATCGCCGCCTTGCTTGGTCCGGTGATCGGCTGGCGCTGGGCCTTCATCGGTATGGGCATCATCGGCCTGATCGCCCTCCTTGGCCTAAGCCGGGTCAAGGACCAGCCAGCGGAGCTGGCCGAGCGGCCAACCCTGCTGGGTAATCTGGGCGCGATTTTTGGATTATGGCGGAGCGTGCCCCGGATCATGTGGGCTTCGCTGGCCATCATTCTGGCCCATGCCCATTCTGCGACCAGCCCCTTTGTCCAGCTCTGGCTCGTGGCGGAAAAGGGTTATCAGCAAGGCGCTGCCGCTGGGCTTTATGGCAGTGTGTTTGTCTTGGCAGGGCTGGTCGGCACTTTTGGTTCGGGCCTGCTTGGCGATTGGGCGGCACGGCGGTTTGGCTGGGATCGTGCGCGCACCGTATTTCTGGTGCTGCTCGCGCTGGGGCCGCTGCTGCTCTGCTATCGGCTGGCACCAGGCGGCTCGGCTCTGTTTCTTGCGGGCATGGTCGGTTCGATCCTGTTCATGACGGTCCTGTACGGTCCGATCTTTGCCGTGATTGAAGAACTGCTGCCGGCGCGGCTCAAGGCTACATCAACCGGGCTCAACATGTTGTTGATCAACATTTTTGCGATCGGTGGCGTGTCCTATGCGATCGGTTTGCTGAGCGACTGGATGGTTGCGAACGGGGCAGCAAACAGCTGGTCTCTGCCATTGATGGCAGCCGATGCCCTGGCCCTGCTGGCGATCCCTTGCGCCTACTTGGCGATGCGGAGCCCGCGCACGATCCCTGCGTGATGGCCGCTGCTGACAACGCAATCGTCAGCAGCGCCGGCCACCTTGGGCCCACATTTGCGGAAATTTGCTATTCCAGCGAAAAGGGCGCATAGGTTGCGGGCTACGTCGCCTGCGACGGGACTTTCGGCAGTTGATGCCCCAACTCCCCTTACACGCCACATTGCCTCATGCGCACGCTGCGCATGGGTCCTGCAGGTTTCGTGAAAGGACTGCATCATGCCTATCGGCACCGTAAAATTTTTCAATACCGACAAGGGTTTTGGCTTCATCGCACCCGATGACGGCGGCACGGACAGCTTTGTCCACATCACCGCGGTCCAAGCTGCGGGCATGTCGACGCTCGACAAGGACCAGCGCGTAAAGTTCGAACTGGAAACCGATCAGCGTGGGCGGACCTCGGCCGTCAACCTCGAGTCGGCCTGATCGCATGGCCAAAGAGGAGTTAATGACCCTCGAAGGCCAGATCGATGATATCCTCCCCGACGGCCGGTTCGGTGTGGTGCTCGAAAACGGGCACCGCATCGTGGCCTATACTTCCGGCAAGATGCGCAAGTTCCGCATCCGCTCGGTCGTCGGGGATCGGGTCAAGGTCGAAATGACGGCCTACGATCTCAGCAAGGGCCGGATCGTTTTCCGCGATCGCGGCCCGGGCTTCACAACGGGGGCACCACCACGGCGACAGCAACGTCGCTAAGGGGCAAATCCGAGGAGCAAGCCGATGTCCGTATCCACCCAGTTCTATCTTGACCAGGCTGCCGAATGTGGTCGCAACGCGGCGTCGGCGACGCTCCAGAACCAGCGCGAAGTTCTGCTCAAGGCTCAGGCCGCTTGGCAGGCCATGGCTGACCGGGCGATCCGTACCGCCACAGAACGCGACCGCCGCGATGCCGAACGCCGCGATGTGGCCGAGGCTCTCTGAGGAGACTCCCAATGTCCAACGATCTGATCCGTCCGTTCCTGATTACCCGCGATGCGGCCGGAAACGTTCGCCTCTCGGTGCGCGACGTGCGTTACAATTCACAAGGCTATCCGCTGGTTACCGCGGTGATGCAGGACGCGCTGTTCGAAACCGTGGCCGCTGCGCGCAGCTATGCCCGCGAACACTTCCAGGCGATTGCCGGACAGTACGAACTCAAGACCAGCTAGAGCGGGTTGCCGTCGCGGTCGCGATAGATTTCGCGGCGGCCCACATGGTTGGCCGGGCCAACAAAGCCGTCCGCCTCCATCCGCTCGACCCATTTGGCGGCGGTATTGTAACCGACGCCAAGCTGACGCTGCAGCCAACTGGCTGATGCCTTCTGGCTTTCGAACACGATCTGGCAGGCCTGGCGATACTTGCGCTCATCGGGGCTGTCCGATGCTGTGGCATCGAGGTCGTCGAAGCTGAAGCCGCCATCCTCGGGTTCCTCGGTAACCGAGTCGACATATTCCGGCTTGCCCTGAGCGCGCCAGAAATCAGCCAGCCGCTCAACCTCTTCGTCCGAAACGAACGGCCCGTGGACACGGCGGATCGGGTCGGTGTTGGGCTTGTAAAGCATGTCGCCCTTGCCCAGCAGCTGCTCGGCGCCTTGCTCGCCCAAAATGGTGCGGCTGTCGATCCGGCTGGTCACGGCAAAGCTGATACGGGTCGGCAGGTTGGCCTTGATCACGCCGGTGATAACGTCGACCGACGGGCGCTGCGTCGCCATGATCAGGTGGATCCCGGCGGCGCGGCTCTTCTGGCTAAGGCGCTGGATCAGCACTTCGACTTCCTTGCCCACCGTGACCATCAGGTCGGCCAGTTCGTCAACGATCACCACGATCTGCGGCAGGACCGGGTAATCGAGCTGGTGCTCTTCATACAGCTCCTCGCCGGTTTCGGGATCGAAGCCGATCTGGATCCGTCGGCCCAGCGGCTTGCCCCGCGCAATCGCGGCCTTCACCTTTTCATTGAAGCCAGCCAGGTTGCGGACCGAAATCTCGCTCATCATCCGGTAGCGGCGTTCCATCTCCTCGACCGCCCACTTCAGCGCCCGCACGGCCTTGGCCGGCTCGGTCACCACGGGTGAGAGCAAGTGCGGGATGTCGTCGTAGGACTTCAGTTCCAGCACCTTGGGGTCAACCAGGATCAGGCGGCATTGCGCCGGGGTCAGGCGATAGAGCAGCGACAGCAGGATCGTGTTGAGCCCGACCGACTTGCCCGAGCCGGTCGTCCCCGCCACAAGCAAGTGCGGCATGGTGGCCAGATCGGCCACCACCGGTTCGCCGGCAATGTCCTTGCCCAGGATGATCGGCAGCATGCCCTTCGATCCGGCGAAGGCCTCGCTTGCGACCATTTCCTTGAAGCTGACCATCTGCCGGTCGGCATTGGGCAGTTCGATCCCCATCACCGTGCGGCCCGGAATCGGAGAGACGCGGGCGGAGATCGCGCTCATGTTGCGGGCGATATCATCGGCCAAGCCGACCACGCGGCTGGCCTTGATGCCTGGCGCGGGCTCCAGCTCATACATGGTGACGACCGGACCGGTGCGGACCGCGGTGATTTCGCCCTTCACGTTGAAATCGTCGAGCACGGTTTCCAGCAGGCGGGCGTTGCGTTCCAGTGCCAGCTTGTCGATCTTCTGCTTCGAATGCGGTGGCGGATCGTTGAGCAGATCGAGCGATGGCAGCTCATAATTGTCAAACAGGTCACCCTGCTTGCCCGAGGTGGCGAGCTGCGCGGGTTTGGCCGGTCGGGTCGGATCGGTAATCACAGGCGGCTTGCGCGGGGGCTCATTTGCCGCGGCCGGAGTAGGGCGAGGATCGACCGCGGCCTTGGCTGCGGGCTTAACATTGATCGCCACGTCACTTTCGATTTCAGGGCTGCGGCGCAGGAAGGCCGGAAGCGTCAGCAAGCTGCCCCAGTCCAGCGCGAAAACGCGCGCGGTCAGCATTGAGCCACCTGCCAGACAAGCGAGACCGGAGGCGAGAATTGCCCAAAAACGACCACTTTCCGGGAGGAGGCTGGCCAAAGCCTCAATCACGCGGGCACCCAGCAGGCCGCTGATCCCGCCCATCCCGGCAGGCAACGATCCGCCCGGACCGGTAAAGACCAGCGCCATGACGGTGCCCAACAGGGCCATAGCAAAAAGCAGCACGCCGATTGGCTTCCACCAGGCATGGTCGGCATGGGGCAAGTCGGAATCCTCCTCCTCGACCAGGCGCCACAGCTTGCGGGCACCAACATAAAGCAGGGGCAGGAACAGGACCGAGATCGGCCCAAACAGGAACAGCGCACGTTCAGCCACCCAGGCACCCGGTGTTCCCATCCAGTTGGCTGGCGGACCACCTGCGGCGGTCGAGCCCGAAGGATCGGTCTGGTGATAGCTGATCAGCGCCAGCGCGAGGAACACCATTCCCCCCAGCAGCAGGCCCGCTCCACCGATCTCTGAGGCCCGACGCGCGGCACGGCGCAGCGTGGCGCGCCAGTTAACTTGCGCGCCGCGGCTTCCCGCGTTGACTGCCCCTGTCGCCATGATACTTCCCTTCGTTCGGCGGCCTTAATGCGCCTGCCGGTGACTCCGCGTCAAGAATCCATGGAAATCTGGCGAGTCGCCTTAACGCAAAAAGGCGTCGATAGCGGCCCAGCGCGGCCACTTCAGCCGCCGGTTGGCGGCTTGGCTCATCCCGCCGAGCGCAATTACCGGCACGCGTGAGCGCGCGGCGAGCAGGCGGAAGCGCAGCGGGCCAAGGACCCTGCCCCCCGGATGCGACCGGGTTGGGAAAACCGGAGACAACAAGACGGCCTGGGCACGGGCGGCCCGCCGCAATTCGCGCAGCGAATGGGCCGTTGCCAGGGCCGCATCGCGGTGCGCGCCATAGGAACCGTCTGCCCCCCAGTGCCGCGCCTGCGCCGCGCTGCCAGACAGGACCAGGCGGATGCCGCGTGCGCGTGCGATCCTGGCCAGGGCCCGCCAGCGCCTGCGCCGTTCATCGTCTGGCAAATGGTAATGGCGAAACACAAAGCCGCTGCCACGCGGCAACTGCCTGAGCGCGCGTTCCAGCACCGCATCGTTGCGCGCGTCGCTCAGCAACCAGATTTCGGGCAAGGGCTTCATTTGCGGCACGGCATCGCTATAGCACCGCGCCATGACTGATCCAGCCACCGCGCTCGCCGAGATCCACGCCCGCATTGCCCGCACCGCAGAGATTGCCGGTCGCAAGCCAGCGGACGTGACGCTGGTGGCTGTCAGCAAGACCCATCCGGCTGAACGCATCGCGCCGCTGATCGCTGCGGGTCAGCGTGTGTTCGGGGAAAACCGGGTGCAGGAAGCTGCCGAAAAGTGGCCCGCCCTGCGCGAGGGCAATCCCGACATTGCCTTGCACCTCGTCGGCCAGCTCCAGTCAAACAAGGCCGAGGATGCGGTGGCCCTGTTCGATTGCATCCCCTCGCTTGACCGCCCTTCGCTGGTCGGCGCACTGGGCAAGGCGATGGACAAGACTGGTCGGCGGGTGCCGTGCTTTGTTCAGGTCAATATCGGGGCTGAAGAGCAGAAGGGCGGCTGCGCGATTGCTGATCTCCCGGCCCTGCTGGCCGAAGCCCGCGCGGCGCAGATCCCGGTGATCGGGCTGATGTGCGTCCCGCCCGTGGGGATCGAGGGTGCGCCATTCTTCGCGCTGCTCGATAAGTTGGCGCGCGATCACGGTCTGGCCGGACGCTCGATGGGGATGAGCGACGATTTCGAAACCGCGATCATGCTGGGTGCTACCCACATTCGCGTCGGTTCCGCCTTGTTCGGCGCGCGCGGCTGACCTAGCCTGTCCTCCAAGGTGGCAGAGCGACCGCCGTGGAGGATCATGAGCGAAGCAGCACCCGACATTTCCGGCGATAGTTTCAAGGAATGGATTCCGGCCGGCTGGCCAGCACGCAGCCTGGCCGAATGCGAAGCCATCCTCTGTGCGCCCGGCGCCAAGTTTGAATATGAAACGATCCCCATTCGCGGCGTGCCGACGCGGGTCTGGAAGAACGCACCCGAAAACCTTGCCGCCCTGGCCCGCGTGGGCCGCAGCCATGGCAATGCGACCTTCCTGATCTACGAGGATGAGCGTGTCTCCTACGGCGCCTGGTTCCGCGCGGTTGCTGCTCTTGGCCGACATTTGCAATCGCTGGGCGTAACGAAGGGTGACCGGGTGGCCCTGGCCATGCGCAACCTGCCCGAATGGCCGGTAGTGTTCTTCGCGGCCGTTACCATCGGTGCGATCTGCGTGCCGCTTAATGCCTGGTGGACCGGTCCGGAGCTGGCCTATGGCCTTGCCCATTCTGGCGCCAAGGTGCTGGTCTGCGATGGTGAGCGGCTTGACCGGATTGCCCCGCACCGGGCCGAACTGGCCGACCTTGCGCAGGTGATCGTTTCGCGGCGCGATCCCGTCCCGGCCGGGGTTACTGCGCTGGAAAGCGTGATCGGTCCCTCATCGGCCTGGGGCAAGCTGCCCGATCAGGACCTTCCTGCCGTGGCAATCGCGCCCGATGATGATGCGACGATCCTTTACACCTCTGGCACAACCGGCAACCCCAAGGGTGCGCTGGGCACGCACCGCAATTTCGTCACCAATATACTTTCCAGTGCCTATGGCGCGGCGCGGCAAGTGCTGCGGCGGGGCGAGCCTCTGCCGGATCCGGCGCGCAAGGTGGTGCTGACAGTCATTCCGCTGTTCCACGCCACCGCCTGTTCGGCAACGATGATGGGGGCGATCGCCGCGGGCCACACGATGATCTTCATGTACAAGTGGGAACCGGAAAAGGCCTTCCAGATCATCGAGCGCGAAAAGGTCAATTCGACTGGCGGGGTGCCGACCATCGCCTGGCAATTGATCGAACACCCGGCGCGTGAAAAGTATGACCTGTCCTCGATCGAGGCGATTGCCTATGGCGGCGCGCCCTCGGCGCCGGATCTGGTGCGCAAGATCCGCGAAGTGTTTGGCGCCTTGCCTGGCAATGGCTGGGGCATGACCGAGACGACCGCAACCGTTACCGGGCTTTCGGCTGAAGACTATCTCAATCGCCCGACCAGCTGCGGCCCGCCGGTTGCCGTTGCCAGGCTCAAGGTGCTGGGCGAGGACGGCCAGGACCTGCCACCCGGCCAGATTGGCGAACTCTATGCTTCAGGCCCAATGATCGTGAAGGGATACTGGAACAACCCGGAAACCTCTGCTGCGACCTTCATCGATGGCTGGGTGCGCACCGGGGACCTTGCCTGGCTCGACGAGGAGGGTTTCTGCTACATCGCAGACCGGGCCAAGGACATCGTGATCCGCGGCGGCGAGAACATCTACTCATCCGAGGTCGAGAACGTGCTTTACGATCACCCGGCGGTGATGGATGCCGCCGTGGTTGGTATTCCGCACCGCACCCTGGGCGAGGAGCCGGCCGCCGTCGTCCACCTGACGCCGGGCCAGTCCGCCAGCGAAGCCGAACTGCAGGCCTGGGTCCGCGAACGCCTGGCAGCCTTCAAGGTCCCGGTGCGGATCCTGTTCCATCCCGAAACGCTGCCGCGCAACGCCAATGGCAAGATCCTCAAGAAGGACCTCAAGGCGCTGTTTGATTAGCC
The DNA here is from genome assembly GCF_032337075.1 of Novosphingobium sp. APW14. Lineage (NCBI taxonomy): Bacteria > Pseudomonadati > Pseudomonadota > Alphaproteobacteria > Sphingomonadales > Sphingomonadaceae > Novosphingobium > Novosphingobium sp. APW14. The sequence continues at coordinate 145,203 of NZ_JAVYAB010000002.1, forward strand.
CTTGGTTTGATTAGCCCTTGTGGCGATCCAGTTCGTCGCCCTGCAGGGTAACGACATGGAGCAGGTTGGTCGAACCAGGCGTGCCAAAGGGCACCCCGGCCAGGGTGATCAGCTTTGATCCGGCGGTGCCGAAGCCATGGCGCAGCGCCATCCGCTTGCCCTTGCCGATCATCTCTTCAAAGCTACCAATGTCCTTGGTGGTGACGGCATGGGCGCCCCACAGCAGCGCCAGCTTGCGGGCGATCTTCTGTGAAGGGGTCAGCACCAGCATCGGGGCGGCGGGGCGTTCGCGCGCCACGCGGCGGGCGGTGCTGCCCGATCCGGTGAACACGATCACGCCCGCAATCGGCAACGATTCCGCAATCGAGGCGCAGGAATGGGCCAGCGCATCGGCCGTGGTGCGGTCAGGCATTACGTCGGCAAAGCTGACCTGCTGGCGATAGCCCGGGTCGCGCTCTACCTGTCCGGCGATGCGGTCCATGATCGTCACAGCTTCAACCGGCCAGGCACCGCTGGCGGTTTCGGCCGAAAGCATGACCGCGTCGGCTCCGTCGTAAACCGCATTGGCCACATCGGACACTTCGGCGCGGGTCGGGGCCGGGCTTTCGATCATCGATTCCAGCATCTGCGTAGCGACGACCACCGGCTTGCCCGAACGGCGGGTGGCCGCGACGATGCGCTTCTGCAGCGGCGGCACTTCTTCGGGGTTCAGCTCAACCCCCAGGTCACCGCGGGCAACCATGATCCCGTCGGCCAGTTCGATGATTTCATCGAGCCGACTGATTGCGGCGGGCTTTTCAATCTTGGCCATCAACGCAGTCTGGGTGCCACCGATCAGCTTGCGCGCCTCGGCGACGTCCTCCGGACGCTGGACAAAGGACAGCGCGATCCAGTCTGCCCCTTGTTCGAGCGCGAAGGCCAGGTCGCGGCGGTCCTTCTCCGTCAGGGCTGGCACCGGCACGACAGCGTCGGGCACGTTGACGCCCTTGCGGTCCATGATGACACCCCCGACTTCGGCCGAGCAGAGGATTGCGTCGAGGCTGGCTTCGATCACCTTGAGCCGCAATTTGCCGTCATCGATTAGCAGCCGCTGGCCCTTCTGGAGGACGCCGAACAGCTCCGGATGGGGCAGATAGACGCGGCTTTCGTCACCCAGCTCGGGATTGCGGTCGAGCGTGAAGTGGCCCGAATGGCGGATAACCGCCTTGCCGTCCTTGAATTGGCCAACGCGTAGCTTGGGGCCTTGCAGGTCGCACAGCACGGCGATCGGGCGCCCGATTTCCTTTTCGACCGCGCGGATTGCGGCGATGGTCTGGGCGTGAGTTTCATGATCGCCGTGGCTCATGTTGACGCGGAAGGCATCGGCGCCAGCGCGCACCAGCTTTTCGATCATTTCGGGGCTGCGGCTGGCCGGCCCCAGCGTTGCGAGGATCTTGATCTTGCGCCCACGCGGATCGAATTTTGCCACGTAAAATTCCTTCTTCTTATCGCCGCCCCTATGGCAAAGTGGCGATGAAAACCCAAGGGTATGCCCATGAGCTGTTCTGAAAATACGAATGCGAACCCCGCAGATCCCCTTGAGGCGCTGGATGATGCCGTTGCCGCCACCGCTTTCCGGCGATTGGTGCGCCACCTGCGCCACCGTCATGACGCACAGAATATCGAGCTGATGGTTCTGGCCGGCTTTTGCCGCAATTGCCTGGCCGACTGGATCCGCGATGCCGGTGCGCCCTATGACAAGGAAGGTGCCCGCGAGGTAATCCACGGCATGTCCTCAGCGACATGGAAAGCGCGTTTCCACAGGGAAGCGACTCCCGAACAGCTTGAAGCCATGGCCGAGAGCTTGAAGAAGAACGCACCCACCCCCTAAGAGCCGGTCAACCGATTCACCTTTTACCGGAGCTTACTTTCACATGGCTGAAACCACCGACGACCGCCTGCGCCTGCTGATCGAACGCGTGGAACGCCTGGAAGAGGAAAAGAAGGGCATCGCCGACGACATTCGTGATGTCTACGCCGAAGCCAAGGCCGTGGGCTATGATGCCAAGATCATGCGCCAGATCGTCCGCCTGCGGAAGATGAAGCCCGATGATCGCGCCGAGATGGAAGCGATCCTTGATGTCTACAAGGCGGCGCTGGGCCTCGGCTAAGCGCTTGATTGGCGGGGAGCCGCTCCTATCTTTGGTGCATCAGCACCGGGAAAAGGAGCACCCCGCATGATCGTTACCACCACCCCCACGATCGAAGGCCGTCCGGTCCAGCAATACCTTGGTGTGGTTACCGGCGAAGTGATCGTTGGCGCCAACATGTTCCGCGATCTGTTCGCCAGCATCCGCGACATCGTTGGCGGGCGCTCGGGTTCCTATGAGGACGTGCTGGCCCGCGCCCGGATGCAGGCGCTCGATGAAATGAAGCAGTTCGCCGCCGGCATGGGCGGCAATGCCGTGGTCGGGGTTGATCTCGATTACGAAGTGCTCGGCGCCAATGGCTCGATGCTGATGGTTAGCGCCACCGGCACGGCCGTGGTTGTCTGATCGGAGCCGGTCGGCTAGGGGGCGGCTCAATTCCAATCCCTAGCTGACGGTATATCCCCATGGCAGGCCATTCCAAATTCAAGAATATCATGCACCGCAAGGGTGCGCAGGATAAGAAGCGCGCCGCCCAGTTTTCCAAGCTGAGCCGCGAAATCACCGTTGCCGCCAAGATGGGCATGCCCGATCCGGACATGAACCCGCGCCTGCGCGCCGCGGTCAATGCCGCTAAGGCGCAGTCGATGCCCAAGGACAATATCCAGCGGGCGATCGACAAGGCCAGCCGCGGCGATGGCGAGAACTACGAAGAAATCCGCTATGAAGGCTATGGCCCGGGCGGCGTCGCGCTGATTGTTGAAGCGCTGACCGACAACCGCAACCGTACTGCCACCAACGTGCGCACCGCCTTTGCCAAGAATGGCGGCAACCTCGGCGCTTCTGGCGCGGTGAGCCACGGGTTCGAACGGCTTGGCCTGATCGAATATCCGGGCAGCGCGGGCGATGCCGACAAGGTGTTCGAAGCCGCACTCGAAGCCGGCGCCGACGACGTTGAAAGCGATGACGATGCACACGCCATCTGGGTGGCGGTGGAAAACCTCCACCCCGTGGCGCGCGAGCTGGAAAAGGTGCTGGGCGAGGCCGAGGGCGTGAAGCTAGCCTGGAAGCCCAGCCTCAAGACCGAAGTCAGCGCAGAAGACGCCGCGACCCTGCTCAAGCTGATCGACGTGCTTGACGACGACGACGACGTCCAGACCGTCTGGGGCAATTACGAAATCCCGGACGCGGTCATGGAGCAGTTGGGCTGATCATCATCGGCCTCGATCCCTCCCTCAGCTGCACCGGCTGGGGGATCGTCGCCAAGAGCGGCAACCGGCTGAGCCACATTGCCAATGGCCAGGTAAAGACCGATCCCAAGGCCCCGCTGGCCGAGCGGCTGGTGGTGCTGGACCGGGAACTGACCGACGTGCTGCTGCGCCACCGCCCGGACACGGGTGCGGTCGAGGAAGTTTTCGTCAACAAGAACGCGCAATCTACGCTGAAGCTGGGCCAGGCGCGCGGGGTCTGCCTGCTGGCGCTGGCTCGCGCCGGGCTGTCGGTTGCCGAATATGCGCCTACGCTGGTCAAGAAGGCGGTGGTCGGCACGGGCGGGGCGGAAAAGGCCCAGGTCCAGGCCATGCTCAAGGTCCTGCTGCCGGGCGTGACCCCCGCCGGGGCCGATGCCGCCGATGCGCTGGCCGTGGCAATAACCCACGCTCATTTGAACCGGAGCTAGCCATCGGGGGTTAATGCAGGGGGTGCAACGTGCTGCTTTGGCAGCAGACAGGAGCCACCCCATGCCCTTTCACCGCTTGCTTGCACTGGCCGCAATGGCCGGCCTTGCTGTCTCGGGCTGCACCGCCAGCCGTTACCAGATCTCCGATGCCCTCCAGCGCTATGGGCTGAGTGAAAACCAGTCGAGCTGCGCCGCAGAATTCCTGCGCGGGCATCTCAGCACCAGCCAGGTCAGCCGCCTGACCCGGGCGGCGCGCTATTATGATCGTGACGGCCCTCTGACCTTTGGTGACTTGATCCGCGTTGCCGGGCGGATCGATGATCGCGAAGTGCTGTTCCAGGTTGGTGCCGCTGCGCTGGCCTGCCGGATCGCTGCAGATATCCCCTTGCCGCGCTTCTAGTTCATAACTGTTCGCCACTTGTTCCTTTTGCTTGCCGAGCGCGCTGCGGCAGGTTAACCCGCGTGCATGATCGCCCGCCTCTCTGGCCTGCTTGATGATTTCGGACCTGATTGGGCCGTGATCGACGTCAATGGCGTGGGCTATCTGGTGCATTGCAGTGCGCGCACGCTCGATGCGCTGGGTGTGCGCGGTGACAAGGTGACTGTGCATACCGAACTGCAGGTCTCTGAAAACGACATGCGCCTGATCGGCTTTGCCAGCGGGGGGGAACGCGAATGGTTCCGCCTGCTCACCGGCGTGCAGGGCGTGGGCAGCAAGATGGCGCTGGCGGTGCTTTCTGCGCTGACGGTTGATGAACTCCAGCGTGCCTGTGCCAGTGCCGATGCCGCCATGGTCGCCCGCGCGCAGGGCGTGGGGCCAAAGCTGGCCAGCCGGATCGTCAACGAGCTGAGGGACAAGGCTGGTGGCCTGCCTTCCGCAGCCGGAGCTGCCATCGCCGCCGCTCCGCGTGGATCGTCCAGCCAGGATGCTGTCTCGGCGCTGCAGAACCTGGGCTTCAAGCCCAATGTCGCGACCGACGCCGTCGCCCGCGCACTGGAAGAACTGGGCGAGGGTGCCGGGCTGAATGATCTGGTGCGCGTCGCGCTGAAGCGGGTGGCGGGATGACCGACAACCCGCTCCTCTCCTCTACCCGCCAGGTCGAAGACGCTGACGCGGCGCTGCGGCCCAAGTCGCTTGACGAATTCGTCGGCCAGGCGGCGGCCAAGGATAACCTGCGGGTGTTCATCGAAAGCGCCCGCCAGCGGCGCGAGGCGATGGACCATGTGCTGTTCTTCGGCCCGCCGGGCCTGGGCAAGACCACGCTGGCGCAGATCGTGGCCAAGGAGCTGGGCGTCGGCTTTCGTGCCACCTCCGGCCCGGTCATAGCCAAAGCAGGCGATCTCGCCGCGCTGCTGACCAACCTGGAAGAGGGCGATGTCCTGTTCATCGACGAGATCCACCGCCTCAACCCGCAGGTGGAGGAAGTACTCTATCCGGCGATGGAAGACCGCGCGCTGGACCTGATCATCGGCGAGGGGCCCTCGGCCCGTTCGGTGCGGATTGACCTGCCGCCGTTTACCCTGGTTGGCGCCACGACCCGGGCCGGCCTGCTGACCACGCCGCTGCGCGACCGCTTCGGCATTCCGGTGCGCCTGAACTTTTACACCGAGCAGGAGCTTGAGCGTGTGGTTACCCGCGGGGCCGGACTGCTGGGCATCGATATCGAACCGGCCGGCGCGCGCGAAATTGCCCGCCGTTCGCGCGGCACCCCGCGGATCGCGGGCCGTCTGCTGCGCCGGGTGCGCGATTTTGCCCATGTCGAAGGCCATGCCGCAATCACCCAGGGGCAAGCCGATTCCGCCCTGACCCGGCTGGAAGTCGACAACCTGGGTCTTGATGCGATGGACCGCCGGTACCTGACCATGATTGCCGAGCTGTACAATGGCGGCCCGGTTGGGGTCGAAACCCTGGCGGCCGGCCTGTCCGAACCGCGCGACACGATCGAAGACGTGATCGAGCCGTACCTGATCCAGCTTGGCCTGATTGCGCGGACCGCGCGCGGTCGCTGCCTTAATGCCCGCGGCTGGCAGCACCTTGGCCTGAATGCGCCGACCGGAAATCAGGGTGGCCTGTTCGATTCGGCCGATTCGCCAAGCAAATAGTACTGGCCATGCTCGGGCGCCGTTAGGGAATTGCGCCCCATTTGGTTTCAGTTTGGGACAGCCGCCCGCTTCCAGCCCCTGCCTTGCCGAGAATTCAGCCTTTGTGTGGCAGAAACAGGGTTAATGCGATTGTCCCTTAAGGATTCCTCTGCGTTTCTAGACCTATAGGGGCACCTTGACTGCATCAGCGGTCAGATCAGTCCCTGCTAAAGGCAAAGAGAGCAGAGCTTATGTCGGTTCGGATGGCACTTGTGAAATTGTCCGCGCTTGCGGCGGGGGGCGCGGTGATTGGAGGTGGAGCGGTGCATATCGCTGAAGCTCCAGCCAGCCAGGTCCAGTACGTCAAGCATGCCAAGGCCAAGCCTGTGGCCCGGACAAAACCTAAAGCGTTGAAGCGCCGAGTGATCCGGACTGCGACTTGCAAGCTGCAGGATCCGAACACGGCGCGTCGCGTTGTCAGCCGGACCGTCCCCTGCGCCCAGCCTGAGCAGCAAATGCTGGCCATGGTGCCCATGCAGATGCCGCTTCCGCCGATGCCGCCGCAGCCTTCCCCGCAGGGTGGGGGCAGTGAGGTTACGGTTATCGGCGGTTCGGGCGGCTTCGGCTTTGGTGGCGGGTTCTTTGGCGGGTTCTTTGGCGGCGGGGGTAGCAGCGGCGGGGGCAGCGTTTCGGTATCGACCACGACGACCGGCGGCGTGACGTCCACCGGCGGCACCTTCACCTCGACCGGTGGTTCCTCGACTACGAGCGGCGGCGCGACTTCAACTTCGACCGGCGGGGCGTCAACTTCGACCGGCGGCTCCACCACCTCCACCGGCGGCGGGTCAACCTCGACTGGTGGCTCGACCTCGTCGACGGGCGGCGGTTCGACTTCGACCGGCGGTTCAACCACCTCGACGGGCGGTGGCTCGACCTCGACCGGCGGTTCTACCACCTCGACGGGCGGTGGTTCGACATCAACGGGCGGTTCGACCTCGTCGACGGGCGGTGGTTCGACCTCGACTTCGACTTCGACCTCAACGTCGACCTCAAGTTCCAGTTCTAGCTCCAGCTCCAGTTCAACCTCGACCTCAACGTCGACTTCTGGCGGGGCGACCTCGACCTCGACTTCGACAACCGGTGGGGCCACCTCGACTTCAACGGGGTCCTCATCGTCGAGTTCGACAAGTTCGTCGACATCCAGCTCAACCTCGACCAGTTCTTCATCGTCAAGCAGCGGGACCGACATCACGTCGACCAGCACCACAAGTTCGGGAGGGACCGAGGTTCCCGGACCGCCGATGCTGCTGCTGTTTGGCGCTGCAGCTGCCACGCTGGTCGGGCGGCGCCGGCTCGGCAAGAAAGCGGCCTCCTAGGCCTCACGCCAGCCGGTACTGCTTCAGGTGCCAAATAAGGAAAGGGCGGCCAATCGGCCGCCCTTTCTGTTTGCCTGCCGACCGCTCACCGAGCGGCCGAACGATGGATCAGGCTGCCAGCTTGCGCAGCACATAGTGCAGGATGCCACCGTTCATGAAGTATTCCACCTCATTGGCGGTATCGATGCGGCAAAGCGCGGTGAAGGTGAACTGGCTGCCGTCCTTGCGGGTCACAGCCACTTCCACGTCCTGGCGCGGCTTGAGGCTGGCAACGCCCGTGATGGTGTAGGTGCAATCGCCATCGAGACCCAGGGTCTCGCGGGTTTCGCCATCCTTGAACTGCAGCGGCAGCACGCCCATACCGACCAGGTTCGAGCGGTGGATGCGCTCAAAGCTTTCGACGATCACCGCGCGGACGCCCAGCAGGTTGGTGCCCTTGGCCGCCCAGTCACGCGACGAACCGGTGCCATATTCCTTGCCGGCGACAACCACCATCGGCGTGCCATCGGCCTTGTGCTTCATTGCCACGTCATAAACCGGCAGGACCTGGTCGCCATAGCGGCTGAACCCGCCTTCGGTGCCGGCAACCATTTCGTTGCGGATGCGGATGTTGGCGAAAGTGCCGCGCATCATCACGTCGTGGTGGCCGCGGCGCGCGCCATAGGAGTTGAAGTCTGCCTTGGCGACCTGGTGCTCCATCAGCCACTGGCCAGCCGGGCTGTCGGCCTTGATGTTGCCGGCCGGGCTGATGTGGTCGGTCGTGATCGAATCGCCCAGGATCAGCAGCGGCTTGGCTTCGACGATGTCCTGAACCGGGGCCGGAGTCATCGACATGCCTTCGAAGTAGGGTGGGTTGGCAACATAGGTGCTGCCGGCGCGCCATGAGTAGGTTTCCGAACCCGTGACGTTGATCGCCTGCCAATGCTCGTCACCCTTGTAGACGTCGGCATAGCGGGCCTGGAACATTTCGCGCGTGACGCAGGCCGCCATGGTTTCGGCAACTTCAAGGTTGGTCGGCCAGATGTCCTTAAGGAACACGTCCTGGCCATCCTTGCCCTTGCCAATCGGGGTGGTGACGAAATCGTCGATCACCGTGCCTTTGAGCGCATAGGCCACGACCAGCGGCGGGCTGGCAAGGAAGTTGGCACGCACGTCAGGGCTGACGCGGCCTTCGAAGTTGCGGTTGCCCGAGATCACCGCAGCGGCGACCAGGCCGTTCTCGTTGATCGCCTTGCTGATCGGTTCGGCCAGCGGGCCCGAGTTGCCGATGCAGGTGGTGCAGCCATAGCCGACCAGGTTGAAGCCGATATTGTCGAGGTGCGACTGGAGGCCGGCCTTGATCAGGTAGTCAGTGACGACCTGCGACCCGGGGGCGAGCGAGGTCTTGACCCAGGGCTTGGGCTTCAGGCCCAGCTCGTCGGCCTTCTTGGCGACAAGGCCGGCAGCAACCAGCACGCCCGGGTTAGAGGTGTTGGTGCAGCTGGTGATCGCGGCGATCATCACGTCGCCATCGCCGATATCGAAGTCCTTGCCCTCAACCGGTACGCGGGTGTTGGCCTTCTTGTAGGTCTCGGCCATGTCCTTGGCGAAGACATCATCGACGTCTTCCAGGTTGACGCGGTCCTGCGGGCGCTTCGGCCCGGCGAGGCTGGGGACGACGGTGCCCATGTCGAGTTCCAACGTCGAAGAGAAGATCGGATCGGCGGCGGCCGGATCGATCCAGAAGCCCTGCTCCTTGGCATAGGCTTCGACCAGCGCGATCTGGCTTTCTTCGCGGCCGGTGAGGCGCAGGTAATCGATCGTCTTGTCATCGATCCCGAAGAAGCCGCAGGTTGCGCCATATTCCGGTGCCATGTTGGCAAGGGTGGCGCGGTCCGCCAGGCTAAGCGAGGCAAGGCCCGGGCCGTAGTATTCAACAAAGCGGCCGACCACGCCGTGCTTGCGCAGCAGGTTGGTGCAGGTCAGCACCAGGTCGGTCGCGGTCACGCCTTCGCGCAAGGACCCGGTGAGCTTGAAGCCGACAACTTCGGGGATCAGCATCGAAACCGGCTGGCCGAGCATCGCGGCTTCGGCTTCGATCCCGCCAACGCCCCAGCCCAGCACGCCCAGGCCGTTGATCATCGTGGTGTGGCTGTCGGTGCCGACGCAGGTGTCGGGATAGGCCACGGTCGCCCCGTTCTGGTCCTGGCTGGTCCAGACGGTCTTGGCGATGTTTTCCAGGTTCACCTGGTGGCAGATGCCGGTGCCCGGCGGCACGGCGTAAAAGTTGTTGAGCGACTTGGAACCCCACTTGAGGAAGTCATAGCGTTCCATGTTGCGGTGGTATTCGATCTCGACGTTTTCCTGGAACGCCTTGGGGTGGCCGAATTCGTCAACCATCACCGAGTGGTCGATCACCAGGTTTACGGGAACCAGCGGGTTGATCTTGCTGGTATCGCCGCCAAGCTTGGCAATGGCATCGCGCATCGCCGCAAGGTCAACCACGCAGGGCACGCCGGTGAAGTCCTGCAGCAGCACCCGAGCCGGGCGGTACTGGATTTCCTCGGTCGATTCCTTGGGGTTCTTTTGCCAGTCGATCACCGCTTTCACGTGATCGGTCGAAACGGTGAAGCCGCCATCCTCGAAGCGCAGCAGGTTTTCCAGCAGGACCTTCATCGAGAAGGGCAGGGGGCTGACATCGCCCAGCTTGGCCGCGGCCTTCTTGAGCGAATAATAGGCATAGTCCTTGCCGCCGACGCTCAGCGTGCTGCGCGTCCCGAGGGTGTCCTGTCCGACCTGGGTCATCCCGCAAATACTCCTGTTGGTGGTGCCCGTCTGCGCGCACGCCCCTTTCGCGGGTGCAGCCGAGCCATATCGGCGCCGCCGATGCGCGGGTTTTGGCAGAAGGTCAAGGGGCTGCGCCGGGAATCCCGGCTGGACTGGACTAAAGTGTGGTCTGCTCGGTATGGCTGGGCACGGACCTGCGCGCCGCGATCCAGCAGCCAATGACAATCAGCGCCACCCCGGCCATCGTTTCAAGGGTCACGGCTTCGGCGAAGAACAGCCAGCCAAACAGGGCCGCCCAGACAAAGGCGGTGTATTCGATCGGCAGCAGGACCTGCGCTTCGGCCCGACCATAGGCCCAGCTGAGCAGCATGAGCGAGACTGCAGCCAGCGCGGCGCCGGTCGCGATCCAGCCCAGTGTTGGAAGATTGGGGGGCACGGCCAGCCAGGGCGCGGCCAGAACCAGGAACAATCCCGCAAAACCCATCTGGAACAGGGCCACTTCCTGCGGGCTGGCCAGCTGAGCCTGCTGGCGTTGGAAGATCAAGTTGAAGGCATAGAGCACGGCGGACAGCAGGACCGCCGCGATACCCCACATGGCGTCCTCGCTCAGCGCCTCGCGCCCCAGCCGCCCCGCGCCGATCACCAGCACCCCGGCAAAGCCCAGCAGCGATGCGATCACAGCATTGCGGCTGATCTTCTCTCCCAGCATGGCCGCGGCAAGGTACAGCGCGATCAGCGGAGCGATGAAGGACAGGGCAATCGCCTCTGCCAGCGGTAATCGGATCAGGCCCCAGAAGAAGCTGGTGGCCAGGCCCGCACTGATTGCCCCGCGCAGGGCGTGAAGCCGCAGCGCTGGGCCTTGCGGCCAGCGTCCGCCGCTCAGGCGCCACAGCGGCAGCATGAACAACACGCCAAAGGCCGAACGAAACAGCATGGCGTTATAGGCCCCCACCGCCAGGCTTGCCGTCTTCATCACCGCGTCCATCACGCTGAATAGCGCGATCCCGCTGGCGGCGACCAGGAATGGCATGACAGGATGATGGCGATACTGGCCTGGCGGCACGAAATTCTCTCCCTTGGCTTGCCGGGTATGGCAGCAGGGCGAGAGTGGCAAGCTAAGGCTGGTATTTATCGGAAATCGCTGTATCTTTGCAAAACTACGTAGGGAAGGGTCGCCCGTGGACAGTGCCAATCAGCCTCAAACCAGTGTCGAGCCGCAAGGTGGGGAGCTGGTGCGGCGCCATGCGCTGGCAACGCGGCTGTGGCATTGGACCAATGCAATCAGCATCCTGGTCATGCTGATGAGCGGGCTGATGATCCTCAATGCCCATCCCCGGCTGTACTGGGGGCATTACGGTTCCGAACATGATTCCGCCTGGCTGGTGCTGGCCGCGCTGGAGGACACGGCGTTTCCCGGATGGATGACAATCCCTTCGCACTACAGCCTGGCCGATGCGCGGTTGTGGCACTTTGCCTTTGCCTGGCTGCTGGTGCTGGCCTTTGCTGGCTACCTCGTGTGGGGATTGCTGCGCGGCCATATCGCGCGGCGGCTGCACATCACCCGCGCGGAATGGAGCCCTCGGCATATCCTGGACGACATCGTCGAACACGCGAAGTTGCGCTTCCCGACCGGGGCCGAGGCGCTCAATTACAACGTCTTGCAGAAGCTGGCCTATGGCGGGGTCCTGTTTGTGCTGCTGCCCGCCATGATCCTGACCGGGTTGGCTATGTCACCCGCGCTGGATAGCGCCTGGCCGTGGCTGGTCGATCTGTTCGGCGGTCGGCAGACGGCGCGCTCGATCCACTTCATTGCCGCCATGGGACTGGTGCTGTTCTTCCTGGTCCACATGGTGATGGTCGTGCTGGCAGGGCCGATTAATGAAGTCCGCTCGATGTTGACCGGGTGGTATCGGCTGCCCAAGGACAAGGAGGCCGGCCAATGATCATCACCCGACGCAAGGCTCTGCAATTCGGGGCCGCCGGCGCGAGTGGCCTGCTCCTGTCTGGCTGTGATGCGCTGAACGATAGTCAGCCCTTTAAGGATGGCCTGGCTGGCGTTGGCCGTCTCCACGAACTGACGCAGCGCGCGATCATTGGTGACAGCCTGGCGCGCGAGTTTGCCGAGGCGGATATGTCGCCCGTGTTCAAGGCCAACGGCAGCCTGGGCGTTGCCGATCCGGCCTATCGCGGAATGTTGGCCAATGGCTTCGCGCAGTGGGCGCTGACGGTTGATGGGCTGGTCCATCGCCCGCTTTCGCTGCCGCTCACCGCGCTTAAGGCGATGCCGCAGCGGACCCAGATCACCCGCCACGATTGCGTTGAGGGGTGGAGTGCAATTGGCAAGTGGCAGGGGCCGCAACTGGGCGCCATCCTCAGCTCGGCCGGGCTGATGCCCGGCGCGCGCTATGTCGTGTTCCACTGTGCGGACAAGCTGGAGGGTAAGCCGTACTACGAATCGATCGATCTGCTTGAAGCCTTTCATCCGCAGACCATCCTGGCCTGGCGGATGAACGATGCCCCCCTTACCGAACCGCATGGTGCCCCCATCCGTTTGCGCACCGAACGCCAGCTTGGCTACAAGCATGCGAAGTACATCATGCGGATCGAGCTGCGCGAAAGCCTGGCCGGGCTTTACGGCGGCAAGGGCGGGTTCTGGGAAGACAACCGCGGCTACCAGTGGTGGGCCGGGATTTAATCGGCGATTTGTCGAACAACCAAACCGGATACCGTCCGGCCAGCCAGATAGTTGTTGATCAGGCCTCCGCTGATTTGTGCCGGGCTTGCATCAGCACCAGCTTGAACGCCGCCCCCGCCAAGGCTCGGCCAGGCCTTCGCTGACAAGGCGCGCGCCCAGGCTTTCCCCTTCGCGGATGGCTATGGCTAGCCGCCGTCCATAGCGATCACGGCTGCGCGGACCGCCCACCAAATCGACTGGTCCTTCGTTAAGCAACTCGAGCAGCCTTAACTTGGCGGCCTCGCCCCGGATGCGTTCGGCCGAGCATTGCGCCTGAGCGGTTTCAGGGGCGTTGATGTCTGCAAGCCGGATCTTCTCACCGGCAAGCCAGAAGGTGTCGCCATCGACGACGCAGGTTTCACGCGGTCCGGCCGCGCACAGCGTGAACAGGGCGGCAGCGGACAGGGCAAGTGCAGGCATGGCCTACTGCCTGCCGCGCCGCCAAGCTTCAAGCTATTCGCAGAAACCCCTGGTTTACCTCGGCTCTCGAGCAGTTACAGGCTAAGGAACAGGCCGGCCAGGGCTGCGCTCATCAGGTTCGACAGGCTGCCTGCAATCAGCGCCTTGAAGCCAAGCCGGGCAATGACCGGACGCTGTTCAGGCGCAAGGCTGCCGGTAACCGCCATTTGGATGGCGATCGAGCTGAAGTTGGCGAACCCGCAGAGCGCGAAGGTGACAACGGCAACGGTCCGCTCGGACAGTCCCTGCATTTGCCCCAGATCGATGAAGGCGACGAATTCGTTCAGCACCACTTTGGTGCCGAAAAAGCCGCCGGCGTGCAGGGCCTGCGTCCAATCCGGGCCAGCCAGCAGCCAGAAGACCGGGGCAAAGACATAGCCAAGGATCATCTGGAACGAGAGGTCCGGACGGCCCAACCAGCCGCCGATGGCGCCCAGGATGCCGTTGGCCAGCGCCACCAGCGCGACAAAGGCCAAGACCATGGCGCCAACTGCGACAGCCAGCTTCACCCCCGTCTGGGCGCCCTGCGATGCGGCCATGATGATATTGGCCGGGGGCTCATCTTCCAGCCCGGCGACCTTGACGTCATCGGGCTCAATGATCTTGCCGTCGGTGGGATCGGGCATGATCATCTTCGCCATCAGGATCCCGCCGGGTGCCGACATGAAGGCCGCAGCAACCAGGTAGTCGATCCGGATGCCCATGCTGGCATAGGCAGCCAGGATCGTGCCGGCGACCCCGGCCATGCCGACGGTCATCAGACAGAACAGTTGGCTGGGGGCCAGCGTGGCGAGATAGGGGCGGACCACCAGCGGGCTTTCGGACTGGCCGACGAAGATGTTGCTCGCCGCGCCAAGGCTCTCGACCTTCGAGATGCCTGTGATCTTTTCCAGCCCGCCGCCGATCCACTTGATCACCAGTTGCATCATGCCAAGGTAATAGAGGATCGAGATCAGCGCCGCGAAGAAGATGATCACCGGCAGGGCGGCGATGGCAAAGCTGTTCCCGCCGATTTCCGGCTTGGCCAGCGGGCCGAACAGGAACTCAACCCCGGCATGGGCATAGCCCAGCAAGGCGCTGACCCCGTCAGCCGCGCCTTTCAGCATGTGCTTGCCGAACGGCACGTAAAGCACCAGCGCGGCTAGACCCGCCTGCAACGCAAAAGCCGCACCGACCACGCGCAGCCGGATCGCCTTGCGATTCGATGATATCAGCCAGGCGATGGCCAGAATCAGGACGATCCCGATCAGGCTGTTGACGATCAGCATGGCAATGGCGCTCCCCGCGGTAATTTCGCGCGTTAGGTAACGAGGCCGGGGCGCTGCGCATAGCCGTATTTACCGGGCCTTCCACAAGCGTGCGAAGATCGCTAAGTCGCTGTCGATGCAGACTGTCACGATCCCGCGCTCGCTCTTCGCCTTTTCGCTGCTTTACGGGGGGCTTTGCGTGCTCGCCGGAGTAATGGGGGTCAAGCTTGCCTCGCTCGGCAGCTGGCCTTTGCTGGGTGACCTTGCGGTGGAGAGCGGAATTTTCGCTTTCCTGTTCCTGGTGATTATCTCCAGCGCGGTGGCCGAATTGTTCGGGCAGGACCGCGCCAACCAGCTGGTTCGCTATGGCTTCGTCCCGCTGATCGTGTCGATGGTGATGCTGACGGTGGTGATCCGCCTGGTGCCGCCCGCGCCGTTCTGGGGCGATCAGGAAGCCTTCGCCAAACTGCTGGGCCAGGGCGTGCGGATGCAGTTTGCCGGGCTGATTTCATACGGCACCTCGCAAACGCTCAACGTCTACTTGTTCAGCCGGATTGCCGGCGGGCAAGGCAAGGCGTTGGTATTGCGCGCGTGGATCGCCAGCATCCTGTCGCAGATTGTCGATACGATCCTGTTCATCACGATCAGCTTCTATGGCCAGGACATGCCGCTGGGGCAGATCATGGAAGGCCAGATCATTTCCAAGCTGGTGCTTTCGACGATCATGGTTCCGCCGCTGATCGTGGTCTTCGTGAAGCTGGGGCGCTGGCTTGATCGTGCCTAGGATCGGCCGCGCAGCGTGACAAAACGCTTCAAATCCGCGAGAAGCGGGCTAAAGGCGCGGGGATGACCCAGTCCCACGATCCGCTGATGCTCGCCAAGGCCGAAACGCTGGTTGAGGCATTGCCCTATCTGCAGCGCTATGCCGGGCGCACGTTCGTGGTGAAGTACGGCGGCCATGCCATGGGCGACCCCGAACTGGCGCGGGACTTTGCGGAAGACGTGGTGCTGCTGAAGGCCGTCGGGATCAATCCGGTGGTGGTCCACGGGGGCGGCCCGCAGATCGGCGCGATGCTCAAGAAACTGGGCGTGGAAAGCAAGTTCATCGATGGCCTGCGAGTGACCGACAAGGCCACCGCCGAAGTGGCCGAAATGGTCCTGTCCGGCGCGATCAACAAGGAACTGGTCGGCTGGATCGCCGGCGCTGGCGGCAAGGCGCTGGGCATTTCCGGCAAGGACGGCGGGCTGGTTACCGCAACCAAGGTTGAACGGACCACGAAGGACCCGGAAAGCAACATCGAACAGGCGATTGACCTGGGCTTTGTGGGTGAGCCGACCTCGGTTGACGTAACGCTGATCGAAACCGCTAGCGCTGCCGGCATGATCCCGGTGATCGCGCCGATTGCCCCGGGCGCCGATGGCGAGACCTATAATATCAATGCCGATACCATGGCTGGGGCCATTGCCGCCGCGTTGGGCGCGGCGCGGCTGTTCCTGCTAACGGATGTTGCCGGGGTGCTCGACAAGCAGGGCAAGCTGCTGACCGACCTGACCCCGGCGGACATCAACCAGTTGCAGGATGATGGCACGATCAGCGGCGGGATGATCCCCAAGCTGGAAACCTGCATCCACGCGGTTGAGGCCGGGTGCGAGGCAGCCGTCGTGCTGGATGGGCGGGTGCCGCACGCCATGCTGATCGAAGTGTTCACCGCGCGCGGGGCAGGCACCCTGATCCGCCGCTAAGGCCCCTTTCCCTCCCAAGGACCAAACCGATGATCAACGAAGTGCTCATCCCGATCCTGGTGCTGCTGGCAAATGTGATCACCACGGCGGTGATCGTGCAGTTCATTCTGGGGCTGCTGATCAGCTTCAACGTGGTGAATTATCACAACCAGCTTGTTTCGGCGCTGTGGACCGCGCTCAATGCGATCCTCGATCCGATCCTTGCCCCGATCAAGCGCCGCCTGCCGCACACCGGCGGCATCGATTTTTCGCCGATCGTGCTGCTGCTGCTGATCCAGGTGGCGATTATCATTCTCTCCTATGTCGGGCGGCAAGTCGGATGAGCCAGGCCCGGGTAATCGATGGCAAGGCCTTTGCCGCCGCTCTGCGCGAGCGTGTGGGTGTTGCTGCCGCTGCATTTGAAATCAGGGCCGGACGCAAGGCTGGTCTCGCGGTCGTGCTGGTCGGAGATGACCCAGCCAGCCAGGTTTACGTCCGCAACAAGGGCAAGCAGACGGTCGAGGCCGGCATGGCCAGCTTCGAACACAAGCTGCCGGCCGATACCACCCAGGTAGATCTGATTGCGCTGGTCGAACGGCTCAATGCCGATCCGGCGGTGGACGGGATCCTGGTCCAGCTGCCGCTGCCGGGGCACCTTGACGAGCAGGCCGTGGTGGAACGGATCAGCCCCGGCAAGGATGTCGATGGCCTGACCCCCACCAGCACCGGCCGCCTGGCGCTGGGGTTGCCCGGTCTGGTGCCATGCACTCCGCTGGGCTGCCTGATGCTGCTCAAGGACCAGCTTGGCGACCTTTCGGGCAAGGATGCCGTGGTGATCGGGCGATCAATCCTGGTCGGCAAGCCGATGGCACAGTTGCTGCTGGCGGAAAGCTGCACCGTGACCATCGCCCACAGCCGCACGCAGAATCTGCCGGATGTGGTCCGCCGGGCCGATATCGTCGTGGCCGCTGTCGGCCGTCCGGAAATGGTCAAGGCCGATTGGCTCAAGCCCGGCGCAACCGTGATCGACGTTGGCATCAACCGCGTCCCTGCGCCCGATGCAAATGGCTCAGAAGGCAAGACGCGGCTGATCGGTGATGTCGATTATGCCGGGGCCAGTGCTGTTGCTGGTGCCATTACCCCAGTTCCCGGCGGGGTCGGGCCGATGACGATTGCCGTCCTGCTGCGCAACACTTTGGTCGCCGCGCACCGCAATGCGGGGGTGGCGCTGGAGGACGATGCGCTCTAGGCTGCCGGCCATGAAGCGTTTCCTGATTGCCGCAACCGTGTCGCTGGCGCTGGCCGCTTGCGCGTCGGGTCCGCGCCTGCCGCGTTATGGCATGGCGCTGAAGCCGGTTGCCAACCCCGGCGATGTGATTGTGGCGGAATCCGCCTTCGCCCGGCTTGCTCTGGAAAAGGGCCAGTGGGCCGCTTTTCGTGCGACGGCGGCAGAGGGGGCGGAAATGTTCGTGCCGCAGCGGGTTAAGGCCGCAGACTGGTTGAAGGGGCGCCCGGAACCCGTCGTGGCGGTCAAGTGGCAGCCGCACGCCGTCTGGTCGAGCTGCGATGGCTCTTACGCCGTGACCCGTGGCAGTTGGCAAAGCCCCAACGCCAGCGGTACATTCGCAACCGTCTGGCAGCGCCAGCGCAACGGCGCTTACAAATGGACTGCGGACATGAGCCTGGCAGCGAAACCGGCCGAGCCCGCGCCGGAAATGGTTGTAGCCAGCGTTGCCGACTGTCCGAAACGCGATGAGCTGCTGACTGTTACCGGGCATTTCGCCGGGACCAGCGGGGCAGACATCGCCTCTGGCTCGGCAGCCGATAACACCCTGCGCTGGACCACCACGGTCATGCCTGATGGTACGCGGCGGATTGCGGTGTCTCTCTGGAAGAACGGCGACTGGCGCGAAGCCTTCACCGAATCGAGCGGACCGGATCGTTAAACCATGCTTGAACTGTTCCTATCTGCTTTCATTGCCCTGTTCGTGGTGATTGACCCGCCCGGCTGCGCGCCGATCTATGCCGGCCTCACCGCCGGAGCCAGTCACCTCCAGGCGCGGACCATGGCGCTGCGAGCCTGCTTTATCGCCACGATCATTCTGCTGGTCTTTGCCGTATTCGGCGAGGATCTGCTGGGAGCCCTGCATATCGAGCTGGATTCCTTCCGGATCGCCGGGGGGATCATGCTGTTCCTGATCGCGCTCGACATGGTGTTCGAAAAGCGCACCCAGCGGCGTGAAGAGCGTGCCGAAAAGGTCAAGGCCACGCCCGAGATCGAGGATGTCTCAGTCTTCCCGATGGCTATGCCGATGATCGCCGGACCCGGCTCGATCGCCACGGTCATGCTGCTCACCGCGCGCGCCAAGGGCACGCAGGAAACGCTGGTCGTGCTGGGCGCCTTGGGAGCCGTCATGGTGCTGACCCTGCTGGCACTGGTTGCTGCCGGGCCGCTGATGAAGCTGCTCGGTTCGCGGGTCGAAGCGGTCATCACCCGCCTGCTGGGCGTGCTGCTGGCCGCCCTGGCGGCGCAATATGTGATCGACGGGTTGCGGGCTACGCTGGCCTGACCAGGCCTATTGCAGGGTAACCCGCCCTTCATCGCTATCGCGGCGGCCGAAGAACTGCATCAGCTGGACCAGCAGTTCGCAGCGCGCGGCCAGGTTCGGAGCCTCCAGCAAGGCCTGTTTGGCCGCCACGTCGAATGGCGCGATCTGGCTCACGCCGTCGATCAGCGAGCTATCATCCAGCGTGGTTACGGCATCCCAGTCAACCCGGTAACCCTGCGCCTCGGCAAAGCGCCGGGCCTCACGCTCGAAGCCTGCGCGTTCGACCGATGACAGCGCCTGGTGCGGCGGATCTTCCAGCAGTTCGGCTTCGATCTGGCGGAACGGGGTGATCACCTCCAGCTCGCGCAGCAGGCGAAAGCGTGACTCGCCCTGCAGCACCAAATTGAAGCAGCCGTCTTCCAGGGCCTCAACATCGGCGATCTTGCCCACGCAGCCAACGGTGAACAGCGGCGCGCCATCCTCGGGCCGCTGCGGCTGGATCATGCCGATCCGGCGATCACGGGCCAACGCGTCGGTCACCATCGCCCGGTAGCGCGGCTCGAAAATGTGCAGCGGCAATTGTAGCCCCGGGTAAAGCAGGGCGCCGGTCAGCGGAAAGATCGACAGGCGCATCGCCTCAGCCGAACAGAACGAGCGAGAGTTTGCGGCGCGTTGCGGCAACCCACGGGTCTTCCAGACCGACAGCCTCAAAGATCTGCAACAGCTTGGCCCTGGCAGCTCCTTCGTTCCATTCGCGGTCAGCGGCGATCATGGCGAGTAAAGTCTCTGCCGCGCTATCGCGTTCCCCGGCAGCAAAGGCAGCCGTGGCATAGGCCAGCTGGCCTTCCGGATTATCCGGCGTTGCCGCACTGTGCAGCGCGGCGAGTTCGTTATCCGCGGGGCGGTCCTTGGCCAGGTCAAGCGCGGCGCGGGCACGGGCAATATCCGTGTCCTTGGCAAGCGCTTCGGGCAGTTCGGCCAGCACGGCCTCTGCCTCGGCAAGGTGTCCGGCGGCAACTAAGGCGCGCAGCAGGCCACCCTGGGCAGCAGCACTGTCGGGCGCCAGTTCGGTGATCTGCATAAAGATGCTGGCGGCGCGTTCCGCATCGCCGCTAGTCAGGGCGTCCTCACCCATTGCCAGCAGTGGGCTGATGTCCTGGGCCGGCGCAGCGCCGCCCGGCTGGACCGGCAGCTTCGCCAGCAATTGGTCAAGGATGCCCTTCAGCTGCGATTCGCTGCGGGCGTTGGTAAGGTCGGCCACCGGCTGGCCCTGAAACATGGCATAGACCGTGGGGATCGAGCGGACCTGGAACTGCCCGGCAATGAACTGTTCCTCATCCACGTTGACCTTGGCCAGGATCACGCCCTTGTCGGCATATTCGGCCGCAACCTTCTCCAGCACCGGGGTCAGCGCCTTGCACGGCCCGCACCATTCGGCCCAGAAATCGAGGATGACGAGACTGCTCATCGACGGTTCGACCACGTCCTTGCGGAACCGGTCGACCGCCTTCTGTTCGTCGAGGCTCAGGCCAATGCTTGCCAAGGGACAACTCCAACTGGATTTTTGATTGGCCCCCAATGTGGGCTTTCGGGGCCATTTGTGAAGTCACAAAGCGCCTGTTTCACATTCTGCGCATTTTCTCCTTGGCAAGGGAGAAGGCCGATGCTAACCGCGCGCCTCTCCCCGGCCCCTGCCGAACCGGCAAGCGGGCTTTGGACGTTCAGAGCGGGCGTAGCTCAGGGGTAGAGCACAACCTTGCCAAGGTTGGGGTCGAGGGTTCGAATCCCTTCGCCCGCTCCAGAACCTTCTCTCTCAAAGCGTTGATCAAGCATGGCCTTCGGGCTGCAGCTTGCTATGGTCGCGCCATGGCCGGATTGCTCTTTGCCTTGATTGCCACCCTGCTGGCCGGGATCGGTGCGCGGGATCAGGTGCTGGTTGCGCAGCTGTCGCAGCGCCAGGGCGCGCGGCCGGGGCTGTTGCTGGTTGCCATCGGCAGCGGCTGCGTCGCCGCCACGCTGGCCGCCTGGGGCGGCGCGCAGGTTGCCGATTTGCTCGGCAGCAACGCCCGCCGCTTCCTGGTCGCCCTGGCGCTGGGAATGGCCGCGCTGGAGCTGCTGGTACTAAAGCGCCGGGCTGCGCCTGCTGAACCCACCCATTCGCTTGGCGCCTTTGCGATTGTTATCTTTGCCGCGCAGTTGAGCGATGCTGCCCGATTTCTGATCTTTGCCCTCACCGCGCTGACCAGTGCCCCCTGGCCGACGGCACTGGGTGGCGCAGTCGGGGCCGCTGTGGTTGTTGCCACGGGCTGGGCAAATCCCGGGATGGCGCACGAGTCCTGGCTGGCAGCGGCGCGTCGGGGCCTGGGTATCGTCTTGCTGCTGATCGCCCTGGGCATTGCGACCAGTGTGATCGGCGCGCGTTAAGGCGGCGGCAAACCGTAACCGGTGAATTATCGCTCGCCCGGAAAACTGGCGATGCTATGCGCGAAACCATGACTTCGCCGCACATTGTCCCCGCCGCCACGGATGGCCAGATCGCCGACTGGCTGTTCGAACACCTCTCCGCCACGCTCGCCGCCACCGACGGCACTATCGCGATTACCGTGCCGGGCGGCTCGACACCGTTCCCGATCCTGGCCGAACTGGCCCAGCGGTCGCTCGACTGGAGCCGGATTGCGGTTTGGCCCGGTGATGACCGAATCGTTCCCGAGGACCATCCTGCCAGCAATGTCGGCCGGATCCGCGCGCTGCTGGAGCCGGCGGGAGCACAGGTTATTGCCCTGACAGAGGAGGCGAAGCCGCCGCACTTCGCGGTCGCCTGGTTGGGCATGGGCGGCGATGGGCATATCGCCAGCCTGTTCCCCAATACCGATCCCCAAGCAGACGATCCGCTCACCCTGCGGCGATTAACGCCCGATCCGTTGCCGCCCGAAGCACCGTTTGACCGACTCAGCCTGACCATTCCCGCCCTGCTCGATTCGGATCAGGTGATCTTCGTGATCCGGGGAGCAGACAAGGTTGCACTGTTCCAGGCGGCCTTGCGCGGTGAACACGACTTGCCGGTCGCCCGCTTGCTTAAGGTCGCGCACCAGCCGGTAACATGCTTCGCCTGATTCCCAGGCCGCTGCACCGGGTGCTGCTGATCCAGGCGCACCGGGTGCGGCTGGTCTGGTGGCGGATCAGGAAGCCGCTGCTGCTGGGTTGCCGGGTGCTGGCCTTTGATGGTGAAGGGCGCGTGCTGCTGGTGCGGCATTCCTATGGCAGCGGGCGCTGGCTGCTGCCCGGGGGCGGGATCGCCAAAGGTGAAGCACCCTTGCAGGCCGCCTTGCGCGAACTGGCCGAGGAAACCGCCTGCGCGCTGGAAGACCCGCGTGAGATTGCAGTGATTGAAGAGCCGCTGGCCGGCACCACGAACCGCGTCCACATCATCACCGGCCGCGCCCGCGGCGTGCCACATGGCGACGGGCGAGAGATTGTGGCGGCGCAATTTTTTGCGCTGGATGACTTGCCAGACAACCTGGCGCAGCAATTGCAGCGGCACCTTGCGGAATGGGTCAGAACAGCGAAAGCTGGCTGACTGACCGGGCCGGGGCCGGGTTTTCCGGCTCGTCTTCGACCAATTGCGACAGGGTCAGGCCCATCAGCCGGACCGGTTGGGGCAGGGGCAGAAGTTCTTCCAGCAGCGCATGGCCGATTTCGGCAAACTGGTTCCTGTCCTGCACTGGCTGCGTCAGCGAGCGGGCCCGCGTCAGCCCGGTGAAGTCCTTGAGCTTCAGCTTCAGCGTCACGGTCCGGCCCTGGGCCTTGCTGCGCTCGATCCGGTCCCAGCACAGGCCGACAATCCGCTCCAGTTGTTCCCGCAGGGCCGCGCCGGAGGATATGTCATGATCAAAGGTGCGTTCTGCCCCCACCGACTTGCGCGCTCGGTCGGCCTTGACCTGGCGCAGGTCGATCCCCCGAGCGGCGCGATAGAGATGTTCCGCCTGGCTGCCGAAATGTTCGCGCAGAAAATGAATGTCCTTGGCGGCAAGGTCGGCCCCGGTTTCGATCCCCAGCTGCTCCATCTTCTCGGCGCCGCGCGGGCCGATCCCGTGGAAACGCCGGATTGGCATGGCGGCAATGAAGGCCGCGCCTTCGCCGGGCCGGACCACGCAGATCCCGTCGGGCTTGTTCTGGTCGCTCGCCAGCTTGGCGATAAACTTGTTGTAGGACACCCCGGCGCTGGCGGTCAGGCCGGTTTCGGCCTTGATCCGCTCGCGGATCAGCTCGGCGATGCGGGTGGCTGAGCCGATGCCTTTCACATCGGCAGTGACGTCCAGATAGGCCTCATCGAGCGAGAGCGGCTCAACCAGCGGGGTATAGTCGCAGAAGATGTCGCGGATCTGATGCGAGACAGCCGTATAGACCGGAAAGCGGGGCCGTACGAAGATCAGCTGCGGACACAGCCGCTTGGCCGTGATCGACGGCATGGCTGATCGGCAGCCGAATTTGCGGGCTTCGTAGGAGCAGGTGGTAAGCACTCCGCGCGGTCCGTCGCCGCCCACGGCGACAGGTTTGCCGCGGAGAGAAGGGTCGTCGCGCTGTTCGACACTGGCGTAAAAGGCATCCATGTCGACATGGATGATCTTGCGCAGCCCAAGTCCAGGCGCATCGTCAGGATCAGTCTCGTCGACGGGATCGGCCATGCTCTGTGCCTTACCCATGCGAATTCAGTCTGGCCAGCGCAGGCGGAACAGGCCAATGGCACTGCCATGCCTGCCGTGAATCCTCCAGCCCCCGGCGCACGCCTGGGTGAGCGCGAATTTGTCGCGCTGATGGCTATGATCATGGCGCTGCAGGCCTTGTGTATCGATTCCATGCTGCCGGCGCTGGGTATCATGGCCGAGGACCTCGGCGTGCGCGATCCGAACCAGCGGCAATTGATCGTAGGGGTCTATCTTATTGCCGCCGGCATAGGGGCCCTGTTTCCGGGAGCTTTGGCGGATCGTTTCGGACGCCGCCCTGTCCTGTTTGTAAGCCTGGCAGCCTATGTCGCGCTCTCACTGGCCTGCGCGCTCGTGTCTGACTTCACCACCATGTTGGTGCTGCGGGCGCTCCAGGCGGTAACCAGCGCGGGTCTGTCGGTGCTGCCCAATGCGATTATTCGCGATCGATTCTCCGGGGATCGGATGGCCCGGGCGCAATCGACCGTGGCTGTGATCTTCATGATCGTGCCGATGGCCGCGCCCAGCTTTGGCCAGGCCGTGCTGGCTGTGGCGAGCTGGCGCTGGATCTTCGGCGGGATGGCCTTGCTGGGACTGGCGGTTTGGCTGTGGGCCTGGATCCGCCTGCCCGAGACGCTGGATCCAGATAACCGCCAATCCATCGCGCCGCGTGCGATCGCACGGAACATGCTGATGGCAGCAAGCAACCGCGCCGCGATGGGTTATGTCATCGGGGCATCGCTGCTGGTTGCGGGCCTGTTCGGCTATATCAATTCTGCCCAGCAATTGGTGGCCGAACACTTCGGTGCCGGTTCAAGCTTTCCGCTGATCTTTGCGCTCATGGCGGGCGGCATGGCCGTTGCCAATTTCTCTAACGCGCGCATCGTCGAACGGTTTGGCGCGCGCCGGGTTTCACACACGGCACTACTGGTCTTTATCCTCGTCAGCGCGCTCCAGGTCTGGCTGTCGCATCAGGCGCAACAGACCTTATGGTCATTTGTGCTCGTAATGGGCCTCAACATGTGTCTGATGGGCTTTCTTGGCGCAAATTTTGGCTCGATCGCGTTGCAGCCTTTCGCCCGCATTGCCGGCGCGGCCAGTTCGTTCCAGATGTTTGTGCGGATGGCGCTTGCAGCCAGCCTGGGCGCCTTGATTGGCCAAGCTTACGACGGCACAGCCCGGCCACTGGCCTGGTCCTTGCTGGCGGGCGGCATGGCGGCGCTTTGCCTGGTACTCTATAGCGAGGAAGGCCGGCTGTTCCGGCGCCTTACCCCGCCGGGGGCGGTGCGACCTGTCCCGAACCCAGATGTGCGATAGGATGACAATGCAGTTTGATGTAGCGGTAATCGGCGGCGGGGTGAACGGCACAGGGATCGCCCGCGATGCCGCCGGGCGCGGAGCAAAGGTGTTGCTGCTTGAGGCAGGCGACCTTGCACAGGGCACCTCCTCTGCCTCGACCAAGCTGGTCCATGGTGGCTTACGCTATCTCGAGCATTATGAATTCGCCCTTGTTCGCGAGGCGCTGACCGAGCGCGAGGCGCTGTGGGGCATTGCTCCCCACATCATCCATCCGCTGCGTTTCGTCCTGCCGCACGTGCGGGGCCTGCGCCCGCGCTGGCTGCTGCGACTGGGTCTGTTTCTCTATGACCATATCGGCGGACGAAAGCACTTGCCGGCAACGCGCTCGATCGATCTGCATCGCCACCCCGCCGGTGCGCCGCTAAAGGCGGAGTTCGGCCCCGCGTTTGAGTATTCGGATGGCTGGGTGGACGATGCCCGGCTGGTCGTGCTCAACGCGCTTGATGCCGCAGCCCACGGGGCACAAGTCTGCCCGCGCACCCCGCTTACGGCAGCGCATCGGATTGATGGCGGCTGGGAGCTTGAAACCCCGGCGGGCAAGTTTACCGCCCGGGCACTGATCAATGCAGCCGGCCCGGCCGTGCTGCAGGTTGATGGCCTGGTTGGGGAGACGCCCGAATACGGCATGCGGCTGGTGCGCGGCTCGCACATCGTGGTGCGCAAGCTGTTTGACCATCCCTATGCCTATTTCTTCCAGTTGGCGGACGGACGGATCTTCTTCGCCATTCCCTATGAGCGCGACTTCACCCTGATCGGCACCACCGACCGGGATCACACGGCTGGCGAACCGATCGTCGCCAGTGCCGAAGAGATTGCCTATCTCTGCGAAGGGACGAACGGCTACTTCAAGACCGCGATCACCCCGGCGGATGTCATCTGGACCTATTCGGGCGTGCGGCCGCTGGTCGATGATGGATCAGGCAAGCCTGAGGCGGCAACCCGCGGTTACCGCCTCGACCTGTCCGACAAGGATGCAGGCGCCCCTTTGCTCAGCGTTTATGGCGGTAAGATCACCACCTATCGCCACCTTGCCGAGGAAGCGGTCGATATGATGGCCGGGCGCGTTCCGGCGCTGTCGGGCAAGGCCTGGACCCGCAGCAAGCCGCTACCCGGCGGTGATTTTCCACTGGATGGGCTTGATGCGCTTAAGGCCACTCTAGCTGCCCGCTACCCCTTCCTCGATGCCGGCACGGTTGACCGTATCGCCC
This sequence comes from Novosphingobium sp. APW14, assembly GCF_032337075.1. Lineage (NCBI taxonomy): Bacteria > Pseudomonadati > Pseudomonadota > Alphaproteobacteria > Sphingomonadales > Sphingomonadaceae > Novosphingobium > Novosphingobium sp. APW14. Next base: position 171,212 of record NZ_JAVYAB010000002.1, read on the forward strand.
GCGCCTATGGCACCCGCGCCGAGCGGTGGCTGAACGGCGCAGAAGGCTGGCAGGCGCTGGGCAAGAGCTTCGGCGCCGGGCTTACCGCCGCCGAAGTCGATTTCCTTCGCAGCGAGGAATGGGCGGAGAGTGCCGAGGACATCCTCTGGCGCCGGACCAAGCTGGGATTGCGGCTGAGCGCGGCTGAGCAAAAGGAACTGGCGGACTATCTCCGCTCTTGATCCGCAGCCAACCGCCGCCAGGCCAGCTCCGCGAATTCGCACAACAAGGGGCGGGTATCGCGCGGGTCGATGATATCCTCGACATTGAAGCGTTCGGCGCTGCGGAAGGGTGAAGTGACCTTGGCCAGCCGTGCCCGGATCGCTTCGAGTTCCGCTGCCGGATCCGCGGCGGCCTCGATCTCGCTTTTATAGGCCACTTCAAGCCCACCTGCGATCGGCAGCGATCCCCAGTCGCCCGAAGGCCAGCAATAGCGATACTGGTAGGTATCGGCGTTCGACATTGCGCTCCCGGCAATGCCATAGGCGCGGCGCATGACGATCGAGGCCAGCGGCACGGTCGCCTTGTAGATCGCGTTCATCGCCTGGACGCCATAACGGATCGTTCCGGCGATCTCTGCCTCCCGCCCGATCATGAAGCCTGGGTTATCGACCAGGTGGACGATTGGCAGGCGGAACTGGTCAGCCAGCTTGACGAAGCGTTCGACTTTTTCGCTGGTCTTGGCATCCCACGATCCGCCCAGGAAGCTGGGATCGCTGGCCAGCACCATGACCGGCCAGCCATCAAGCCGTGCCAGCGCGGTGATCGCGGCGCGTCCCCACATCCGGCCGATCTCGAACACGGTGCCCTTATCGAACATCAGGTCCATCGCCCGCCGCATCGAATAGACTTCCTTATCCCCGCGCGGGACGAGGCTGAGCAGCGCTTCCTCGCGCCGCGCGGGCGGATCGCCGCTCTCCAGGCGCCGTGCCGGCTGGCCGACATATTCGGGCATGAAGGACAGGAAATGGCGCGCCCGGGCAAAGGCTTCAGCTTCACTGGTGACTTCATCGTCGACCACGCCATTGCGGGTGTGGATCGAACTGCCGCCCAGTGCCTCCTTGGCCTGTTCGTGGTTGGCGGAACCTTCATCTTTCCAGGCTGTGCCCATGGCATCGACTACGGCCGGACCGGCAGCGAATATCTGGCTGAGCCCGCGGACCATCACCGAATAGTGGCTGGCAGCGATCCGTGCTGCACCCAGGCCTGCAGTCGGCCCCAGTGCCAGCGCGACCACGGGCACGGCATCAAGATTTTTCACCACCTCGCCCCACATGTGGACCGCGGGGATATAGGTTGCGCCGATCATCTCCAGCGTTTTGACCGAGCCGCCGCCGCCGGTGCCGTCGATCATCCGGATGATCGGCAACTTAAGCTCGCGAGCCATTTTTTCGGCCTGCTCCATCTTGCGGCCGATCCCGGCATCCGCCGCGCCGCCGCGGATGGTGAAATCATCGGCCGTGGCAACGACCGGGCGGCCATTGATCGTGGCCTTGCCGAACAGGAACGGGGCGGGCAGCACGCCGGTCAGATTGCCACCGGCATCATAGGCTCCCTTGCCGGCGATCTTGCCGATCTCTCGGAACGAGCCGGGATCAACCAGTGCCGCCAACCGCGCCCGGGCGTCCATCTTGCCGCGGCCATGCTGCCGCGCAACCTTGTCCGGCCCGCCCATTTGTTCGGCCAGCGCCTCGCGGGCGCGCAGCTCTTCCAGTTCCTTGGCCCAGCTCATCAGGTTGTGCCTCTCCTCGGCCGCTTAACGGGCCTTATTTGCGTCCCATCGCTAAGGCTTGTGGCCGGGCGCTGCAATGCCCCTTGCGCTTGCCCCCGCCCGACACTAGAGCGACGCGCAAACCTTCTACCTACATTTCCCACGGGGCACGATTGATGGACGACCGTTTCAACACCATCGCCGGTTGGACGCTGTTTTCGGGCGTTGTTGCGCTTGGTCTCGCTTCGGTGAGCAGCCACTACTTCCGCGCGACCAAGGAAAACCGCCCTGAAAAGATGGGCTATGAGATCGAAGGCGTTGTGCAGGAAGGCGAAGGCGGCGCTGCTGCCGTGCCGCTGGAAACCCTGCTTGCCAGCGCCGATGCCGCCAAGGGCGAAGCCACTTTCAAGAAGTGCGCATCGTGCCACACGATCAATGCTGGTGGCGCCAATGGCATTGGCCCGAATCTCCATGCGGTTCTCGGCGAAGCAGTGGCAGTAGGCCGCGGCGGGTTCGCCTTCTCGGATGCGCTGAAGTCGCACGGCGGCAAGTGGGATTGGGCGACGATGGACGCCTGGCTCAAGAACCCCAAGGCCTTTGCCGCTGGCACCAAGATGAGCTTCGCGGGAATCGGCGATGCGGCTGAGCGTGCCAACCTGCTGGTCTACCTGAACACCCAGGGTTCGAACCTGCCGCTGCCGGCTGCTCCGGCTGCTCCGGCTGCCGATGCGGCTGCTGCTCCGGCGGAAGGCGCCGCTGCTGCTCCGGCTGCGGAACCCGCCAAGAAGTAATCCGCCAGTTAGCCTGGCTGGAAGAGGGCGGCGGTCGCAAGACCTGCCGCCCTTTTTCTATTCCTTGAAACCCTGCGCGATGACGTACCATTCCGACGAGTCCTTGCGGCTCGCCGGGGGTTTGGCGTGCTTTACCGTCGTGAAATGACGTTTGAGCAGGGCCAGCAGTTCGGTGTCGGTCCCGCCGGCCAGCACCTTGGCCACGAAGGCACCGCCAGGCGCGAGGTTCTCGATCGCGAAGTGTGCCGCCGTCTCGACCAGGCCCATCGTCCTGAGGTGGTCGGTCGCCTTGTGGCCAACCGTATTGGCGGCCATGTCCGAAATCACCAGGTCGGGCGCGCCGCCCAGGGCTTCGATCAGCAGGCCGGGCGCGGCATCATCCATGAAGTCCATCTGGAACAGGGTTACGCCTTCCAGCGGCTCGGTTGGCAGCAGGTCGATGCCAACCACGGCTGCCTTTGGGGCATGCTTGCGCACCACCTGGCTCCAGCCGCCCGGCGCCACGCCCAGGTCGACCACGCGCTTGGCCGCCTTGAGCAGGGCATATTTCTCGTCGAGCTCGATCAGCTTGAAGGCCGCGCGGCTGCGCCAGCCGGCTTCCTTGGCCGCCTTGACGTAAGGATCGTTAAGCTGGCGGGTCAGCCAGCGGGTCGAGCTGGCGGTCCTGCCCTTGCCAGTCTTGAGCCGTTCACCGGCGGGGCGGCCTGAACGGCTCATCGCGATAGTCCTTCACGTTTGCTGCGGCGCATGGCGGAACGGGTGCGCTCGGCCATGCCCTCGGAAGCCATCAGGCTGCGCAGAATGCCTTCCCGAATGCCGCGATCTGCCACGCCTAGCCGATCAGCCGGCCAGAGGTCGAGGATCGTTTCCAGAATGGCGCAGCCAGCCACGACCAGATCAGCCCGTTCCCGGCCGATGCAGGCCAGTTCGCGCCGCGACGGGATTGGCATGGCCGATAGCCGCTCGGAAATTCCGCGCATCGCAGCGGCTGGAACGATCAGGCCGTCGACAGCGCGGCGATCGTACTGCGGCAGTTCAAGGTGCAGGCTGGCCAAGGTTGTGACTGTACCGCTGGTGCCAAGCAGCCGCAGTGGACGGTCAGGGTCGCGCTGTTCCAGAGTTGGTTGAAGTCGCGCGGTGAATGGGGCCAGGCTCTCGCGCACACGGCGGCGCATGTCGGCATAGCGCGCAGCGCGACCATCGGCATCGAGCGGCTCGGCTCCGCAGGTTTCGGTCAGCGAGACCACGCCCCACGGCACGCTCATCCAGTCGACAATCCGGGGCAGCGGCGCACCGTTCTGTTCGACCAGGACCAGTTCGGTCGAACCGCCGCCTATATCAAAGATGATGGCGGGCCCATCGCCCTGTTCAAGCAGGATGTGACAGCCCAGGACGGCCAGCCGCGCTTCTTCTTTGGCGCTGATGATATCGAGCGCAATCCCGGTCTCCCGGCGGACGCGTTCGATGAATTCGGGACCGTTCTCTGCACGACGACAAGCCTCGGTCGCTACCGAGCGGGCCAAGTGGACGCGGCGGCGCTTGAGTTTTTCGGCGCAGACTTGCAGCGCCCCCAGGGCGCGGTCCATCGCCGCATCGCTGAGCCGGCCAGAGCCGGCCAGCCCTTCGCCCAGCCGGACAACGCGGCTGAAGGCATCGACCACGACGAAGTTCTCCCCCTGCGGGCGGGCTATCAATAGACGGCAGTTGTTGGTGCCAAGGTCAATCGCGGCAAAGCTCTGCCGTTGGTAAAGTGCCGGATCGCGCCCGCCGCCTTGCGGGTCGATTCGTCCGGGTCGGCCGTCCGACCGGCGGGATGGCTTGGTGGGCGCGGTATCGGCAGGGCTGGGCGCGTTGCGCTGGTCCTGTCCGGGTTCGAACCCCTGTCCTGCCTCCTCGCGCATGGCCGGCGGAAACTTTTCCGCCATAACAATCACACTCTTATCATTATCCCGCCTGAGCGGCGGGTACCTGAAGCCATGCTAGCGGCAGGCGACCGCAAGGGCAAGTGCAGCGGCTTGACGCGAGCGCATCGTCCGCCTAGAGGACCGCCCTCGTTGCCCGATCCTCTAATGGTAAGAGAGCGGACTCTGACTCCGTCAATCAAGGTTCGAATCCTTGTCGGGCATCCAATACTTTCGCTGAACCAGACGGCCCGTGCTCTACAATCGAGCGGCGGGCCGAGCTGTTTTGGGGGTTGGCAAATGCCTCGCTGCAAAGGACAAAGGCATTATGACAGAACCGACCGACAAGCGACTCAGCCGCCGCCGCTTCTACAAAGCTGAACAGGAAGCCTCTTTCGTCGAATCGCACCTGGCGGCAACGCCGCAGACTCGCAGTCCTGCCTATAAGCTGGCCTTCCGCGACACCGATTTCCTGCTGCGCGAGGAACTGCGCCCGGTCCGCTTCCAGCTGGAACTGCTGAAGTGCGAGATGATGCTTGATGAAGCGGGGATCGGCTCGACGCTGGTCTGCTATGGTTCGGCCCGCATCCCCGCGCCCGAAGAGGCCGAGGCGGCTTTGAAAACTGCAACCACGCCTGAACGAAAGGCAGTTGTTGAACGGCTGGTCGCCAAATCGAAGTATTACGACGAAGCGCGCAAGCTGGGCCGGATCGCCGGCGAATGCGGGATCGTTGAAAAGGGCATGCGCCAGTTCGTGGTCTGCTCTGGTGGCGGGCCGTCGATCATGGAGGCGGCCAATCGCGGTGCGGTGGATGTCGGCGCTGAAACGATCGGCCTCAACATCGTCTTGCCGCACGAGCAAGCCCCCAACCAGTATGTCACCCCCGAACTGGCCTTCCAGTTCCACTACTTTGCCCTGCGCAAGATGCACTTCCTGCTGCGCGCGCGTGCGGTCGCGGTTTTCCCTGGCGGGTTTGGCACGCTTGACGAATTCATGGAGCTCCTGACACTAATCCAGACCGGCAAGATGAAGCCGATCCCGATCCTGCTGTTCGGCGCAGAGTTCTGGAACAAGGTCATCAACTTCCAGGCCCTGGCCGAGGAAGGCGTGATCAATCATGAGGATCTCAAGCTCTTCCAGTGGGTGGAAACAGCCGAAGAAGCCTGGGCCAAGATCGCGGAGTTCTACGAACTCGACTGAACGGCCTGATGACCGAGTGGGCCGCTGCCGGCACCGAAACCGGGGGCAGCGCCAAGCGCAGCGCGAACGAAGGCACGGCCCTGTTCGATTGCCGTCACAAGATCCAGTCCTGCACCCAGGCCGGTAGCAATGGCGCTCGACAGCGTGCAGCCGGTGCCGTGGGTGTGGCGGGTCATGATCCGCGGGGCTGACCAGGCCAGTGGTTCTGCGCCTGGCATGACCAGCACGTCTTCCACCACCGGTCCATCGGCATCACCACCTTTGGCAAGATAGGCCACGCCGCGCGAGGCCATGCCGGTTGGTCCGCCGAGAGCCTGCAACTCGGGCACGTTTGGTGTGGTCAGGGTGGCGATCCGCATCAGCCGCTCGAACCCGGCGATCGTTGCAGGGTCGGCCAGGACGGAGCCGCTGGTGGCGATCATCACCGGATCGAAAACGATGGGCGCGCTCAGCCGCTCCAGTCGCTCGGCCACCACGGCGGCGATCTCGGGCGAGCCCAGCATTCCAATCTTCACGGCATCAACGCCAATATCGCTGACGCAGGCATCGATCTGCGCCACCACCATCGCAGGGGAAAGTGCCTCTACCATAGTGACGCCAAGCGTATTTTGCGCCGTAACCGCAGTAATTGCAGTCATGGCATAGCCTCCAAGCACGGTGATCGTCTTGATGTCAGCCTGGATCCCGGCGCCACCAGACGAATCCGAGCCGGCAATCGACAGAATGCGTGGAGGGGTCACCCTTTGAACTTCCGTTCGGTGCTGGGCGGATGCTTGGTGTGAAGTGTCTTTGCTCGGGTCGGGCGGTCCATCAGTTCACCGCCGCAGTTGGGGCAGCGTTCATCGAGGCTATCGGCGCATTCGGTGCAAAAAGTGCATTCGAAGCTGCAGATGAAGGCGCCGGGCAGTTCGGCTGGCAAGTCCGTTCCGCACTTCTCGCAGTCGGGGCGCATCTCAAGCACGGGCAGCCTCCTGCACGGCCGCACAAATCGCATCGACGACCTGGTCGACTTCGCCGGCATCGTCTCCTTCGGCCATGACGCGGATCACCGGTTCGGTGCCGGACGGGCGGATCACCAGGCGCCCCCGGCCGGAGAGTTGGGCTTCGGCCTCGGCAATTACGGCCCTGACGCGGGCATCGTCGAGCGGCTTGCCGCCAGCAAAGCGCACATTCTTGAGCAATTGCGGCACCGGATCGAACAGGTGCATCAGTTCGCTCGCGCGCTGCCCGCTCTTGACGAGGGCGGCGAGGACTTGGAGCGCTGCAATCGTGCCGTCTCCGGTCGTGGCATGATCGAGCATGATCATGTGGCCCGATTGCTCGCCGCCGACATTATAGCCACCGGCGCGCATTGCTTCGAGCACATAGCGGTCGCCAACCTTGGCGCGCACCAGGTTCAAGCCCTTGCTATCGAGAAACCGCTCCAGTCCCAGGTTCGACATGACAGTGGCCACAATGCCGCCGCCCCGCAGCTGACCGCGTGCCGCCAGTTGGCTGCCAATCAGGGCCATGATCTGATCGCCATCGACTGTTTGGCCCTTTTCATCGACGACGATCAACCGGTCGGCATCGCCATCCAGCGCAATGCCAATGTCGGCGCCGCTCGCGACCACGCTTTCCTTGATAAGGTCAAGGTGGGTAGAACCGCACTTGTCATTGATGTTTGTGCCATTGGGCGTGACACCAACGGCAACCACTTCAGCGCCGAGTTCCCAGATAGCCGAAGGCGCAACTTGATAGGCCGCGCCATTGGCGCAATCGACCACGATCTTCAGTCCATCCAGGCGGACATCATCGGGCAGCGAGGCTTTTACTGCGTGGATATAGCGGCCGCGGGCATCTTCAATCCGGCGGGCCCGACCAATCTGGGGGGCAGGGGCCAGGGGCAGATCTTCGGCCAGCATGGCCTCAATCGCGGCTTCGTCCGCATCAGAAAGCTTGAACCCATCGGGCCCGAACAGCTTGATGCCGTTGTCCTCGTAAGGATTGTGGCTGGCAGAGATCATCACGCCAACATCGGCGCGCAGTTCGCGGGTCAGCAGGGCAACAGCCGGGGTCGGCATCGGGCCAAGCAGGATCACGTCCATACCGACACTGGTGAAACCGGCGACCAGCGCGTTTTCCAGCATATAGCCGGAAAGCCGCGTGTCTTTGCCGATCACCACCCGGTGCTTGTGGCTGCCGCGCAGGAAGCGGGTGCCGGCGGCCTGGCCGACTTTCATTGCCGTTGCCGCAGTCATCACGCCGGCATTGGTGTGCCCGCGGATCCCGTCCGTACCGAAATAGTTGCGTCCCATCACTTACCCTGTAGCAGGCTAGGTCCTGTCAAATTGCTATGTCGCGCCAGCACGCTAATGTCACGCGCGCAAAAACGGAAACCAGGGGAGCCCATAATGCAGCAACAGTCCGGATCGAGCGGTTTCCCGGAAATCCGGGTGCCTGCGCTGCTGACCTTCCTGGCGCTGCTGCTGGGCTTTGTGATCGGCACGGCTTTTCGGGGCCAGCCAGGTTTCGCGCCGATCCAAGGCGTTGCCGAGGAACTCGGTAGCCTGTGGCTGAAGATGCTGCAGTTGACGATCCTGCCGCTGGTGATCGGACTGGTGGTGACCGGCATCTCCCAGACCCTTGCCGCTGCTGGGGGCGGTGCGCTGGCGCGGCGGGCCGTGCTGATGTTTGTGGGCGTGCTGCTGGCTGCCGGTACCGCATCGGCCCTGCTGGTGCCCCTGCTGATCGAACTGTTCCCAATCCCGGCGGCGGCGATGGCTGCGCTAAGCGGTGGCGGGACAGCGGACCCCGGCAAGGTACCCGGCTTTGCCGAGATTCTCGAGGCGATGGTTCCAAGCAATATCTTCTCCGCTGCAGCCAATGGAGCGATGCTGCCGGTGGTGATCTTCGCTGCATTGTTTGCCCTGGCCTGCACGCGAATTGCCGAAGCGCCCCGCCGTGCGCTGCTGACCTTTTTCGAAGGGCTGGCCATGGCCATGATGGTGATCGTAGGTTGGGTGTTGATGCTCGCTCCGATCGGGGTGCTTGGCCTGGCCGTATCGCTGGGTGCCAAGACCGGTTCGGACGCGATCGGGGGGCTGGCGCACTATATCCTGATCGTCAGCGCAGCCGGGTTGGTCGTGTTGCTGGCCTCGGTTGGTATTGCGCTGACCCTCGGCCGCTGCAAACCCGGTGGCTTCATCCGATCCATGCTGCCGGTCTATGCAGTGGCAATTTCCACCCAATCTTCACTGGCCAGCTTGCCGGCCATGCTGGGTGCCTCGCGCAAACTGGGCGTGCGCGAAGCGACTGCCGATTTTGTCTTGCCGCTGGCGGTTGCGATCTTTCGCGGGACCAGCCCGGCGATGAATATGGGGGTGGCGATCTATGCCGCCTACCTCACGGGTACGCCGCTTTCGGTCTGGGCTTTGGGGGCCGGGGTACTGGTGGCCTTTTTGGTTTCGCTCAGCTCGGTTTCACTTCCGGGCACGCTCAGCTTCGTGGTCTCGGTCGGGCCGATCGCGATGGCTATGGGCGTGCCAATTGAACCGCTTGCGCTACTGGTCGCAGTCGAAATGCTACCAGATATCATGCGCACGCTGGGCAACGTCACTGCGGACGTTGCCGTGACGGCTGCGGTAGACAAGCGCAGCGGAGCGCCGGCCTCCTAAAGGCTTTTTTCGAAGATCAGGTATTCCTTGTTGACCCGGGCATCGATCGCTTGGGCGATGGCGTTCATCCCCTGGTTGTCATCCAGAATCCAGCCAATCTCGCCGCGCCTTCCGCGGTAGTGATGGACTGAAGCTTGGCGGATCGTCTCGATCATCATGAAGGCCAGCTGGCTGGCCATGCGGCTTGATTGCAGGCGCTTGACCACCCCCATCAGCGGCACGCGCATATCAGCCGGCCTCGGCCGGAGCATCCACCAGCCAAGCTTGATCCAGCCGAGCAAAGATGGCCTGCCGTCGCGGCCGACCGCCTTCAGCTGGATCTGGTTGGCATCGGGTAGGGTGATCATGAAGGCCACGGCCTCGCCGTCGTATTCGGCGATCCGCACGAGGTCCGGCTTGACCAGCGGCTTCATTTTCTTGGCGGTATAGGCGATCTCGCTCGGCGTGAAGGGGACGAAACCCCAATTGTCCGACCAGGCATCGTTCAGGATCGCACAGATGATTTCCACTTCGCGATCAAAGTTCTTCAAATCTACATCGCGAATCCGGATCCGTTCATTCTTCTCGCCTGACTGGACGATCCGCTGGATCAGCGGCGGATAGGACTGGGTGATGTCAAGGTCATAGGTCGCCAGCGTCTTGATGCCCTGGTAACCGGCCCCTTCGATCCAGCCGCGGTGATGCGGCGGATTGTGGCCCATCATGATCGTGGGCGGGTGATCAAAGCCTTTCACCAGCAGGCCAGGCTCTTCCCAGACCGAAAGGGTCATCGGTGCCAGGACCCGGACCATGCCCTGAGCGCGCAGCCATAGTTCGGCTTGGTTGATCAAGGCGGCGGCGATTTCCGCGTCCTCGGCCTGCAGTGCGCCCCACATTCCGGTTCCGGGGCCCATGCCCTGATCGGACGGCTGGGCCAGCGCCAATTCATCGATGTGTGCCGCAATCCGGCCAACAACAATCTCACCGCGCTTGGCGAGGAACAGCTGGCAGCGTGCATGTTCGAAATAGGGATTGCCGCCGGGTGTGTAACGCTCAATTTCCTCCGAGCGCAGCTGGGGCACGAAATTGGGATCGGCGGCATTCAGGCGATAGAGAATATCGACGAAATCCTCGCGCCCGGCCTTGTCGTTAACTTCTGTGATCACAATTTCCGACTGGGCCACTATCTTGCCTTTGTTCTATCGCATGAACCTCACCTATGCCCCGCTAGGCTGGTGAAGCCAAGCATGGCCGACCACAGACACGTGAATTACGGATCAAGTATGACTGCCCAAGAAGCCATAGCTGACAAGACCAAAGGCGCTGCCCGCGGCAACGGCATCCCCGATGACATGACTATGCTGCGTGCTGCGGTGGAGCAGACCCGCGACATCGCAGTGGCGAAGGGCAGTATTTATTGGCCTGATATGCTGGTTTCGGCGACGATCGGCTATGCTGGACTGGCAGGAGCGATCCTGCTCAACGATACTTGGCAAGCGGCGCTGGCCGGCTTGATTTCCGCACTCGCCTTTTACCGTGCGCTGCTATTCATTCACGAGTTGACGCACATCCACCGCGACGCGTTGCCGGGCTTCCGGTTTGGCTGGAACCTGCTGGTCGGGATCCCGATGCTGACGCCTTCGTTGATGTATGAGAACGTCCACACCCTGCATCATGCCCGGACCCGGTACGGAACCGTCGAGGATCCGGAATACCTGCCGCTGGCGCTAATGAAGCCTTGGTCGCTGCCGATGTTCATCCTCGTGGCGGTGCTGCTGCCGATCGGCTTGCTGATCCGGTCTGCGTTGCTCGTGCCACTTGGGGCGATCATTCCGCCGCTGCGGCGGCTGGTGTGGGAACGCGCCTCGGCCCTGTCAATCAACCCAGCCTTCCGCCGCCGCCCCGCCGAGGGCGAGTTCGCCCGACAGGTATTCTGGCAAGAGCTTGGCGCATCGGTTTGGGCGCTGTTCCTGGTCTGGTATGCTGCGACGCATGACTGGCGGCCGCTGGCAATTGGCCTGGCGGTGATCTCGGCCACGGCTGTGCTCAATCAGGTGCGCACGCTGGTTGCGCACCTGTGGCAGAACGAGGGTGAGCCGATGACGGTGACCGCGCAGTATCTTGATTCGGTCAATGTCCCGCCGCCCGGAATTCTGGCCGAGCTGTGGGCGCCGGTGGGCCTTCGCTATCACGCGTTGCACCACCTGCTGCCCAGCCTGCCTTATCATTCGCTGCCTGAGGCGCATCGTCGTCTGGCGGCGCACCTGGGTGCGGATTCAACATACACCCAGGCCAGTTATCCGGGGCTGCTGCCGCTGGTCGGCTATCTTGCCAAAAGCACGATGAAGACGCGCTGAGCAGCTATTCCTCAGTCCGGACCAGCACGGTTTCTCCAACCAGTGCGAACAGCAGGAACGGGGCCCAGGCCGCGATCAGCGGCGGGTATCCGCCGAAGTTGCCCATGGCGAGCGCGGCATTGTCGATCACGAAATAGGCAAAGCCCAGCGCCATGCCGATGATCGCCCGGATCAGCAGCTGGCCCGAGCGCGCCAGACCGAATGCGGCAATCGCGCCCAGCAGCGGCATCAGTAGCGCGGCCAACGGGCCAGAGAACTTGTGCCACCATTTGCCCTCTAGCTCGCCGGTTCGCCGGCCTTGGGCCTTGAGCGCCTTGATCGAGCGATAGAGTTCGATGAAGTTCTGGCCATCGGGGTCCACCTTGCTGATCGCAACTTGCGCCGGGGTGATCCCTTTGGCCACGATCGTGGAGGGCAATTCGGCCCGGCGGGTGCCTTTCACGTCAAAGCTGACTGGCCGGTCCAGCCGCCAGCCAGGGTTGGCATAAGTGGCATGGGGCGCGCGAACCTGTTCAAGGACCATTGCGGTGCTATCGCGGCGGTACCAGGTGACGTTATCCATCCGGGTCAGTGCGCCCGTACCGCTAACTGCGCCAGCAGCCAGGATATGCGGTCCGTCGGGCAGATAGACATTGGCTCTGACCTTGGCGTCAGGGGGGATCGGTTTGTACTCGACCGCTTGCCAGGCCTTGAGCGTACCGGTCGTTCGGGTGACGACGGCTTCGTTGAAGGCAAAGCTCACCACCGAAATTGCCCCTGCAGTCATCAGCAGCGGGGCAAGCACCTGGTGCGCGGAAAGGCCCGCGGCCTTCATCGCCACGACCTCGCTGTTCTGGTTGAGCGTGGCGAGCGTGATGATCGTGGCCAGCAGCACTGAATAGGGCAGAAAGCGCGCGATCAGCTGCGGCATACGGAGCGAGACATAGTGCCACAGCTGCGCCTCGCCATTGCCGGGCACGCCCATGATCTTGCCGCTTTCGGACAAGAGGTCGAGCGTTTGCAAAACCAGCACCAGCATGATCAGGACCGCCAGGATGCGGACGATGAACAACTTGGCAAGGTAGCGCATCAGCGAAGGTGAGGGGAAGAATTCGAGCTGCATCAGGCCTTCGCGATCCGGTTGCGGTTAAGCCGCGCTGCCAGTTTGCGGCCCCATTTGCCCAGGTTGTCGGCAAAGCGTTCAAGCGCCCCGATCGGCTGGCCGCCGGGCACATAGGCGATCCGCCAGTACATCCACAGGATCAGCGCAGAAAACACCGCGAAGGGAACCCACAAGGCAAGAAAAGGGGAGACGCGCCCGAGCGCGGAGACCGCCATGCCGTATTCGTTAACCTTGTGATAGGCTACCACCATCACGATCGAAAGGAACAGCCCGAGTGCGGAGCTGGAGCGCTTGGGCGGGACCGCAAGCGCTACGGCCAGCAGCGGCAAGAGCAGCATCATCGCCACTTCGACCAGGCGGAAGTTCAGACTGGCGCTGCTTTCATTCTTTAGCTGTTCGCTTGCCCGATCGCTCCAGGTGATCCGCAGCAATTCGGGAAGAAAGTACTCCCGCTCCTTGCCACCGCGCTTGCGGAACTCTTCCACCGCGGGCAGGTCAATCGGCAGGTCATGGCGGCTGAAGCTCAGCACGCGAGGGGGCTGACCGGGGGCATCCTGCACGATCTGTCCATCGGTCAGGCGCAGGATGATCGTATCCGGGCTGTCTTTCAGCGCCAGGAACCGGCCTTCGCGGGCCGAGATCGAAAGGACCTGCCCCTTGGGAGAGGCGACGCGGGCGAAGATGCCGATCAGTTGGCGGCCTTCCTCGCGGCTTTGCTCGATCCGCAGCGCCATCTTGTCTTGCAGGGTGGTGAATTCGCCCACCTTGATCGAGGCACCCAGTGCGCCGGAACGCAGTTCGAACTGCAGCTGCTCATAATAATAGCGCGACAGCGGTTGGAGATAGCTGACGATCACCAGATTAAGCGCGGCCAGCACCAGCGTGATCATGTAAGGCACGCGCAGCAGCCGGGTATAGCTCAGACCAACCGCCCGCATGGTATCCAGCTCGCTGGTGGTCGCCAGCTTGCGGAAGGCCAGCAGGATGCCCAGCATCAGCCCCAGCGGGATCGCCAGGCTGGCATATTCCGGCAGCAGGTTGGCCAGCATCTGGAACACCACCGAAACCGGCCCGCCCTCGGTCGCCACGAAGTCAAACAGCTTGAGCATTTTGTCGAGCACGAGCAGCGATGCGGCGATCACGAAGACGCCCAGCATCGGCATCAGCACGAGCCGGAAGATGTAACGGTCAATGGCGGGAAGAGACTTCACGAGGCGGCCAGCACAGATCCTTTGGGCAGGCGCAAGGCCAACCGTTGCATTGGTTCCATAGCGGCGCTGCCGCATGCGCGGAAGCGGGAATTGCTTTGCGGGACGAACGGGGACACTGTGATGCATCGCAAGCAGGAGAGCGCCCAGATGTCGATGATCTCGCACCACCCTGAACTGCACGTGGTGGAACGCATTGGCTGGCTGCGCGCCGCCGTGCTGGGCGCAAATGATGGGATCGTATCGACGGCCAGCCTGATTGTGGGCGTGGCGGCCAGCACCGCGGACAAGGGACCGATCCTGGTCGCAGGCCTGGCGGGCCTGGTTGCTGGGGCGATGTCGATGGCGGCGGGCGAATATGTCTCGGTCTCCAGCCAGGCCGATACCGAGAGTGCCGACCTTGCGCGCGAGGCCCGCGAACTGGCAGAGGATCCAGAGTTTGAGCATGAGGAGCTGGCGGCGATCTATCGGGGCCGGGGCCTTGATGCGGACCTCGCCGATCAGGTCTCCACCGCGTTGATGGCTCATGATGCCCTGGGCGCCCATGCCCGCGACGAGCTGGGCCTGGCGGAGATGACCCGCGCCCGTCCGGTTCAGGCCGCACTAACCTCTGCGACCACCTTTGCAGTCGGCGCGGCCCTGCCGCTCGGCGCGGCGAGCCTGCTGCCCCTGACGCAGCTGGTGATCGGCGTTTCCGTATCGGCGCTGTTGTTCCTGATGCTGCTGGGCGCGGTCGGCGCGCGCGCAGGTGGTGCACCGATTACCCGCGGCGTCCTGCGTGTGGCGTTCTGGGGCACGGCCGCCATGGCCGCGACCTGGGCGATCGGGCGGCTGTTCGGGACGGCGGTGGCTTAGCCGTTCAAGCCTTTTCCAGCGTGCACTGCAGCGGGTGCTGGTTCTGGCGGGCGAAGTCCATCACCTGGTTCACCTTGGTCTCGGCGATTTCGTAGGGAAAAATCCCGCAAACGCCGACGCCCTTTTGGTGGACGTGGAGCATCACCCGAGTCGCCTGTTCCAGATCCATGTTGAAGAAGCGCTTGAGCACCATCACGACGAATTCCATCGGCGTGTAATCATCGTTCAGCATCAAGACCTTGAACTGGCTTGGCTTCTTCGGTTTTGCGCGGGTTTTGGTGGCCACGCCCACCTGGTTCTGCCCGCCGGAATCGCCATCGCCTTCATCCGCGGCGGCGCGGACGGCATATTGGCTAAGGGGCATGGGCTGGACCATTGGACAAATATCGCACTGTGGGTGGAGCAGGACAAGTCTCTGCGCGGGCGGCGCTTACCAAAAAGCGAAGGCTTGCGCCAAAACAAAAACGGCGCGCCGCAAAGCAGACGGGCCGGGCAGCATTGCGCTGCCCGGCCCGGTGGGTTTGGCTCACGGTCCGGCGGGGAGAGGGATCGCCGGGCCGTGAGGGAGCGGCTGCCCTTAGGCGGCCTGCTTGACCTTTTCGATCGCCACGCTGACGCGGCTCTGAACCGGTGCGAAAGCGTCATTGGCCAGCTTGACCAGGGCTTCCGACCGCTTCGAACCCGTCGCCATGGCGGCGTCGAAGTTGCGACGCAGGATTTCGCCCTGCAGCTTGAAGAAGTCAGCCGGCGACTTGACCGCGGCCAGTTCCTTGACGTCTGCGGTTATGGTTTCGAACCCGGTTTTGGCGTCTTCGACGTAGACCTTGCTCAGGTCCTGCAGGCCGGCGGCCAGCACCTTGCCCGATTCGACCAGGGCTTCCACGTTGCCCTTGGTGAATTCACCAGCATCGGCGAACAGGGCGTTGCTCTTGTCCATGGCGGTCTTGGCGCGTTCCTGGAGATCGGCAACGGCATCCTTCACCTTGGCGGTGAAATCTTCGGCGGCGTGCTGGGTCTTGGCCATGATGGTGGTGTCCTTCGACTTGATAGGGGTAGCCTTTACGACCTTCTTGGCGGCAGGCTTTGCAGTCTTCTTCACCGCGACCTTCTTGGCCGGGGCGGCAATCTTCTTGGCAGCCGGCTTCTTCGGAGCGGCCACCTTCTTGGCAACCGGCGCATCAGCGGCAGCGGCAGCATAAGCCTTTTCGGCCAGTACTTCGGCCTTGGCCTCATCAATCTTGTTGACGGGGTCGATCTTGTTCACGTTGGCATCGGCCATCGGTCAAATCCTTCGCAGCGAGCCAGAAACCCGATCCCGACTCATGTTGCAGTGCACAAAATAGATATTGCACCTGCGAAGTCAAGAATTTTGTTGCAGTGCAGCAAAATCCGAAAAAATGCTTCAAAACCGAAGATTAGCGGGCCTTTACATAGCTTCCGGGGGCGTCTTCGATGACCTTGTCACCCTTGCCGCCGGGGATCCGCTTGCCCTTGGCGGGCACTTCTGCGCTGTCCTGGCCGCGCAGCCATTCGATCCAGTGCGGCCACCACGATCCGGGCGTCTCGCTCGCCCCGGAGACGAATTCGGCAAAGGTGTCGAGCGCGGTGGGATTGGTCCAGTACTGGTATTTCCGGGCCGCGGGCGGGTTGACCACCCCGGCAATATGGCCCGAACCGGCCAACAGGAAAGTCTTGGGCCCGCGCAAGTGGTGCATGATCTGCCACACGCTTGCTGCCGGGGCGATGTGGTCCTCGCGCCCAGCCTGGATGTAGGCCGGTGTCTGGATCCGCGTCAGGTCTATCGGTGTGCCATCAGCTTCCAGCGCATCGGGCACCACCAGCTTGTTGTCGCGGTACAGATCGCACAGGTAACTGCGGTGCCATTTGGCCGGGAGGTTGGTGACATCACCGTTCCAGTGGAGCAGGTCGAATGCCGGATAGTCATCACCCAAGAGGTAGTTCTTGATGACGTAGTTCCAGATCAGGTCGTTGCCGCGAAGCAGGTTGAAGGTGGTCGCCATGTAGCGCCCGTCTAGATAGCCATGCTCCTCGGCCAGCTTTTCGATCATCTGCAATTGCTGGTCGTCGATAAAGACCTTGAGTTCGCCCGCCTGCTCGAAATCGACCTGGGCGGTGAAGAAGGTTGCGCTCTTGACCTTGTCGGCTTCGCCGCGGCGGGCCAGCACTGCCAGCGTCGCAGCCAGCGTCGTGCCCGCCACGCAGTAGCCGATGGCATGCACTGCCTTGACGTCCAGGCGCGCACGTATCGTGTCGATCGCCTCGATCTGGGCGCGGATGTAATCGTCCCAGGTCAGGTCTGCCATGGTTTCGTCCGCGCTCTTCCACGAGACGACGAAAACCGTGATCCCTTGCTCCACTGCCCAGCGGATGAAGCTCTTCTGGGGGTTGAGGTCGAGGATGTAGAAGCGGTTGATCCACGGCGGGAAGATCACCAGCGGCACCTCCAGCACCGTGGCAGTGGTCGGACTGTACTGGATCAGCTGGAACAGCGGGGTCTGGTAAACCACCTTGCCCGGCGTGGTTGCCAGGTTCTCACCCAGCCGGAAGGCGTCGGGATCGACATGGGTAAGCTGGCCCTTTTTGAGATCGGTCAGCAAGTGCTGCATGCCCTTGGCCAGGCTTTGCCCTTTGGTGGCGATCGCGCGTTCCAGCACCAGCGGGTTGGTGACCGGGAAATGCGCCGGGCTCAGCGCTTCGACCAGGGTGCGCGCGGCAAAGCGCAATTGTTCCTGCTGGTGTGGATCGACGCCTTCCACGCTGTCCGCCAGGGCCATGACCTGTTCGGCCAGCATCAGGTAGGTCTGGTGGACCAGGGCAAAGAACGGCTGCTCGCGCCATTTCGGATCGGCAAAGCGGCGGTCCTGGCGCGGCAGTTCGGGGCTCTCGGCCGCAGGCTTGCCGTCGAGGCCATACTGGCCCAGCACGGTCTGCCAGAGCGCCATGCCATCGGCCCAGAGCTTCTGCTGCACTTCGGGACGGGCCGAGGGCAGGGCCTTTACCCAGCCTTCATAGATCGACAGCCAGTTGCCGGGATCGGCCAGCATGACCGGGGCCTTGCCCGCCAGTTGTGCGGCCTGGTCCTGCGCAAATTCAAGCCACAGCCCCTGCATCGTTTGCAGCGCGGCGGCCCATTCGCCCAGTTCCCCTTCCTTGGCGCCGGCCGGAACCAGTTGGTCCCACAGCTTCAGCGGCCCGGCGAACATGGCGTCGAAAGTGCTGGTCAAGTCGTCGTCGCGCATGCTGGGTTCCCGATTCACCGGCTGGCTGCTTGCACCCTAACCGATTTGCGGGCAGTGCTTAAGCGTCTTACAGACGAATGCATCGCTCGTAAGACAATTTGGGCAATCCCGCCCCTGCCTTCAAGAAGTCGAGGTCATGGAAGAAGAGTTCTACCGCATCAAGCGCCTGCCGCCCTACGTCATCGCCGAAGTCAACGGCATGCGGGCCGCAGCACGCGCCGCCGGTAGGGACATCATCGACCTTGGCATGGGCAACCCCGACCTTCCGCCCCCCCAGCACGTGATCGACAAGCTGTGCGAAGTGGCGCAAAAGCCGGACGCGCACGGCTATTCCGCGTCCAAGGGCATCCCCGGAATCCGCAAGGCCCAGGCCAACTATTACGCAAATCGTTTTGGGGTAGAGCTTGATCCCGAAACCGAAGTCGTGATGACGATGGGTTCGAAGGAAGGCCTCGCCAGCCTCGCCACCGCGATCACCGCGCCGGGCGACGTGGTGCTGGCGCCGAACCCCAGCTATCCGATCCACACCTTCGGTTTCATCATCGCCGGGGCAACGATCCGCTCGGTGCCGACCACGCCGGACGAGCGCTATTGGGAATCGCTTGAGCGGGCGATGGCCTTCACTGTGCCGCGGCCTTCGATTCTGATCGTCAACTACCCGTCCAACCCGACAGCCGAGACGGTTGACCTTGCATTTTACGAGCGGCTGGTCGCCTGGGCGAAGGAGAACAAGGTCTGGGTGCTGTCCGACCTCGCCTATTCCGAGCTTTACTATGATGGCAACCCGACCCGCTCGATCCTCGAGGTGCCGGGGGCCAAGGATGTCGCGGTGGAATTCACCTCGATGTCGAAGACCTATTCGATGGCGGGCTGGCGCGTTGGCTTTGCGGTTGGCAACAAGAAGCTGATCGCGGCGCTGACCCGCGTGAAGTCCTACCTTGACTATGGCGCCTTCACGCCGATCCAGGCCGCGGCCTGCGCCGCGCTCAACGGTCCGCAGGACATCGTCGAGATGAACCGCAACCTGTACCAGAAGCGCCGTGACGTAATGGTCGAAAGCTTTGGCCGCGCCGGGTGGGACATTCCCAGCCCCAAGGCCTCGATGTTCGCCTGGGCCCCTTTGCCCCCGGCGCTGAAGGACATGGGCAGCCTCGAGTTTTCGAAGCAGCTGCTCACCCACGCCGAAGTCGCCGTCGCGCCCGGTGTTGGCTATGGCGAAGAGGGTGAAGGCTTCGTTCGCATCGCCATGGTGGAGAACGAGCAACGACTGCGGCAGGCCGCGCGCAACATCAAGCGCTACCTTGCCAGCATGGGCGTGAATTCGACCGCCGCCTGATTTTGATCGCACAGCAATACTGAAACAGGCTTGCGGCACGGGTCGCTGTGCTGCCAAGCTGGCCCCAAGTCATTGTTTTGGGGTCGGTTCTTGCGACAGTTCCAATGGTTTGCGACGGGACCGGTCCCGGACGGCTGCGATTTGCGCCGTCTGGGCTGGACGCTTGTCGAACCCGGAATCGAGCCGCCCCAGGCCGAAGCGCCCCCGCTGATCGCCATGCCGCATCGCGCCGTGGTCAGCGATTGGGTCATGCTGGTTGGCGCCAGTGTAAAGCGTCGGCGGCGGGTTCTGGCGGTTGGCGTGGAGGATCCGGGGGAACGGGCGCGGCTGCTCCGGCTTGGCTTTGGCGATGCCATCGGCGGTACGCTTGACCTGGAAGAGATTGAAAGCAGAGCGCTGCGGATTGACGAGGCGATGCGTTCGCTCCCGCGCGAACGCACGTTGGGCCCGTTGCGGCTGGACCTGCTGGTGCGCGATGCATTCGTCGCGGGCCGCGGGGCAGGCCTGCATCCGCGGGAGTTCCTGTTGCTGTGGCGCCTGGCCGAAGAGCCGGGGGCTGCCGTTCCGGCCAGCGAACTGCGCAGCGACGTTTGGCGCCTGGCCTTTCGGCCAGAGACCAACAGCCTGGCGGTCCATGTCAGCCGCTTGCGGGCCAAGCTGCGAACCGCCGGGCTGGATGGCTTGATCGAGACCCGCGCCGACGGTGCCTATCGGCTGGCCGAGGAAATGCTGCGCCCGGCCATGCCCTTGGCGAGTGACTTTTCGCCGATGGCGCAAGGAGGGCTGGACGCGCACCTGCGTTTGGGCAAGGAAGTGACAAAGACCAACCAGCAGGACGAACAGCAATGCGCGAGCTGAAGCCCAACGATCGTGTCAGCATTTCGATGGACGCCGATGGCGTTGCCCAGGTTCGGATGATCCGAACCGACAAGATGAACGCGCTTGATCCGGCCATGTTCGACACCCTGCTTGAAGCGGGCGAGGTGCTTTATGCCATGCCTGGCCTGCGCGCCGTGGTCCTGGCGGGTGAGGGGCGCAGCTTTTGCGCCGGGCTGGACCTGACATCGATGGCGCAGACCAACCGCCACGATGCCGTGCCGCTGACCGAGCGGACCCACGGCAATTCCAACCGCCCGCAGCAGGTCGCGATGCAATGGCGCAAGCTGCCGGTGCCGGTGATCGCCGCAGTCCACGGGGTCTGCTTTGGCGGCGGACTGCAGATCGCCAGCGGGGCAGACATTCGCATTGTGGCTCCGGACGCCCGGATGGCGGTGATGGAAATGAAGTGGGGTCTGGTGCCCGACATGGCCGGCTATGCCCTGTGGAAGGGCATGATCCGCGACGACGTGCTGCGTGAGTTGACCTACACCAACCGTGAGTTTTCAGGTGAGCAAGCCGGGGAATATGGCTTTGCGACCATCGTCGATGCCAACCCGGTGGCGCGTGCCACGGCAATCGCGGCGGAAATCGCCAACCGCAACCCCCATGCCCAGCGCGCGGCCAAGCGCCTGTTCAACCGCTATCTTGAAATCTCGACCGATGAGATCCTGATGGCCGAAAGCATCGAACAGACCGCGCTGATCGGCAGCCGCAACCAGATCGAGGCGGTTCGCAGCCAGATGGAAAAGCGCAAGGGTGAATTCGTCGATCCCTGAGTGTAATTTTCCGGCCAAACACCAATTGCAATCGATGACCCGGCCCCTGCCGGTATTGTGAAAGCGCCTGGGCCTGCGTATCTGCGCCAGGCGGGCGGCGCCCCCTGTTTGCCGCACCGCCAGTTCACAGGGAGTGGATTTTGATGAAGACCTTCCGCCGCTCGTTCGGCCGTACCTTGCTGCGTTCTTCTGCGCTTGGCGTTTCGCTGGCGCTTGTTGCCTCGGCTGTCCCGGTCTTGGCGCAGGATGCCCCGCAGGCTGATGCGGCTGCCGACCAGGACGAAATAATCGTTACCGCCACCCGCCGCAGCGAAGCGCTGTCGGATGTGCCAATCGCGGTCTCGGCCGTAACGGGTGAGACTTTGGCCAAGACGGGTGCCACCGATGTGCGCCAGCTTAACCAGGTTGCCCCCTCGCTGCTCGTTTCGGGTGCCACCAGCGAAGTAAACTTCACTGCACGTATCCGCGGCATCGGCACGGTTGGCGAAAACGCCGGCCTTGAAAGCTCGGTCGGCCTGTTCATTGATGGCGTATACCGCAGCCGCACCGGCGTCGGCCTGTCCGAACTGGGCGAAATCGAGCGCGTTGAAGTGCTGCGTGGCCCGCAGGGCACGCTGTTCGGCCGTAACTCGACCGCGGGCCTGATCAATATCGTCACCAAGGGCCCCAGCCTGACCGATGGCCTTTCGGGCAATGGTTCAGCCACATATGGCAATTACAATTTTGGCCGGCTTGATGGCTCGATCAACGCGCCGATCAGCGCGACGGCTGCGGCCCGCATCGATGCTGTCTGGCAGAAGCGTGATGGCTTCATCCAGAATGTCACCCCCGGCGAGCCCGACATCAACGACCGCAACCGCTGGCTGGTGCGCGGCCAGGTTGCCTGGGAACCCAGCGACGACATCAAGCTGCGCCTGATTGCCGACTATTCGAAGAAGGCTGAAAACTGCTGCGGCGGTATCCTGCTGAACCCGGTGCGCAACCTGTCGCGCGGGGCCGACGGCTTCCCGGTGGCCAGCGCCAACACCCTGTTGCCGCTGCTGCAGGCCTTTGGTGCAAACTTCCAGGTGGCGCCTGCCGGCGAGAGCTTTGTGCGCACGCAATCGACCACTCCGGGCGTAACCTATCGTACCGACAGCAAGGACTGGGGCCTTTCGGGTGAACTCACCTGGAAGCTGGGCGATGCCACGCTGACGTCGATCACTGCCTATCGCGATTACCTGAACGAGCAGGGCCAGGACGGCGATTTTCAGGCCATGGACATCCTGCGCCGCAGCGACCTTGATCGCCACTTCAAGCTGTTCACGCAGGAAGTGCGCCTTCAGGGCGAAGCGCTGGATGGCAAGCTCGATTGGCTGGTCGGCGGCTACTATGCCAACGAGAAGCTCTTCGTCGATGACGACATCGTTTACGGCAAGGATTACGAACGTTACGCCAACTGCCTGGCCGCCACCGCAATTTCGGCGGCCAACGTGAACCCGGCTTCGGCAACCTGTTCGAACCTGCCGACCACCTTGTTCCCGGGCTTCCAGGGCCTTGCGGCTGCAACCGGTTCGGCCCGGCTCAACGGCACGGGCAACAATGGCGCCAGCTTTGACCAGCGCAGCGACAACTGGGCGCTGTTCACCCACAACACCTTCGACATCGTCGAAGACAAGCTGATGCTGACCGTGGGGGCCCGTTACACGCACGAAAAGAAGACGTTGGCGGCCAACGCCAACTTCACCAACACGCTGTGTCCGGCGATCCTCAACACGCCGTTGCAGTCGCTGGCTTCGCTGGCCTGCGTGATCAATGGTTCGGCCCCGTCGTTTGCGCGCGGCACCGCCGGGACCGAGTTCAGCGAAGGGCAGTGGACGGGCACCGCCGTGCTCAGCTTCAAGCCGGTTGATGACCTGATGGTCTATGCCTCGGCTTCGAAGGGCTACAAGGCGGGCGGCTTCAACCTCGATTTCTCGGCGCTGGACCGTACCTGCAATACCACCTTCGATGCCGCCTGCGCGGCCCGCCTGGCCCGCCCGGCGTTCACGCAGGGCAATGGCCGGCCGGAAGTGACCGACCTGCAGTTCGCCAGCGAAAAGGTTGACGCCTTCGAACTGGGCTTCAAGTACGATGGCAACGGGATCGACGTGAATTTCGCGGCGTTTTACCAGCGCTATTCGAACTATCAGCTCAACACCTACAACGGCGTGAACTTCGAAGTCACCAACATCCAGGCCTGCCGTGACAGCCTGGGCGGGGCCGACGTAGATGGTTCGGCGCTGACCGGTTCCTGCGCAGCGGATCGCCTGAAGCCGGGCGTGACTTCAAAGGGCTTCGAGCTTGAAACCTTCCTGCGTCCGGCCCGTCACTTCACGGTCAATGCCGGCCTGACCTATGTCGAAACCCAATATGCCAAGGATCTCGTCGGCACGGGCGGGCGCCCGCTTTCGCCGGTGCTGTTCCAGCTGCCGGGCAACGCTGTGTCGAACGCGCCGCAATATGTCGTGACCGCCGGCATGAGCTGGACTCCGCCGATTGGTGACAGCGGCCTGTCGGCGCTGTTCTATGTCGACACCCGCCTGCAGAGCGATACCAACACCGGCTCTGACCTTGACCTCGAAAAGGTCCAGGACGCCTTCTACACCGTCAACGCCCGCGTTGGCCTGTTCGGCGAAGGTCGCAAGTGGGGCATCGAGCTGTGGGCCCAGAACCTGCTTAACCAGAAGTACTTCATGATCGGCGCGGACATGCCGCTCCAGGGTGGCGGAACCTTCCGCTCGGTTGCGGCGCCGGCCTCGACCGGCCTGGCGGGCACGGCCAACCAGCTGTTCGTCGGCTTCCCTGGCGAACCGCGCACCTTCGGCGTGACGCTGCGCGGCAAGTTCTAAGCCCGGGCGGTCAACCAAACCGACAAGAGGCCTCTCCGGGCAGCCGGGGAGGCCTTTTGCTTTGTGCGGCATGGGTATAGCCTGCCCGGATGCGGACCTTGCGCGATCCCGATTGCCTGCTGGCCGAAGGGCTGGCTGCCCTGCGCCTGCAGTTCCAGGTTCCCCCGACATTTCCGCCCGCCGTGCAAGCGGCCGCCGCGGTAGCGGCTTTGCGCGCGCCAACCGAACATGCCGATTGGACCGGTCGTGCCTTTGTGACGCTCGATCCGGCGGAATCGACCGATCTTGACCAGGCCTTCGCGATCGAAGCGGCGGGCAATGACTGGTTGCTGCACTATGCCATAGCCGATGTCGGCTGGTTTGTGGGCCATGGCGATCCCCTTGATGTCGAGGCCTGGGTGCGCGGGGTCACGACCTATCTCCCCGATGGCAAGGCCGGGCTTTACCCGCCGGTTCTGGCCGAAGGCGCCGCCAGCCTGCTGCCCGATGGACCGCGCCCGGCCGTGGTCTTCACCGTTCGTGTTCGCCCCGATGGCGAGGTTGCGCTCGATGCCGTGACCCGCGCGCTAATCCGCTCCCGCGCCAAGCTGGCTTATGAAACCGTTCAGCCGACCGACCTGCCCGCCGGTTTTGCCGAAATCGCCGCCCGAATCGAACTGGCCGAGGCGCGGCGCGGGGCCGCGCGGGTCGATCCGCCCGAGCAGCAGGTAGAGCGGAACGGAGATGGCTCGTTCCATCTCCACTTCCACCCATTGCTGCCTGCGGAAACTGCCAATGCCGCGCTCTCGCTGGCCTGCAATCTGGCGGTGGCCAGCCTGCTGCTCACCCATGAAACCGGCCTGTTTCGGGTTATGGCCGGACCGGATTCGCGCGCCGAAGCCCGGTTGCGCCAGACTGCGCGGGCCTTTGGCCTGACCTGGCCTGAAGCCGCGCCGCTTTCCCAGTTCGAAAAGCTGCTCGATCCCGCTGATCCGCGCCACGCCGCCTTCATGCTGGCCGTGCGCCGCGCGGGGCAAGGGGCGAGCTACGCGCCCTATTCACCCAGCAATCCGCCGTGGCACGCCGCGATTGCCGCGCCCTATGCCCACGCCACCGCTCCGCTGCGGCGGCTGGCTGACCGTCATGTGATTGAAGCAGCACTGGCGCTGGCCAATGGCCGCCCGTTGCCCGCGGCGGTCAGCGCCGCCTTTCTGCGATTGCCCGCTGCCATGCAACGCGCAGAAGCCCGCGCCGGGCAGGTTGAGCGCGCGGTGGTTGATCTGGCCGAGACGGCAATCCTGGCGGGCCGGGTGGGGGAACTGTTCGATGCAGTTGTCACCGATCTGGGCGAACAGGGTGCGCGGATCCAGTTATGCGCGCTGCCGGTCGTTGCCCGGACTGTGGCGCGTGAGGTGGTGCCGGGTGACCGCGTCCGGGTTAAACTGGAAGCCGCCGATCCCGCCACGCGTCGCCTGGCCTTCCAGCGGGTCGCGTAATTGCCGCTGATGAATCGGTTGCACTGGCCCGACTGCTCGGCTAGTGGCGCGGCTCCCGGAGGGTTCGCCCAAAGGGATGGATGGCCCGATGGCGGAGTGGTTACGCACCGGACTGCAAATCCGTTTACGCCGGTTCGATTCCGGCTCGGGCCTCCACACCATAAGGTGATGCGCCGCTTTAGCTCAGTTGGTAGAGCACATCATTCGTAATGATGGGGTCACGTGTTCGAGTCACGTAAGCGGCACCACCACTTTCCAGACATCTGCCGAACCGAAACCACCCGCTTCCTGGTGACCGGGTGCACAAGTATTTAGTACAGCTTGTGATCCATATTGCTTGCGTTAGCCTGTACTTGGTTCAACAGCCATTAATAAGTTCAAACACTTATTAATGTTGATCCTTGGGAAATAGGGGACGTAAGACATGAAGAAGATTATTCTGGTTTCGGCCTGCCTGGCACTTGCAGCATGCAGCAGCAATGGGGCGCCGGACGCTGCCTCTGCGCAGAAAGACGAAGCTGCGATCAAGCAGGTGCTCAAGGACATTACATCGAGCGACAGCCCGGCAAAAATGGCCGCGGCTTTTGCTGAAGATGGCGAATGGATCATCGTCGGCCACGCCCCCTACAAGGGTCGGGCCGCAATCGAAAAGGGCATCGCGGGCCTGACCGCGCCCGGCAGCAAGATCGTGTTTGACAGCCTTGATGTGAAGGAAGTGATCCTGCTGAGCGATCATCAGGCACTCACCAAGAGTGTCGCGGTCTATCACATCGATGCCAATGGCAAGGCCGGGCCGGCCAAGCGCAACGAGTTTGCCGATTACCTGGTGAAGTCGGCTGATGGCGCATGGCAGATTGCCTACGAAATCAACTCTGACGAAAACGGCTGATCCAAGTCACCGAACAAGACATTGTTGCGATAGGAATGGCGCAGGGTTGCAAGTGACCCTGCGCCATTTTGTTTGCCTGTCGCAGTTGCGGCCTGTTGGGAAATCGGCTTAGGCCCTGGGCTGATGGCGGACCCAGATACCATTGCATTGGTGAGGCGGCGTGTTCAATTTTCCTAAGCGGCTCCACTTTCCCGCCTTCGCGCTGCTGGCCCTGGCTGGCCCGGCGCTGGCGGAAGCGCCCGATCCCGAAGCGATCATCGTTACCGGCAAGGCGCTGGACCTGCCGGCTGGGCAAGGCGCCTTTGCCAGCGATGTCCTGAGCGCCGAGCAGGTGCGGATGCTCGCATCGGGGCGGATCGAGGACTTGCTTGGCCGCGCGCCCGGCGTGCAGCAGTTCCGCCGCTCGGATAGCCGCTCGTCCAATCCCTCGGCCCAAGGCATCACCCTGCGCGGGCTGGGCGGCAATGCCTCCAGCCGGACGCTGGTGCTGCTTGATGGCGTGCCGCTGGTCGATCCCTTCTTCGGCTATGTCCCGCTTTCCGCCCTGCCGCCAGAACGGCTGGATTCGGTTCGCGTGCTGCGCGGAGGCGGGGCCGGGGGCTTTGCCGCTGGCGCAGTGGCAGGGACCATCGACCTTGCCTCGGCCGGGCCGGATACGCTGGGCCTGCTGTCTGCCTCGGCCCTGGTCAATGACCGGGGCGAGAGCGAGCTGTCGGCATCGCTTGCCCCGCGCCTCGGCAGCGGCTTTGCCGTGGTCTCGGGGCGGTGGGACCGGGGGCAGGGGTTCTGGACCACGCCGGAAAGCCAGCGGGTTCCGGCTTCGGTCCGCGCGCGGTTTGATTCCTGGTCGACCGGCCTGCGCGCCGTCGCGCCGCTGACACCGGACATTGAGCTTCAGGCCCGGGCGTTGTTGTTCGATGACCAGCGCACGCTGCGCTTTGCCGGGGCCGATACCGGGGCGAGCGGGCAGGATGCCAGCCTGCGCCTGGTCGGGCGCGGGGCGTGGCAGTTTGAGGCGCTGGGCTATGTCCAGGCGCGTGACTTTTCCAACGTGGTGATCTCGGCAACCGCATTGCGCAAGACGCTTGACCAGCGGCGCACCCCGGCAACGGGCCTTGGTGCCAAGTTTGAACTGCGCCCACCGCTTGGCGCGGGGCAGACGCTGCGGCTGGGTGTCGACTGGCGGCGCCAAAGCGGCGAAATGCAGGAAGAGGCCTATAGCGCCGTCACCGGACTGGTCTCGGCGCGGCGCAAGGCCGGAGGGGTCAATAGCGATCTCGGGCTTTATGCCGAACATGACAGGCAGCTTGGCCCGGTACTGCTGACGCTGAGCGCGCGGGCCGACCGATGGGAAGTGGCCGATGGCTTCTTCCGTGAAGCAACTGCCGCGGGCGGCATCACCACTGACCGCACCTTTGCCGACCGGTCTGGCTGGCAGGAAAGCCTGCGCGGCGGTCTGCTCATCGAGGCAGCGCCGCAGCTAAACCTGCGCGCCGCCGCCTACACCGGGCTGCGCCAGCCGACGCTGAATGAACTTTATCGGCCCTTCACCGTCTTCCCCATCACCACCCGCGCCAATGCTGCGCTGGAAAATGAGCGGCTTGAAGGCTTCGAGGGCGGCCTGGACTGGACCCCGCTTCCCCAACTGACCCTGCGCTTGACGGGTTTCGACAACACGGTGAAGGGGGCGATCGCCAATGTCACAATAGGCCCGAACCTGCGCGAGCGGCGCAACGTTGATGCCGTCCATTCGCGGGGGATTGAGGCGGCGGTGGCCGCGAAGGCGGGTGCGGTCAGCCTCGATGCGGCGCTGTCGTGGCTTTCGGCCCGGGTTGAGGCCAGTGGCGCCTCCGCCGCGCTCAATGGCAAGCGCCCGGCGCAGGTTCCGCGCCTCAGTGCCAGCGCCACCCTGGCCTGGCGTCCGGCCGATCGCTGGCTGCTGGCAACCAGCCTGCGCCACACCGGGGCGCAGTGGGAGGATGATCTTGAGACCGATCGGCTGCCCGCCGCAACCACGCTGGATGCCGTGGCCGAATTGCCGCTTGGCCAGCACCTGCTGCTGATACTGCGGGCAGAGAATGTCACCGACGAACAGATCGTTACCCGCAACCAGGCGGGCAGCCAGGATCTTGGCGCGCCGCGCACCTTTTGGGCCGGTTTCCGCATTTCCATGTGATGCCGCTTGGCTTAGGAAAGCCCGCAAAGCAAAACCGGAGGGATTCGATGGCAACCCAGCCCAAACGCAAGATCGAGTGCAGCGAAGCCGAATGGCAGGCCCGCCAGGAACTGGCCGCCTGTTACCGCGTGTTCGATCACCTCGGCTGGAGCGAGTCGATCTATAACCACATCTCGCTCAAGGTGCCGGGCGAGGAAGGGGCCTTCCTGATCAACCCCTATGGCCTGCTCTATTCCGAGGTTTGCGCCAGCAATCTCGTCAAGATCGATATCGATGGCAATACGCTCGATGGCAGCCCCTATCCGGTGAACAAGGCTGGTTTCACCCAGCACGCCTATTTTCATCGCCACGTCGATTGGGCCCACGCGATCTGCCACACCCACACCACGGCAACGATGGCGGTATGCAGCATGGAAGGCGGCCTCCAGCCGGTGAACTTCTATGCCTGCAACTTCATCGGCAGGCTGAGCTACCATGACTTCGAGGGGGTCACCGTCCGCGACGAAGAAGGGGAGCGGCTGCTTGCCAACCTGGGCAGCAATCGCATCCTGATGCTGCGCAATCACGGGCCGGTGATCCTGGGTCGTTCGATCGGCGAGATCTTCATCCAGCACTGGTCACTGCAGCGCGCCTGCGAAATCCAACTCGCGACCATGGCTGCCGGCAAGCCGGTGGTGATCCCTGACGAGGTTGTTGCCGTCCACCAGCGCGACCTTGGCCAGGTCTCGCTGCCCGGTGGTCCCGGTAAGGCCGACTTCGATGCCTGGGTGCGCGTGATTGACCGGACCGACCGCAGCTGGCGCGATTAACGCGGCCGCATGCCCAGCCTCACCGTCAATGAGCGCCCGCTGGCGTTCGATATGGATCCGCAGACCCCGCTGCTGTGGGCGCTGCGCGATGGCGCCAACCTGACCGGCACCAAGTATGGCTGCGGGGCGGGCGATTGCGGTGCGTGCATGGTCCTGGTCGATGGCGAGGCGATCCGATCCTGCCAGATCACCCTTGGCGAGGCTGAAGGGCGGGCGGTGACCACGATCGAGGGCCTGTCGCCCGATCGTTCGCACCCGGTGCAGCAGGCGCTGGTGGCAGAGCAGGCGATCCAGTGCGGCTTCTGCACCCCCGGCATCGCGATGGCCGCTGCGGCACTGCTTGCGCGCAATGCCGATCCGACGCCTGAAGATATCAAGGCTGCCGTTTCCAACCTGTGCCGCTGCGGAGTCTATCCGCGGCTGGTCGACGCGATCCAGCGCGCGGGGCGGGTGATGCGGCGGCTAGAAACGATCGATCCGGTGTCCGCACCCCGCACTTCGCTGCAAGGTGCGGTGCGGGAAGTGCCCGCGATCAAGGCACCATAAGGGGGAATTCCGATGCTTGACCAGCCACTGACCCTGCCCTGCGGGGCTGTCCTGCCAAACCGTCTTGCGAAGGCAGCCATGACCGAAGGTCTGGCCGATCCGCTTGGACGGCCCACTGCCGAACTCGATCAGTTGTACCGGGTCTGGGGTGCGGGCGGCTGCGGCATGCTGCTGTCAGGCAATGTCCAGGTGGATGGCGATCATCTGGAGCGGCCGGGCAACGTCATCATTGATCGGCCAGCCGATGGCGCGATGGTCGATGCGCTGCGGCGCTGGACCGGTGCGGCCAAGGCCAATGGTTTGGCCTTCTGGGCCCAGATCAGCCATGCCGGCCGGCAGACGATGAAGCCGGTCAACCCACACCCCAAGGCGCCCTCGGCGGTCAAGCTCGGCCTGCCCGGTGGCCAGTTTGGCGAGCCGGTGGCCCTGACCGAGGCCGAAATTGAAGACCTGGTTTCCCGCTTCGCCAATGCCGCGCATTCGTGCCGCGAAGGCGGCTTTGATGGAGCGCAGATCCATGCTGCCCACGGTTACCTGATATCGCAGTTCCTTAGCCCGCGCTCGAACCAACGCACCGATCAGTGGGGCGGCAGCCTGGAAAACCGCGCCCGCTTCCTGCGCGAAGTGGTGCGGGCAACCCGCGCCGCAGTGGGGGCGCAGTTCGCGATTTCGGTGAAGCTCAACAGCGCCGATTTCCAGAAGGGCGGCTTTGCCTTTGAAGACAGCCAGACCGTCGCTGGATGGCTGGCCGAGGATGGCGTCGATCTCATCGAGATTTCGGGCGGCACCTATGAACAGCCCAAGCTGCTGGGGATCGAGGGGATGGAGCCGGTCGAGCAGCCGGGCGTCAAGGCATCGACCCTGGCGCGCGAGGCCTATTTCGTCGACTTCGCGCTGGCCATGAAGGAAGCAGTCAGGGT
The DNA here is from genome assembly GCF_032337075.1 of Novosphingobium sp. APW14. Classification (NCBI taxonomy): domain Bacteria; kingdom Pseudomonadati; phylum Pseudomonadota; class Alphaproteobacteria; order Sphingomonadales; family Sphingomonadaceae; genus Novosphingobium; species Novosphingobium sp. APW14. The sequence continues at coordinate 201,948 of NZ_JAVYAB010000002.1, forward strand.
GCCGCTGATGGTCACCGGCGGGTTCCGCAGCCGCGCTGCGATGGAAGAAGCGCTGGCGCGCGGTGCGGCGGACGTGATTGGCCTGGGGCGGCCGCTCTGCGTGGAGCCCGATGGCGCAGCACGGATTCTGGCCGGTGCCGAGAGTTTGCCGCGCGCCGAGAACGGACTTGGCCTGTTCCCGGACTGGCTGGCCTTCCTCAGGCGCGTGCCGATGCTACGCGCGGCCGATAGTTTCGCGGGGCAGTATTGGTTCTATGCCCAGATCGCGGCCATGGGCAGGATCGGTCGAACCGCGCCGGAGCGGTCGGTCCTCGCCGCGATGCGCGAGGTTGAGGGCGGCAACAAGCGCTGGCTTGCTGCCCGCCGCAAGGCCTAGAACCGGATCTTCGCCCCCAGCCGCGCGTTAAGCGGCGCACCGGTACTGATATTGTTATCAGTGTGGGCGCTGGGGAAGTAATCGGTGTTGGCCAGGTTCTCGACATTGAGCTGCAGCTGGACTGTGTCCGAAACCTTGTAGAACAGCGCCGCGTCGATCCGGGTGAAGCCAGGCAGGCGCACGGCATTGCTGATCGTTGCAAACTGTTCGCTCTGGCGCACGGCGCCGATTGCTACGCCCAGCCGATCGGTGAAGTCATAGCGGCCCCAGGCTGAAAACTGGTGGCGCGGCAATTGGGCCAGCGTTCGGCCGGCGGGTGCTGCGGTGGTGGTAGACACGATCTCGCCATCTTCCAGCGCATAGCCCAGCGTTACTTGCAGGCCCTTGGTGACCTGTCCGACCATGGCCAGTTCGAAGCCCTTGGTCCGGCTCTGCCCGGTCTGGACGACAAGGCCTGTGACCGGATCGTTGGCGCGGGTATTGGTGCGGTCGATCTGGAATATTGCGGCGGTGAAGGCCAGGCGCTCGGTCAGGTCCCACTTCACCCCGGCTTCAAGGTTGCGGAACTCTTCCGGCGCGAGACTGGCGGTCGTGGCATCGAGCACGGTGAACTGGTCGCCCGATTGCGGCAGGAAGCTTTTGGCGTAGCTGGCATACAACGACACGTTTTCGCGCGGTTTGATGATCAGCCCCGCGCGCGGGCTCCACTTGCCGTCGCTGCGGGCGGTGGCAAAGCCGTTGGCCCGGTTGGTCGAGGTAATGCGAAAATCGTCATAGCGCAGGCCCAGCACCACCTTGATCAGGTCCCCCAGGTCGAGCTGATCCTGAACATAAGCCGAAAGTGCGCGGACCTTTGACAGGCTGGAGCGGCTGCTGGCGCCAAAGGTTACGGTCGGCAGGGTCAGCCGCTGGGCCAAAGCCACGGTGGTCCGGCTGGTGGCAGCGGGGCCAAAGGTGGCTTCGCTGCGCTTGGCATCGGTCAATTGGTCGCCGGCTTCGAAGCCGAGCAGGATCTGGTGGCCGATCCCGCCGGTCTCACCCTTCCAGACCATGTTGCCCTGGACGATCCAATTTTCGCGGATCGTGTCGCTGTTGTAGCCTTCCAGCTCCACTGTGGTCGCGGTGGCGGCGGAGCGGGCGTACACGTTGCCATAGTACTTGTCGTAATGCGCATACTGGCCGGTCAGATTGACGCTCAGCGCATCGCTGAAATCGTGATCGAGCCGAGCGCGGGCGATGTGCGCCGTGACTGCGCTATGGTTGGCGGTTGGGCTACCGAAGAAAGTGTCGTCATAGCCGCGCAGTGGAGCGCCGGCGAACGAGGGTACGCCGCGATCGGTGACGCGCTGGTCATCGGCATATTCGTAACCCAGCACCATGCGGGTGGCTTCGCCCAGCCTCCAGCCGAGCGTCGGGGCGACGCCGACGAAGTGGCCGTCATAGCCATCGCGATGATTGGCAAAATCTTCATAGGTGGCGTTAAACCGTGCGGCGAGGCTCTCGCCCAGGGGCTGGTCAAGGTCAGCCGCAAGCGACCACCCGCCGAAGCTATCAAGCCCTGCCGCAAAGTCGGTCCGGGTCTTGTTGAATTCGGGCGCCTTGGACACCCGGTTGATCACGCCGCCGCCGCCGCCGCGACCGAAGATCAGCGCATTGGCGCCTTTCAGCACTTCGACCCGGTCAATGTTATAGAGCGAGCGGTAGTACTGCGCATCATCGCGCAGGCCATCCAGGAAGAAGTCAGCGGTCGTGCTCTGGCCGCGCAGGGTGATCTGGTCGCGGTGGCCTTCGCCCTGGCCGAGCACTACGCCGGGGACATAGCGCAGCGCGTCGTTCAATGATTCCACGCCCTGATCGTCCAGCTGTTCGCGGCTCAGCACCGTAACTGTCTGTGGCACGTCGATCAGCGGGGTTTCGGTCTTGGTGGCGGAGCGGGTCTTTTCAATGTCATACCCGTCCGGCACGCCGTAAACGATGATGGCCGGGGCATCTGCGGCATCGGCCATCAGTTCTGCATGGGCCGGAACCGCCATGGTGATGGCGGGCAGCACGGTCGAAACCAGCAGGCCGAGGCGCTTGGAAGCAGTCGTCATCAGATCCCCATTTGCGAATGATTTGCAATAACAGAATTGCCGCTAATGCGAATCGCTCGCATTGACAAGGATCAAATTGCCCCTGCGATCCATTTTGCTAAGGGAGCGCGAAGAACCGAAGGGAAGTGTTCCGTGAAAGCAACGATCTGGCACAATCCGGCCTGCGGCACCTCGCGCAAGACCCTGGCGATCCTGCAAGAGACGCCGGGCGTGGACCTCACCGTGGTTGAATATCTCGTCAATCCTCCGAGCGCCGATAAGCTGGCCCAGCTTTATCGCGATGCCGGAATTACGCCGCAGCAGGGCCTGCGCCTGCGCGGTACCGATGCCGAAGAGCGCGGCCTGCCAATGGCCGATGCTGCCCATGTGCTGGCGGCGATGGCGGCTCAGCCGAAGCTGATTGAGCGGCCGCTGGTTGAGACCGACAAAGGCGTGCGACTGTGCCGGCCGCAGGACAAGGTGCTGGAAATCCTTTAACGCTGGCTGAGCAGGTCCTCGTCGCGGCCCAGCCCTTTGATGCCCACTGCGAGTACGGCCAGGCACAGCAGTTCTATCACAGCAAAGCCGATCCAGGAGGAATGGCCATAGAGCCACACCCCGATTGCTGGGGCCAGGATATAGGCCGCGCCGTTGACCGACGCGACAATCCCGGCCGACTGCCCCTGTTCAGCGCGGCTAACCGCGAGCGAAGCCCCGGCGGTAAAGCCGGGACGGAACAGCCCGAAGCCCAAGCAGGCGATCGAGGTGCCAAGCGTGATGGCGTGCAGGTCTTGGGCTATGGCCAGCAGGGCGACGCCCATCGCGGCGAGGCTGACCCCCCAAAGGCTTGAGGCACGCGGGCCCAGTTTCCACAGCGGGATAATACCCCACTGCGCCAGCAGTGTCGCAATGGCTCCGGCCATCAGCACCAAACCGGTCGGCCCGGCCCCGGCCATTGGCGTGGCACGCAAGCCCAGCCGGTCGAGGATCAGAAAGCCGACAATCCCCATCACCATGGCCTGGGCATGTCCCCCCAGCAGCCCGGCGACCAGCCAGGGCCGGATCCGCCGGTCAGTCCACTTCAGGTCGGGTACTTCGGGTGGCAGCGCCCCATCGTCCGCGTCCGAACCTTCCTCACGCATCCGCGAATCCGAATTGGCGCTAAACGGGGCGGCGAGCACTTCACCCCGCGCGGCATAGGCTGGGGCATCGTCTGGCAGGCGCAGCCGCAGCGCGATCAACACGACCACGGCGATCAGCGTGAAGGCGAAGAACGGGCTGACCAGGCCAAGCCCCGGCACGATCAGTAGCGGTGCCAGCGCCGGTCCCAGCACCGTGCCAAGCCCGAAGCTGGAAGAGATCAACGAAAGCGACTGGGTCCGTTCCGCCCGGCTGGTTCGACTGGCGACATAGGCCTGAACCGCCGGCGGTGCCGCCGATCCGAACCCGCCATAAAGCGAGCGGCAGGCAGCAAAAAGCAAGAGTGTGCCAAGCGCACCGAGATAGCCCTGCAAACCAAACCACAGGGCAAGCCCGCAAAGCCCGAAACTGGAGATGAAGCCAGTCAGCCCCAGCGCCATCATTGCCTTGCGGCCACGCCGGTCGCTGCGCCGCGCCCAGAACGGTGCGCAGAGCATCCAGAGCAGGGCCGACCAAGTGTAGGCCAGGCTGATCCAGAAATCATGCACCTTTAGAGCTGTGCCGATTGAAGGCATGACCGACTGCATTGCGGTGTTGCCCGCCGCCGTCACCAGCATCACCGTGAACAGCAATGCGACGCGGCTGCGCGGCAGGCTGGCGGTCACGCTTCCCTTTTCGCCAGGCGGGGGTGTGTCAGCTTGGGTCATCGCCTCTGTCCCTATGTCTGTCGCATCCACCTTGCAATGGCCGGACAAATTTGTGAAACCACATAGGTAGCCACGGAAAACAGGATCCAATCCCTCGCATGTCGTTTACCGAGCTTGCCCGCAAGCCGCTTTCGGCCCGCATCAAGCACCGCATCAAGCGTGTGATGGGCCCCTGGGGGATCTTCCTGCAAGGCTTCCTTGAGCATCCGGTGATGGTTGGGTCCATTATCCCGTCCTCGCGGTTCACGATCGAACGTATGCTGAGGCCAGTCGACTGGGACCAATGCCAGCTGTTTGTCGAATACGGTCCCGGGGTCGGCACCTTCTGCCGTCCGGTGCTTGACAGATTGCGGCGCGATGCGCGGCTGATCGTGATCGACACCAATCCGCTGTATATCGATTATCTCAAAGCGACGATCACCGACAGCCGGTTCATCCCGGTCCTGGGATCGGCGGCCGATGTAGAGGATATTGTCTGCGCCCACGGCTTTGACCAGGCTGACTATGTGCTTTCTGGTCTGCCGTTTTCGACCTTACCCGATGGAGTTGGCCCGGCTATCGCCGCCGCGACCCACCGGGTCCTGCGACCGGGGGGTGCATTCCTGGTCTATCAGTTCAGCGCCAAGGTGCGCGATTTCATGGCGCGGCATTTCACCCGGATCGACGCGGATTTTGAGCCGCTGAATGTCCTCCCCTGCAAGCTCTTCTGGGGCTGGAAGGACTGAGACCTATTCAATCGGGATTGCGGCTGCAGTCGAGTCTGGACGGGCCAGCTGGCGGTGTGTTGCGGCATAGACCGCCATGAAGAAGATTGCCATCACCGCCTGCAATGCGGCCGAGACCAGGGTGCCTAGGGCGGTGCCCAGCTCCATCCCAAGCAGCAGCCTGAGCGCCAGGTCGGCCAGTCCACCCACGAGCAGGATCACGATCCCGAAACCGATCAGCAGCAGGGCGTAGAACAGCAGCAGCCGAGCGGCATTGCCGCGGGTCAGGCCCCACGAGCGCTTCAGTGCGGCCACGGGATTGCTTTCCCCGTCAACCATAACCACGGGGGCGACGAGAGAAATCCTGACCATCACAAAGACCAGGGCGACAATGCACGCGGCCACCACCACGGTCGCCAGCGCCTGGCTGCCGGTCAGCGCGGCAAGGGTAATCGGGATCATCGCGGCAGCGGCGAAACCCATGCCTGCCAGCAATTGCGCGGCGATGACCGGCAGCGCGCCGCGCAAGGCCAGCTTGAGCGCCTCGGCCACCGTCGGTCGGGTGCGGTCCGTAAACAGCGCCAGCATTGCCAGGGTGCCGATCACCTGGCACACCGCCATGCCCAGCAGCCAGGGCCAGGCGCCGTTGTAGTAGACGCTGAGCGTGGCAATCATCGTATCGGTGTCGGCCCCGGCAGGTGGCTCGGGCGGGGGCACCAGAATGCCCACGGCGAAGCTTGGCAGCACAAGGAATACCCCGGCCAGTGCCCACAGCACATCGCGGTTGGCCGAAACGAGCTTGGTAGCCTCTTGCCAGGCTCGATTGCTGTCAAACCGCATAGCTTGCACTCCCATGGTTGTTGCCCCTTGATAACAGCAGCAATTGCCGCCACGCAACGCGCGATGATTCAGGGACTGCCCGCTTCGATCGAATGGCGCCGCGATACTGCGCAGGTGCCCTATCGCCATGCGCTCGACGATATGACTGCCCGCAATGCCGCAATTGCCGAAGGCGTGGCGGATGAGCTGGTCTGGCTGCTTGAGCATCCGCCGGTCTACACCGCCGGAACCAGCGCTGCGGCAGACGAATTGCTCGATCCGCGGTTCGAAGTGGTCGAGGCCGGACGCGGGGGGCGTTATACCTATCACGGACCGGGGCAGCGGGTAGGTTATGTCCTGCTCGATCTTAAGCGCCGGGCGCGTGACGTGCGCGGCTTTGTTCATGCGATGGAAGGCTGGGTGATTTCGACCCTGGCAGATTTCGGCGTGGAGAGTTGGCGCAGCGCGGGGCGGGTCGGCATATGGACCCGTGATATTGACGGGCGCGAGGCCAAGATTGGCGCGATCGGCGTGCGGATCCGCCGTTGGGTAACGATGCACGGCTTTTCGGTGAACCTGAACCCGGACCTGTCGCATTTTGGCGGGATCGTTCCCTGCGGGATCGAGGAGTTTGGCGTAACCAGCCTTGCGCGGCTGGGCCATGAAGTGGATATGCCGACCTGGGATGCGGCCTTGCTGGCCCGCGCCCCGGAATTCCTGGCCGCGCTTGAACGGCCTTGTCCGCAGGAGTGAATTGCTGATGCGTAAGCTGCCGATCCTGATCCTTGCGCTGGCGCTGGCCGCTTGCGGCTCGGGCAAGAAGGATGAAGGCGCCGGCAAGGCCGAGGGCCAGATTCTCCCGGCTTCGGCCAGCGATGCCATGCTTCCGCTGGATACTGTGCGCAGCCAGGCACCGCTGGCCCCCAAGGTCGAAGCCGGGGGCAAGGCGGATGACCCGGCGGATGCGGTGGCCACCGATGCAGCGGATCCCCCTGTGACGGACGCTACGGCACCAGCACCGGCTGAAGCCCCCGCGGGCTAGGGGCGCTCGTCGCCCTCAGTCGGCTGGGCTTCGGGCCTTTCCGCGACCCGCGCCAGAACCAGCCCGGCGGCGACCAGGGCCATGCCCAAAAGGTCGGGCGCCCCAAGCACTTCATCGAACCAGATCCAGCCAATGGCGACTGAGACCGTTGGCTGGCTCAACAGGGCCAGGCCAATCACCAGCGGCGGGAAGTGGCGCAGGGCATAGACCAACAGGCCTTGCCCGATAAGCTGGCTGGTAATCGAAAGGGCTATAACTGGCAGCCAATTGGTCGGCCAGAATGGCTCGCCAAGAAGCACGGCGAACCCAGCCATCACCGGCAGGCCGATCAGGCTAGACCAGAACAACAGCGCCCAACTGCCCAGCACGGCCCGACCGCGCTGAGCAAGCAGGATGTAAAAGGTATAGAGAAACCCGGCGAGCAGGCAGAGCAGGTCGCCGATCAGGGTGGTGTGATCGATCTGCAGGCTGCGCCCCAGCAGCAATGCCGAGCCCACGATTGCCGCGCTAAAGGCGAGCCATTCGGGCGTGCGGGGCCAGCGGCGCAGAGCAATCAGCCCCCAGGCCGCGATCAGGATCGATCCGGCATTCCCGAACAGCGTGGCATTGCCAAGCCGGGTGAGTTCGATCCCCAAGTGCCAGCTCGAAAGGTCCAGTGCGAAGAACACGCCGCCGGCAAGGACCCCCCACAGCACGCCGCGCGGGGCACCGGTCAGCGGCTGGCGATTGACCCGGGCGAGCAGCACGAAGAACGGCACGGCCAGCGCCAATCGCCAGAACCCGGCTGATACCGGCCCGCTATCGGCAAGGCGCACCCACATCGGTCCCAATGCCAGCGCCACATTTCCGCCCAACAGGGCGGCAAAGTGCCACGGTGTCGCTGCGCCCATTGCCTTGCTCATCACGATGCCTTAGCCGCTCGGTTAAGAAAGCAAAGTCAAATGGTGCCAAAAATACCACGGAGGACTCCCTTGCACGACGCACTGTTTCAGCCGATTTCGCTTGGCGCGATCGAATGCCCCAATCGCATCCTGATGGCTCCGCTCACCCGCGGGCGTTCGGACCCGGGTTCGGTTCCTAATGCGATGATGGCCGAATACTATCGCCAACGCGCCGGCGCGGGCCTGATCATTTCCGAAGCGACCGGCATTTCGGTTGAAGGCCTCGGCTGGCCCGCTGCACCCGGCATCTGGAACGAGGCGCAGACCGAGGGCTGGAAGCTGACCACCGAAGCCGTACACAAGGCCGGCGGGCGGATCATCATGCAGCTGTGGCACATGGGCCGGCTGGTCCACCCCGATTTCCTGGGCGGCAATCCGCCGGTTTCGGCTTCGGCCACCACGGCTCCCGATCATGCCCACACCCCGACCGGCCGCAAGCCCCATGAACAGGCGCGTGCAGCCACCAAGGATGATATTGCGCGGATCGTTGACGACTATGGCAAGGCTGCCGCCAATGCCAAGGCTGCCGGTTTCGATGGCGTCCAGCTGCATGGCGCCAATGGCTACCTGATTGACCAGTTCATCCGCAGCTCGTCCAACCTACGTGACGATGATTACGGCGGGTCGCCCGAGAACCGTGTACGGCTGATGCGCGAAGTGCTGGAGCGTCTGATCGACGTCTGGGGCGCGGGCCGGGTCTCGATCCGTCTGTCGCCCAACGGCGAAACGCAAGGGTGTGACGATGCCACCCCGGCCGAGACTTTCGGCGCGGCAGCCAAGGTGCTGCAGGAACTGGGCGTTGGTTTTCTTGAACTGCGCCAGCCGGGACCGGACGGCACCTTCGGTCAGACCGACGTGCCAAAGCAGGGCGCGCATCTGCGGACGATCTACAAGGGACCGCTGGTATTAAACAGCGATTACACCGCCGAAAGCGCCGCCGCTGAAGTGGCGAGCGGCGCCTGCGAGGCGATCAGCTTTGGCCGTCCCTATATCTCGAACCCCGATCTGGCTGAGCGCATTCGCCTTGGGGCGGAATGGGCACCCAACATCGGTGTGCCACAGTCGTGGTATCTGCCCGGCCCGGTTGGCTACATTGATTATCCGGCAATGGCCGAAGCTGCGGCCTGAGCGGAAGGGAACCGGCAATGCAGCAGCGGTCCTGGCTTTTCGTCCCGGGCGATAGCGCCAAGAAGCTTGGCAAGGCGGCGAATACCGGGGCCGACGTGATCATCGTCGACCTTGAGGATTCGGTTGCGGCTGCAAGCAAGGGTGAAGCTCGCCAGCTGGCTTGCGCCTGGCTGACCGAGCAGCGCCGTACGGCGCGGTTCGGTCGCTGGGTGCGGATCAATGCATTGGATACACCATTCTGGCGCGATGACCTTGCTGGGGTAATGCCCGGCGCGCCCGATGGAATCATGTTGCCTAAGTCGGCCGGGCCGGAATCGGTCCAGACCCTTGCGGCCGAACTTGATGAGCTGGAGCAGGCCTGCGGCATCCCGGCCGGCTCTACCAAGATCCTTGCCCTCGTCAGCGAGACGGCGGAAGCCGCGATCTCAATTCCAAGTTATGCCGGGGCATCGCTGCCCCGCCTGCATGGACTGGTCTGGGGCGGTGAAGACCTTTCCGCCGCGATTGGCGCTGCGCGCAAGTACGATGCGCACGGCCGTTGGACCGATGCCTTTCGCTATGTCCGCGTGCAGACGCTGTTGACCGCGCATGCCAAGGGCGTGCTGCCGCTCGATACCCTCCACGCCGATTTTGCCGATGCCGAAGGGCTCAGGCGCATCGCCGAAGAGGCCCGCGCCGATGGCTTTGGCGGAATGTTGGCGATCCACCCGGCGCAGGTGCCGGTAATCAATGCTGCCTTTACGCCCGGCGAGGACGAACTGGCGCACGCCCGCGCGGTGATTGCCGCCTTCGCTGCCCAGCCCGATGCCGGGACGCTGCAAATCGACGGCAAAATGATCGACCGCCCGCACCTCGTGCTGGCGAAGCGGCTGCTGGGGCTTGCAAACTAGCGCCTAGGCCCGGCCCAGGTCACCCTTGCCCACGGTCCCGCTGGCCATGGCCAGCATGGCGTCGAGACTCTTCTTGGCGGCAAGCCGCAGGGGCTCGTCAATCTCGATCCGCGGCTGCAGGTCACGCAGCGCGATGTAGAGTTTCTCCAACGTATTGAGCGCCATGTAGGGGCAGATGTTGCAGTTGCAGTTGCCGTCCGCCCCAGGTGCGCCAATGAAGGTCTTTTCGGGGATGGCCAGCTGCATTTGGTGAATGATGTGCGGCTCGGTCGCAACGATCAGCGTGTCGCCGGGGAAGGTCTTGGCGAACTGCAGGATGCCGCTGGTCGATCCGACATAGTCGGCATGGTCGACGATGTGCGGCGGGCATTCAGGGTGCGCGGCGATCGGTGCAGTGGGGTGCTGAGCCTTAAGCTTCAGCAGCTCGGTCTCGCTGAACGCCTCGTGGACGATGCAGACCCCCGGCCAAAGCAGCATATCGCGACCGAACTTGCGGTTGAGATAGCCGCCCAGGTGCCGGTCCGGGCCGAAGATGATTTTCTGCTCGGGCGGGATCTGGGCCAGGATCGTCTCGGCGCTGGAGCTGGTGACGATCACGTCGGACAGCGCCTTCACCTCGGTCGAGCAGTTGATATAAGTCAGTGCAATATGATCGGGGTGCGCCGCGCGGAAAGCCTTGAACTTTTCGGGCGGGCAGGAATCCTCAAGGCTGCATCCGGCATCCATATCGGGCAGGATCACGATCTTTTCGGGGCTGAGGATCTTGGCCGTATCGGCCATGAACTTGACCCCGCAAAACGCGATGACATCGGCATTGGTATCGGCCGCCTTGCGCGACAGCTCCAGCGAGTCCCCAACGAAGTCGGCCAGGTCCTGGATTTCCGGCTTCTGGTAATAGTGCGCCAGGATCACAGCATTGCGCTCTTTGCGAAGGCGCTCGATCTCGGCGCGAACGTCGATTCCGGAAAGATTGGTTGGCTGGGCGGTCATCAGGTGTCCCTTCGCGAAGTGCTCCCCAGATGGCCTCTCGCCGTCTGCTAATCAAGGCATGCGTCGGACGGTCTATAGCTCTCTGTTCAATAGGCCCCTGCCGATAGCAATGCTTGGGGCTTGGCCAAGCAAGCCCCGTTCGGCTCTTCAGCCTGCCACTCGCCAGATTTCATCCTCGCAATCCACGCGCCCTTGTCGTTCCAGATCGAGGAGATGCGCCAGTACTGAGCGGCCCGCTGCCCCGGTCAGGCGCGGATCGAGCCCCTTGTACATGGCGGCCACCATGGCGGTGATCTGATGTGGCCCAGTACCAAGCAGACGCAGGATCTGGGCCTCGCGGCTGCGGCGGTGGCCCAGCATACCGCGAACGAGTTGGCGCGGCTTTTCGACTACCGGCCCATGGGCTGGGTAATATCGGGTGTCCTCACGATCATAAAGTTTTTGCAAACTCGCCATATAGGCGCTCATGTCGCCGTCAGGCGGCGAAACCACGCTGGTTGACCAGGCCATTACATGGTCGCCGGTGAACAAGGCGCCGCTCTCGACCAGGCCGTAGCACAGGTGATTGCTGGTGTGACCGGGGGTGGCAACGGCCTCGATCGTCCAATCCGGCCCACTGATCCGCTCACCATCTGCAAGCACCCGGTCTGGGGCGTAGCCGTGGTCAAAGGCTGAATCCGCGCGCGGGCCATCGTCACTCAGGCTCAATGGCGCGCAGCCAATGATTGGCGCGCCGGTAAGTACCTTCAATGGTGCAGCAGCGGGAGAGTGGTCGCGGTGGGTATGGGTGCACAGGATCGCCGTGACCTTTGCCTTGCCAACAGCGGCAAGAATAGCCTCAACATGGCCGGCACCATTGGTGTCCGCCCCCTTGAACGGACTGGGCTCGCTGCCGGTGCCGCCATCAGCCGGGCCGGGATCGATTACCGCAACCTCGCTGCCAGCTCCGACGATGTAAGTCTGGGTTCCGCTGAAAGTGTAGGGTGACGGATTTGGGGCCAGCACCCGGCGCACCAGTGGCTCACACAGTTCTGAAAGGCCGGTGGGCCAAGGCTTAGCAGGGATATCCATAGCCCGGGGGATATGGCCCTTCGCGCCCCCCTCGCCAAGCCCCTTCGCGCTCGCTAGGAAGCGGCAAAACGGAGAGGCTGGATGACTGCTATTGGCGACCTGATCCTGGTGCTTGACGCCGGCACCACTTCGACCCGCGCAATGCTGTTCACGCCGCAAGGCGTGCTGAAGGGCGTTGCCCAGGAAGAGCTGACCCAACACTACCCGCAGCCCGGCTGGGTTGAACACGATGCGGCCGAAATCTGGGACAAGACCCTGGCCTGCGCGCGGCAGGTGACCGGGGAAGCCGGGGGCGCCAAGAGGATTGCCGCGATCGGGATCACCAACCAACGCGAAACCGTTGTTGCCTGGGACAAGGTTACCGGCCAGCCGCTGCACCACGCGCTGGTTTGGCAGGATCGCCGCACCGCCGATTTTTGTGCAAGCTTGCGCGATAGCGGGCAGGAGCCGGTGGTCCAGGCAGCAACCGGGCTGCTGCTTGATCCCTATTTCTCCGGGACCAAGATGCGCTGGCTAGTCGATAACATCCCGGCCGTAGCCGGGGCCGCGACCAGTGGCCGGCTGGCGCTGGGGACGGTCGAATCCTGGCTGACCTGGAAGCTGTCGGGCGGGGCGCATGTTACCGATGCCAGCAATGCCAGCCGCACGCTGCTGCTTCCGCTGGCGGGGGCAAGCTGGGACGACGGTCTGTGCGAACTGCTTGGCGTGCCGCGCGCTGCCTTACCGGAAGTGACCGATAATGCCGGCCGGTTTGCGATGACCCTGCCTGAATTCCTTGGTGCTGCGATCCCCATCGCTGGATTGGTAGGTGACCAGCAAAGCGCCACAATCGGTCAGGGTTGCCTCAACCCAGGCGAGACCAAGGCGACTTATGGCACCGGGGCTTTTGTCCTGGCAAATATGGGTAGTGAAGTGCCGCGTTCTGGCCACCGACTGCTGGGTACGGTTCTTTGCCAGCTGGGCAGCGCGCGAACCTATGCGCTCGAAGGATCTGTTTTCGTTGCAGGTAGCCTCATCAAGTGGCTGCGCGATAGCTTGGGTATTATCACTTCGGCGGCCGAAACCGCAGAGCTCGCAGGTTCGGTCCCCGATAGCGGCGGGGTGACGATCATCCCCGCACTTTCCGGCCTTGGCGCACCTCACTGGCGGCCCGAGGCGCGAGGTGTGATCATGGGAATGAGCTTCTCGACCACGCGGGCTCACGTCGCCCGTGCGGCGCTGGAGGCAATGGCGATGCAAACCGCCGATCTGGCTGCCGCCTTTGCCGCCGATGGGGCTGGCTGGACAGCCTTGCGGATAGATGGTGGAATGAGCGCCAATGACTGGATGGCGCAGGACCTGGCTGACGTACTGCGAGTACCGGTGGAGCGGCCTGAATTTGTTGAGACCACAGCGCTAGGTGCGGCCATGCTTGCTTCGGTTGGGGTCGGTATTCACAGCTCGCTGGCGGATGCGGCCAGAGCAATGCGTGGTTCGGTGCAACGGTTTATGCCCGGTGCAGAGCCAGCGGCAGAGCGGCGTATCGGCTGGGACAAGGCCTTGGGGCTGATTTGATCGCTCCGCATCCATATCAACCGGGTCTTGGTGTGGGCAGATCCTGTCTGGTCAGCGCCGCGCAGCGCGCGCCAGCCTTTCACGAAGCGCGATAATTGCGCTTGGGGCGCCGCGGTCTTGTTCGCGCCAAACGGCATCGATCCGTTTTAAACGGGCATGCAGCCGTTCGGTGGCCTGGATAAGATCCCGGGTGTCGGGATCGAGCAGGGCCAAGCGGCCAGGGTCACTCTCAGGAAAATCCGCTAGCTTGCCATACCGGTGGAGTTGAAACTCCGAGAGTTCGCCATTCAAGTAGGCGCGGTGATTGAGCAGCCAGGCAACCGAATGCATCATGCGCGTTGTTGTGCGAAGTGCTTCGCATGAGAGGGCAACCGTCGCCTCGTCTTCGTCCCCCGCCACGGCTTCCAGCCGACCAGACAGCGTAAACGCATGGCGCACCTCATCCGACAGGATAAGCGCCTCATAATAAAGAGATTCGACGATCCTTGGATTTATGTTCGCGGGCGTTGCCATCAGCCGGGCGTAACCATTCTGCCGCGGCTTTGTCACCCGCAGTTTGGGCTCATTTTATTGACCATTTCTGCACTGTCCCGGCGAGGGACGCTTTTGCCGATTGAGATCGATCAGGCGATGATGTCTGGGATCAAATAGTCTTCGAGCATCGCGATCTGATCCTTGAGGCGCAGTTTGCGTTTTTTCAGGCGGGCGATCTGTAGCTGGTCGGTGCCGCCGGCGCTGGTCAGCGCATCGATCGCCGCGTCAAGGTCACGGTGTTCGATCCGCAGCATTTCCAGGCGCTTTTTCAGCTCCTCTTCGCTCACCAGTGCCTCCCTTTGCCCAATCAGGCGCGGCGCCAATTCGGGCCGCCGCAAGTGTCCGGAATGAGTACTTCGCAAGATAGGCTTATTATGCTTCCATGACAATCGCAGTGACCCCGCCGCAAGCCGAGTCGGGAACAGCGAACTCGGTCTGGGCTCTGGTCCTGCCCCTCGGGGCATACGGAGGAGTATCGCCAATGGAACAGTCGCATGTCAGTGCCTTGCAGCTTAAGCACGCCGGACTTGAGCGCCGCATCCAGGATGAATTGAACCGCCCGCTCCCTGACCTCGCGACGATCCAGCAACTCAAACGAAGAAAGCTTCGCATCAAGGAAGAACTTGAGCATTTTTAGCGCTCGATTTCCTTGAGGCGCGCGGTCGGCGGCGGGTCGGCCAGCAATGGTCGGTAGGCCAGCCACCGTTTAGCGTGCCGTGCGGACTTTTGCCTCCGCCTAAGCAGCGCAAACGATTGCTGCGGAACGGATTTGGCAACAAATACGGTTGCACCACGCTGCGCCGTGCTTGCGTGTGGCGCAGTTTGGGCTAGCTAAGGCCTATGCCGCTTTCCGCCGCCTCGGCCGCCCGTACGATCCTGACCCGCCTGCACGATGTCATGGCGTCGCGCAGCCATGCCCAGGCCAAGCTTAACAATGTGGTCGAAGTGATCGGCGAAGGCCTCGATAGCGAGGTCTGTTCGATTTACCTGTTGCGCGAGGGGATGCTTGAACTCTTCGCGACACGCGGGCTTGCGCAAGAAGCCGTTCACGTCACCCGCATGGCTGTGGGCGAAGGGCTGGTCGGCACGATTGCCCAGAACACCGAAATGCTCAACCTGGCGGAGGCAACTGCTCATCCGGACTTTTCCTATCGCCCCGAAACGGGCGAAGAGAAGTTCCACTCCTTCGCCGGGGTCCCGATTGTGCGGCGTGAGCGCGCCGTGGGCGTGCTTTGCGTCCAGCACGCCGATCCCCGCCGCTATGAAGAAGTGGAGATCGAGGCGCTGCAGACCGTGGCCATGGTGCTATCGGAACTGATTTCCAACGCTGGCCTGGTCGATGAGGAAGAGGCCCTGCTCAGCCCAGCGATGACCGGGCCGCAGCGGCTCGGCGGCCTGGCGCTGGTCAAGGGCCTGGCGATTGGCTCTGCCGTGTTCCACCAGCCGCGGATCACGATCGAACACGTCATGGCCGAGGATCGCGATGCCGAACTGCAGCGCGTCTATCTCGCCTTTGACAAGATGCGCGAGCAGATTGATCGGATGGCCAGCCAGGCCGAGTTCGGCGTGGGTGGTGAGCATGAGGAAGTGCTCGAGACCTACAAGATGTTCGCTTACGATGAAGGCTGGAGTCGCCGGATTATCGAGGCGATCGATTCCGGTCTGACTGCCGAGGCCGCGATCGAGCGTGTGCAGCAACGGACGCGGATGCGAATGCGGCAGATCGACGATCCGCTGCTGGCCGACCGGATGCACGACCTGGAGGACCTCTCCAACCGCCTGCTCCGGATCGTTTCGGGCCAGATGGGCACGGCGGCGACCATGGGCTTGAAGCAGGATGCAATCCTGATCGCCCGCAACCTCGGCCCGGCCGAACTGCTGGAATATGACAAGCGCCGGCTGAAAGGCGTGGTGCTTGAGGAAGGCTCGCTTACCGCGCACGTGGTGATCGTGGCGCGGGCCATGGGCATCCCCGTGCTGGGCCGGGTCCGCTCGCTGCGCGGCGCAATTCGCGATGGCGATCTGCTGCTGCTTGATGCCGATGCCGGCAATGTCACGGTGCGGCCGCAGCCGGCGGTGGTCGATGCTTTCGAGGCGCGCTTTGCCAAAAGCCGCGAACGCCAGGCCGCCTATGCCAAGCTGCGCGATGTCGAGCCGTTTACCCGCTGCGGCACTCGCATCACCGTGATGATGAATGCCGGGCTGCGCGATGACATGCCCGGTCTTTCGCTGACCGGGGCTGACGGGGTGGGGCTGTTCCGCACCGAGTTCCAATTCCTGGTTTCCGCCACCCTCCCTGCACGCGAGCGTCAAACGCGGCTCTATCGGGATGTGCTGGATTCAGCGGGTGACAAACCAGTCGTGTTCCGCACGGTCGATATCGGCGGGGACAAGGTCTTGCCCTACCTGCGCCACAACGACGGCGAACACGAAGAGAATCCGGCGATGGGCTGGCGCGCGCTGCGCGTCGCGCTGGAACGCGAAGGCCTGCTGAAGGTCCAGGCGCGCTCGCTGCTTGAGGCGGCGGCCGGGCGGACGCTTAACGTGATGTTCCCGATGGTCACCGAACCGTGGGAATTCGATGCTGCCCGTGCCGTCTTTGAAAGCCAGCGGGCTTACCTGAAGGGCCAGAAGAAGCTGCTGCCCGAAGCGATCCGCTATGGCGCGATGCTGGAGGTGCCGGCTTTGGCCGAGCAGCTCGATGTGCTGGCCCCCAAGCTTTCGTTCCTGTCGATCGGCACCAATGACCTGACCCAGTTCCTGTTCGCGGCTGATCGTGCCAACCCCAAGCTGGCCGAACGTTATGACTGGCTGAGCCCAGCGATCCTGCGCTTCCTTAAGCGGGTCATGCAGTCAGTCGCTGGCCATAACGTTGATGTGACTGTCTGCGGCGAGATGGGTGGGCGACGGCTGGAAGCGCTGGCCTTGATGGGGATTGGCATTCGCCGCCTCTCAATTACCCCGGCCAGCGTCGGGCCGATCAAGGAGTTGGTCCGCAAGGTTGATCTTGAGGAGATCGGCGCGGCGATGAACGGGTGGCTGGCTGCACCACCACGCGACCTGCGGGCAGCCCTGACCACCTGGGCGCAGGAACGCGGGATCGACTGCGATTGATCCCCGCTTCGCCGCGTACAGCTGCCGGGCCGTCGTAGGATTGGCACAAGCCATGCAATTTTCGTTGACTTGGGTTGGCAATCGGCGAAGTTCCGGGTTGCGGGGCAAGTTCGCAAAAACGGCATGGCTTCCGGGGTCTAAATGATTGATAATGAAGAACAAGAGGTGCAACTGCCTCTGGAGGGTGCAGGGGCGCAACTGGCGCGTGCGCGTGTCGCGGCCGGTAAGTCATTGGCCGATTTGGCACAGGTGACGCGAATCTCCGAACGCCAGCTCGCAGCGATTGAGGCGGGCAATTATGCCGCCTTGCCATCGCGCGCCTATTCCATCGGTTTTGCAAGAACCTATGCCAAGGCAGTCGGCCTCGACAGCAATGCAATTGTCGCGCTTGTTCGCGAGGAGCTTGCCCAACAAGAACCAGATCACGCGCGGCGTACCGTTCCTGCGTTCGAACCTGGCGATCCCGCCCGGCTGCCTGGTCGCCGCGTTGCTTGGTTTGCGGCGCTTGGCCTGGTGCTAGTCTTGATTGTCAGTTTTCTGGCTTGGCCCAGCCTCTATTCGTCAGGCGGCACCTTGCCATCGATCCTCCCCCGCCCCAGCCCCAGCCCCAGCGTTACGCTGAAGCAACCAGTGCCGGTCCCGGTGCCTGTCAACGGCCCGGTCACCTTCACCGCGACGCGGGACAAGGTTTGGGTCCGTTTTGTGGATGGCAGTGGCCGGCAGCTGCTGCAAAAGGAGCTGGCGTTCGGCGAAAGCTGGACCGTGCCCGATACGGCTGGCGCGGTTGTATTGACCACAGCCCAGCCCGATGGCCTTGCGATAACGGTTGGCGGTCGCCCGGTCCCGCCCCTTGCTGCAACTCAGCAGCTGATGCGGGATGTGCCGGTTACGGCCGCGGCCTTACTTGACCGGGTTGACTTGGCCGCTGCCAATGCGGAGGCAACCGCGACCACGGCTCCTCCGCCGCGCCGCCCAAACAGGTCGCGTAAGGCCCCACCAGGGGATGACAGTGCTGTTCCAAACGTGACCCTGCCCGCAGCTACGCCGTCCCCGTTGCCAGGCAATGAGACAGTGCCTGTAACTGCGGATAGCCAAGGCTAACCGCTCGACAGGACTGATTTGAAGCGGCTATGTCGGTAAAAACACCGGTAGAAATGCCGGATGCTTGCCGCAAATGCCGCTCGCTTGAATGGGAAAAGGCTTATGAAGACCCTTGTTGCACTGCACCGCCCCCTCTGGGCCGCATTGGCTGTGGCTCTGGCAGCGCCAGTGATCGCTCAGAGCACGGCAACCGACCCGAATGCGGAAGCCCGGGTTCGCAAGCTGGAAGCCGAAGTGCGGGCGTTGCAGCGTCAAGTCTTCCCGGGCGGAGATGGCAAGTTCTTTGCTCCGCTCGCCCAGCCAGGCCAGCCGACTGCGGCGGCCGCCGGTACGCCGGCAAGCACCCCGGTAGCTGACCTGCTGGTTCGCGTCGATGCGATTGAAGCGCAACTCGCCCGCCTTACTGCCCAGCAGGAAGAGAACGGCAATAAGCTGACCCAGCTTGAGGCAAAGGTTGCTGCTCTGACCCCGCCTGCGCCGACCGCGGTTGCCGCTGTGCCCACCGAAGCTGCGGCACCTGCCTCCACCGGTGCTGTCACCGCAACCAACGGCGCGACGACCAGTGGCAACCTTGCCGCAATGACCGGTGGGGCTTCGGCGCCTCTACCCGCGGCAGCCACTTCGACGCCGACGGCTATCGCCGCTCCCAAACCGGCTGCGCCCAAGCCAGCTGCGGTCAAGCCAGCTGCCAAGCCAGCCGTTCCCTCGGCGGCGCGGCTCGCCGCGATCAAGGCCATCGAAAAGCCCAAGACCGACGATGCCGGGGATGACGAATATTCTTATGGCTTCCGCCTGTGGGAAGCGAAGTTCTATCCCGAGGCGCAGCAGCAACTGAAGCTGTTCCTTGAAAAGTACCCGCGGCATACCCGCCGTTCGTTCGCCCGCAACCTGCTTGGTCGTTCGCTGCTGGATGATGGAAAGCCTGAAGAGGCGCAGCGCTGGTTCCTCGAAAACTACAAGGACCAGCAGTTCCGCGATCGCGCTGCAGACTCTGTGCTGTTCCTGGCCGAGGCGACCAAGCGCCAGAAGGATACAGGCCGCGCCTGCATCGCTCTGGCCCAGTTCGTAGACGAGTTCCCGCGCGATGCCGCCGGCCGCCTCAAGAGCCAGTATGATGCTACTCGCGCCGGGCTTAACTGCGATTGAGCTTCCGGCCGATCTGACTGGCCGCTTCGTAGCGGATCTGACGCGGCTGTTGCCAGCTGAGGGCACACTGGGACTTGCCGTTTCGGGCGGGCCGGACAGTCTGGCCCTGCTCTTGTTGGCCCATGCAGCGGTGCCTGGCCGGATCGCTGCGGCGACAGTCGATCATGGCCTCCGTGCAGCCGCTGCTGACGAAGCCGCACTGGTTGCCGCGCTCTGCGCGCAGCTGGGCGTGCCCCACGTTACGCTGTCGGTGACTGTGGCCGAAGGCAATGTCCAAGCCGAGGCGAGGGCGGCGCGCTATGCGGCCTTGGCTGAGTGGATGTCAGCCAATGAACTTTCCGCGCTCGCCACGGCGCACCATGCGGACGATCAGGCAGAGACGCTGCTGCTTCGGCTTAACCGGGGCAGCGGCGTGGCGGGGCTGGCCGGTGTGCGCGAGCGCGGCCTGGTGCCGCAAACGCGGTTACCGCTCGTTCGTCCGCTGCTTGGATGGCGCCGCAGCGAACTGGGGCAAGTGGTCGCTGAATTGGGAATCACTGCTGCCAACGATCCCTCAAATGCGGACGATCGGTTCGACCGTGCGCGCATTCGCAAGGTGCTGGCCGAAGCGGATTGGCTGGACGTGCCCGCCCTCTCTGCCAGCGCTGCGCACCTCGCAGATGCCGATGCTGCGCTGGAATGGGCGGCTGCGCGGGAATGGCAGGAAGCGGTTACGCGCGTGCCGATGGGGCTGGTCTATCGCCCGCAGGCACCGCGGGCGATTGCGCTGCGGATCCTCACCCGGATCGTGACCGAACTTGATGGGGATACCCCGCGCGGCAGCGCCGTGGCGCGGCTGTTTGATAGCCTGGTCGCGCGGCAGCCGGCCTCGATCGGCAATCTTGTGGCACGTCCGCTTCCGGAAGGCTGGAGCTTCTCGAAGGCCCCTGCGCGGCGCGGCTAACCCCGCGCCGACAAGCCCTGCTGCTGCATCCGCCAGACCAGTTGGTCATAGCGGTCCTGCCCGAAGAACGGCTCGCCTGCATAGACCATCAGCGGCACGCCATAGTGGCCGCCAAGGCGTTGATCGGCCTCATTCTGCTTGATTACCTCGTCAAGGCGGGCAGCCTCTGCTGCCTGCACGGCATCCATCTCGGCAAGATCGCAGCCGATGCCGGCCAAAGCCTTGGCCAGGTGATCGCCCTCGTGCCAGCTGTCGGTTTCGCCCGACCAGATCAGGTGGCTGATTGCGCGCAGCACGGGCAGGCCGATGCCGCGCTCTGCGGCCAGCACGCCAAGGCGGGTCAGCCGGTGGATATGGGGCTGCTCCTTGGGATAGGTCCGCGTCGCATAGTCCATCACCACCGGATCGGGGCGCGGCCAGCGCAGCGGCAGTCCGGCAAATTCGGCGCTACGGATGCAATCGCGCATAAGATAGCTAAACCACAGCGGGTCGGCCTGGGCGAAGAAATCCGGCTGACGCACCGCGATCGGCAGGACCGGGCGAACATTTACCTTCGCGTCCCAATCCCGCTCTAGCTCCAGCAGCTTGGGCACCACGATGTAGGAATACGGCGAACGGAACGACCAGAAAAGGTCAACTGTGTGGGTCATGGCTTCTGCATTCGCTCTCTTTGTGGGCCAATTGGTCTTTCTGTGGGGGTTGCCGCCCACTTGCTCTCCCGGCATTAATCGCGCGATTAAAGGGAGAGTCAAATGAAGATCGATTCGAGCATTGCGGCAGTGGTGACGGGCGGCGCATCGGGCCTGGGCCGTGCGACAGCAGAGGCACTGGCCGCCGCCGGCGCGAAGGTCGCGATTTTCGATGTGAACAGCGAAAAGGGTGAGGAAGTCGCGCAGGCGATTGGCGGCCTGTTCTGCCATGTCGACATTACGTCTGAGGAATCGGTCGTGGTCGGCTTTGCCAAAGCGCGCGCGGCGCACGGGCAGGAGCGGATCACGGTCCACTGTGCAATGACCAGCCGCCGCGGCAAGACGATTGCTTTCGACAAGGAAGCAGGAAAGCTGAAGCGCCTCTCGACCGCGGATTACGAATATGGCGTGCAAGGTATTCTCGTTGCTTCGTATCGCATCGCTTCGATCTCGGCCGAAGGCATGGCGGGCCTTGAGCCGCTGGAAGATGGCGAGCGCGGCTGCATCACCTTGACCGCTTCGGTCGCAGCGCAGGACGGGCAGATCGGCCAGGTGATCTACGGCTCGGCCAAGGCCGGGGTGAACGGCCTGGTCCTGCCGATGGCGCGGGATCTTTCCGATCTGGGCATCCGCGTCAACGCGATCATGCCGGGCATCTTTGCCACTCCGCTGATGTTGGGCGCCAAGCCGCAGGTGCTCGAAAGCCTCGCCGCGTCGGTGCCGTTTCCCAAGCGGCTCGGCAAGCCGGAGGAATTCGGCAGCCTGGCGCTGGAACTGGCGCGCAACACCTATTTCAACGGCCAGTGCATCCGCCTTGACGGCGCGATCCGCATGGCCCCGCGTTAAGGAGCGACCAACATGACCCAATCGCCATTCCGTGATGGCTTGCTGGAAGGCAAGGTTGCCTTTGTCGCCGGGGGTACGTCGGGCATCAATCTGGGTATCGCCAAGCGCTTTGCCGAGCTGGGCGCCAAGGTCGCGGTCTGCGGCCGCAACCCGGAAAAGGCCGCCAATGCCGCTGCGGAAATCGGCCATGGCGCGATCGGTCTCTCTGCCGACGTGCGTGACTATGGCGCGATCCGTGCGGCGATGGAGCACGTTCGCAACGAATTTGGGCTGATGGACATCGTCATTTCCGGCGCGGCGGGGAATTTCCTGGCCCCGGTGCTGGGGATGAGCGCCAATGCCTTCAAGACCGTGGTTGATATTGACCTTAACGGTACATTCAACGTGTTCCGCGGTTGTCACGATCTGCTGAACGTGCCCGGCGCATCGCTGATCGCGATCACGGCGGGCCAAGCAGTGAATGCCGTCCAGCTGCAGGCCCATGCCTGCGCGGCCAAGGCCGGGATCAACCAGTTGATCCGCGTGCTGGCGCTGGAATGGGGGCCGGATGTTCGCGTTAACGGCATTTCGCCAGGCCCGATCGCCAATACCGAAGGCATGGCGCGGCTCGCGCCGGACGATAGCTCACGCCAGAAGCATTATGACCGGATCGCAATGAAGCGCTGGGGCGAGGTCGAGGAAATCGCCGAGGGGGCCGTATTCCTCTGTTCGGATGCGGCGCGCTATATCACCGGCACGATCCTGGACATCGATGGTGGCAGCCAGATCGGCGATGCCACCCCGCGCAGCCTGGGGACGGGGCTGGCCTGAGGGTCAGCTGCCGACCAGCGAGTCTCCTTTGCCGATGCGCTTGCCGCGGGTGATATAAACTACGTCGCCCAGCTTGGTGACGGCGAACAGCTTCTTGCCGAAACCATTCGGTACGCCGATGCAGCCGTGGCTGGCATAGCCTTTCTCCACCTTGGTTCCGTGGATCGAGATGCCATCGTTGGTAAGCCGGTGCGTGAATGGCATTGGCGCGCCATCGTAGGTGCGCGAATAGTGATCGACCTTCTTCCAGATGACGGGGAATTTCCCCAGCGGGGTCGGTTTTTCCTGCGTGCCCAGCAGGACTGCCGTTGCGCCAATTTCATACCCGCCGCGAAAGACGGAGAGGACCCGCGCCTCAAGGTCCACGGTCATCACCAGCGGCCCTTTGGCGGGTGCACCGCTTTCGTCCCAGTGCCATTCACCGTAGCGGATAGGGCCGTTGATTGGCAGGATCCGCTTGATTACGAACTGGTCATCGCGGGGCGCAGTTGCAACCGGCTGGGGTGGGTTGGCCGCTGGATCGACCATGTCTGCCGGTTCCGACGCCATTGCCGGTGCTTTGCTGGGGGCCGGGCCGGGGACAGCCGTCGGCGCCGCGTCCGCGCGGGCAAAGTCCGGGCCGGCCAAGGGATTGCCCGCCGGTTCGGCGAAAGATGCATCCGGTTGTTTCACCACTGTCGTTGCCAGCGATGGCGTAGCCTCGATCAGCAAGTAACCGGCGGCGGCGACCAGCCCCAAGAACGCGGCGATTGCGGCTGCCAAGAACCCAAGCTTCATTACTGATGCGCCCTAAAATCCGAATCTGCGAGAGCCTGCAGTCTCGCTAAAAAGTCGCCAAGCGCCACTGTAATGCTGGCGGCGTTTCTTTGCGGGACTGGATAGCGGGCAAGGGTTAACGTGCCGGAACCGGCGCGAATTTTTCGAACAGCTTGGCGTATTGCTCTACCATCGCCTCAATCGCAAAGCGCTGAACCCGGGCCAGGCCGGCTTCGCGCAAGGCTGCGCGGCGTTCGGGCGCGGCGATTAAATCGGCTATGCTGCGGGCCATGGCGTCGACATCATCGACCGGCACCAGTTCGCCGCTGATCCCCGGTTCAATCACGTCGCGCGGACCGAATTTGCAGTCCGTCATCAGCAACGGAGTGCCGCAAGCCAGGGCTTCGGCGGCCACCGTCGGGAAGCCTTCCCAGCGCGACGACAGAACAAATAGGTCCGCCTGAGCCATCCAGGCATAGGGATTGGCGACGAAGCCGATGAAGCGGACATGCTCGCCAATGCCCAGCTGTGCGGCCAGCCGGTGCAGGTCGTTGATCAGGCTGCCCTTGCCAAGGATGACCAGGGCGTGGCTGCGCCAGGCCCGGCTGGCGGCGAACGCCCGGATCAGCACTTCGTGCGCCTTCTGGTATTCCAACCGGCCGGCCGAGAGAATGTAGGGCCGGTTTGGCTTGCCCGCCACCTGCTGCCCAGCCGCCTGCTGGATCAGTGCGATATCGATCGGGTTGTTGATCGTATGCATGCGATCCGGTGCGATCCCCAGATCGCCGATCAGATCGGCGGCCATATCGCTTGAATTGGCCAGAACCGCGTCCGCGCGGGCATAGGCCTTTCGCGTTAGCGCCAAAGATGCACGGCGCGCAGCGGGGTTGGGGGATTCGTATTCGGCCAGGGTAAGCACGTTGTTGCCTTCGCGCGCGATCCAGCGCGGACGTCGCGGTCCCAAGCCCATCAGCGCCAGGTAGGTCAGGATTGCGGTGCCTTTTAGAAAGCTCATCACCACATCCGGGCGGTGATCTATGATCATCTTGCGGAATGCACGGGGTGCATGGATTGCGCCGCCGACGATCGTTCCCACGGTAAACAGTTCGCGATTGGGCAGGCCGAAGTGCGCAAAGCGGTCTGGCTGCGCGGGCACCACCACCCGGTCTTCAGCAACCATATCCAGATAAGGTCCGCGGGTGTGGAGCAAGCCAAGCCGGGCGTCGATCCGTTCCGGATCGAGTCTGGCGACGACGTGCGCGGCCACGCGTTCAGCCCCGCCTCCTACCCAGTTGGCGAGCAAAAGCATGACGCGCAGCGGACGGCCGACCGCCAAATGCGGTGGAGCTGGAGCATGCATGAATTTCCCTCCCTTGCGATTCGGGGCGCCACCTCTGCCCGCATTGCCGGTCATAACCAAGGTCTTAGGCGGTTGGTTCCCGCAGCCTTCCAGTCGGCAGTTCCCAAGCCCGGATCGTTGCTCTAGGCAACAGCGCAAAGGAGATTTGCCTATGCGTCGCACCGCCCTCTTGCTTGCTGCCACTGCCGCCGCCGTTTCCGTCCCAGTGCTGGCTGCTCCGCCCAAGGCACCGAGTGCCGCGGCCGAGGCGAAGGTGCTGGACCTTTCGAAGCAGGCGATCGCGCTTCGTTCGGTCCAGGGTGAGGGCAACAAGACTGCCGAGGTGGCCCAGCTTTACAAGCGGGCGCTGCTCGGGGCTGGCTGGGCAGAGAAGGATATCGAGATCACCCCGATCGACGATACGGCTTATCTGGTCGCAACCTGGCAGGGCAGCGATGCCAAGCTCAAGCCGCTGGTGATCTCTGGTCACATGGACGTGGTTGAAGCCAACCCCAAAGACTGGACCCGCGATCCCTTCACGCCGGTGGTGGAGAATGGTTACCTCTATGGCCGCGGTGCAAGCGACCAGAAGTTCTCCGAAGTGCTGGCAATGGTTGGGCTGATGGAACTGCGCAAGGCCGGCTACAAGCCAAAGCGCACGATCGTCATCGCCTTCTCGGGCGACGAGGAAACGACGATGAAGACCGGCCGGATCCTGGCTGATCGCTTTGCCCATGCTGAAATGGTGCTCAACACCGATGGCTCGGGCGGGGCGCTGGACGAGGCCACCGGCACACCATTGTACTGGACCTGGGATGGGGCCGAGAAGACCTATGTCGACATCCAGCTGGAAGTGACCAACCCCGGCGGGCACAGTTCTGCCCCTCGCGCTGAAAATGCAATTGCCCAGCTTTCGCAGGCCCTGGCCAAGATCGGCGCTTATCGGTTCAAGGCAGAACAGAACCCGCTGACCCAGGCCTATTTCGAAAAGGCCGCCCAGTTCGAAAGCGATCCCAAACTGGCGGCAGCCATGCGCGCTTTTGCCGCGAACGTGAACGATGAGGCGGCGGTCGCAACTCTGCGCGCCAGCACCGGCTATGTGGGCAAGGTTGGCACGACCTGCGTGCCGACGATGGTTCATGGCGGTCATGCCGTGAATGCCCTGCCGCAGCGGGCCACGGCCAACGTCAACTGCCGCGTCTTCCCCGGCCATACCCGCGCCCAGATCATTGCCGAACTGCAAAAGGCGGCGGGCGTGCCGGAAGTGAAGTTCACCGATGTGACCGGCGATACCGCGACCGAAAGCGATGCCTCGCCAATGCGTGGCGATTATGTGGCCGCGGTGGAAAAGGCGATGGCCGCGTCCTGGCCCAAGGTGCCGGTGATCCCGGCGCAAAGCTCGGGCGCTACCGATTCGATGTGGTACCGCGCCAAAGGCGTGCCGAGCTATGGCATCAGCCCGGTCTTCATCAAGGACAGCGATGATTTCTCGCACGGACTGAATGAACGGGTTGAACTCCGCAATATTCGCCCTGGCCTGATCTATTACTTCAGCCTGCTGCCGGCCCTGTCGAAGTAAATTCGGCAGTAAGCTGGACCAGCGCATCGCGGGCAATGGCGGCGGCTTCTTCCGCCGCCAGCTCGTGTGGCGAGAGGCACAGTTCCAACCACAGCCCGTCAACCAGCGCGGTGATGGCAATAGCCGTCGCACGCAACCGGCCGGTGGGCAGGCCGCAGTCGGCCAGCAGGTGCTCAAGCTGGGTCCTGAAGCCGCCGTATTGCTCGTCATGCAGCGCGGCGATTTCAGGGCGGGCGCGCACCAGACTCCAGAAGGCGATCCAGGTCGCGAGCAATTCCGGGTCGGCGATCGGCGGGGCCAAGCTGGCGGTGACGAAAGCTTGCAGGCGGGCCTGGGGGGCCGGTCCTGCGGCCTGCATGGCTGCGGCCAGCGCGGCATCAACACGGGCACCGGTGTGGGAATAGGTCGCTGCGATCAGCGCATCGATACCGGGAAAGTAGTGCCCGACTAGCCCGGCCGAGACCCCTGCTTCCAGCGCAATGGTCCGCACGCTTGCCCCGGCGATTCCTTCACGCGCCAGCACGCGGGCGCAGGCCTCGATTAGGCTGAGGCGGCGGGCATCGGGTTCAGACCGGCGAAAGGCGGGTGGGGTGGTCACTTGCCGCATCCTAGCACTTGTTGTACGAGCGTCCAACAAGCATTGAGGGAGTCGCACGTGGGTAAGCTGGAAGCGATTGTCGCCAAGATCGACGGGCCCGAAGTCGATCCCGATGCCGATTTCAGCTTGCCGGGTTGGATCTATCACGACCGCGAGTTTTTTGACCTTGAGATGGAGCGGGTGATCCGCCCGTCGTGGCAAATCGTTTGCCACGTGAACGAGATCCCCAAGCCCGGCGATTACCAGACGATCGACTATCTGGGCGAAAGTGTGATCGTGATCCGCGGTGATGACGGCCAGGTTCGCGCTTTCACCAATGTCTGCCGGCACCGGGCGATGCGGCTGGTTGAGGGGCCGATGGGTTGCGCGAAAAAGCTCGTCTGCCCCTATCATGCCTGGACCTTTGAGACTGACGGGCGCCTCTCGGGCGTGCCGATGAAAAGCGAATACCCGGCGCTAAGGCTGGAGGAGAATGGCCTGGTTCCGGTCGTCACCGAAACCTGGCACGGCTTTGTCTTCGTCAACCTGGCCCCAGGCGGGTTCCCGACTGTGAACGAAATGATGGCCCCGTTCGAGGCTGAGGTCAGCCAGTACCGCCTTGCCGAGATGGAGCGGATGGCCCCGGTCCGGCTCCGCCCGCGCAAGGTCAATTGGAAGAACGTGGGCGATAACTATTCTGACAACCTGCATATACCGGTTGCCCATGATGGCCTGACCCGGCTGGTCGGCAAGACCTACCGGATCGAGGCTCATGGTTGGGCAGACCGGCTTTATGGGGATGTAGTAAAGAACGAGAAGCAGAACTTCTGGGAGCGATTCTATCGCAGCCACCTGCCGCGGGTGGAGCACCTGCCCGAGGAAGCCCACGGGCGCTGGCTCTATTACAAGCTCTGGCCGAACATGGCCTTTGATATCTATGCCGACCAGATCGATTTCATGCAGTGGCTGCCGATTTCGCCCACCGAATGCCTGCTGCGCGAAGTGGCCTATGCCCTGCCTGATAGCCGGCGCGAGATGAAGCTGACGCGCTATGCCAACTGGCGGATCAACCGCGTGGTCAATGCCGAGGATACCTGGCTGATCAGCCGCGTTCAGCAGGGCATGCAGAGCAAGACCTACGGAACCGGTCCAATTGGCAAGAGCGAGGTCTGCCTGCGCAGCTTCGCCCGTAAGATCCGCACGCTAATTCCCGAAGCCCGCCAACCCTTCGCGCCCGCACCGGGCTGGAGCAAATAATGACGAAGACCTATGACGCCCTGATCATCGGTGGTGGCCACAATGGCCTGACCTGCGCCTTCTACCTTGCCAAGGCGGGTATGCGGGTGCGGGTTCTGGAGCGGCGCCATGTTGTTGGCGGCGCAGCGGTGACCGAGGAGTTCCACCCCGGCTTTCGCAACTCGACCGCCAGTTACACGGTCAGCCTGCTGCGCCCGCAGGTAATCGCTGACATGCGGCTGCACGATTACGGCTACCGCGTGATCGAGCGGACGATCAGCAACTTCTTCCCGTTTGAAAACGATTACCTGAAGCTGGGTGGCGGACCGGGCCGGACCGAGGCGGAATTCGCGCGCTTCTCCAAGAAGGATGCTGCGGCTTACCCGAAGTACGACGCCGCGCTGGAAAAGGTGGCCAACGTGCTGCGCGATCTCAGCATGCAGATCCCGCCCAATGTTGGGGGCGGGCTGCAATCGCTGATCGCGGCGGCGAAGCAGGGTTGGCCGATGGCCAACCTGGACCTGTCGGTCCAGCGTGACCTGCTCGATATCTTTACGAAGTCGGCGCGCCAGTTCCTCGATGGCTGGTTCGAGCATGACTATATCCAGACCGCCTTCGCCTTCGATGCCGTGGTTGGCAACTATGCCGGGGTTTCGACCCCGGGCTCGGCCTATGTCCTGCTGCACCATGTGTTCGGCGAAGTGAACGGCAAGCTGGGCACTTGGGGCCATTCGGTTGGCGGAATGGGGGCGATCACCCAGGCCATGGCCAAGGCTTGCGAAGACCAGGGCGTTGAGATCAGCCTTGAAGCGCCGGTTGCACAGGTGCTGGTGAACAATGGCAAGGTCCAGGGCGTGAAGCTGGAAAGCGGCGAAGAGATCGTGGCACCGATCGTTGCCTCCAACGCCGGTCCGGCGCTGCTCTATCGCCAGCTGGTTGACCAGAGCGACCTCGATGAGGACTTCCAGCGCCGCATCAAAGGCTTCAAGACCTGTTCGGGCACTTTCCGGATGAATGTTGCCCTGTCAGAGCTGCCAGACTTCGCAGTGCTGCCGGGCAAGGAACGGGCAGAGCACCACACCGCGGGGATCATCATCGCCCCGGGCATGGATTACATGGATCAGGCCTTCATCGATGCTCAGCAACATGGCTGGTCGAAGAAGCCGATTGTCGAGATAATGATCCCGAGCACGGTTGATGATAGCCTTGCCCCACCGGGCCAGCATGTCGCCAGCCTGTTCTGCCAACAGTTCGATCCGGCGGTGGACTGGGACAAGCATCGCGACAAGGTGGCCGACCTGATCATCGATACGGTCAATGACCACGCGCCCAACTTCAAGAAAAGCGTTATCGCGACGCAAGTTCACTCGCCGCTGGATCTTGAACGCAAGTTCGGGCTGATCGGCGGCGACATCATGCACGGCTCTATGGGGCTCGACCAGCTGTGGGCGGCGCGTCCGGTGCTGGGGCATGGTGACTATCGCGGGCCGATCAAGGGTCTGTACATGTGCGGCGCCGGGACGCATCCCGGCGGCGGGGTGACCGGTGCACCGGGCCACAACGCGGCCCAGGCAATCCTGGCCGGCCGTCCGCTGATCAGGAAGCTGCTGCGGAGCTGAAGCGGCGCGTGGCGAGGTAAAGCGGGAAGCCTAGCAGGATCAGGACGATCCCCAGCCCGCCCGCTTCCAGCCCCGCACCGTACAGCACCCACAGCGAGAAGCCGATGCTGATCGCAGCCATGATCTGGCGGCGCCCCAGCATCAGCGCGGATACCGCGACGCCGATGTAGATCCAGATCGCGGCGGCAGTGGTCAGGCGGAGCATGAAGTCTAGCAGTTTGGCACCGATCCCGGTGGCCCCGCCGATCATCAGCAGCACCGAGAACAGACTGCCCAGTGTCATCGGGGCAACGGCCACGTCATGCCGGTTAGTAGGAGCGATCCAGCCGGGCAACATGCCACCGCGCACGGCGGTTAGTGGCAGCTCGCCCTGCAGCAAGACTGCGGAATTGACATAGCCGATGCCCGAAACGGCTGTCAGCAAGGCCACCGCGCTACCTGCCCATAAACCCCAGAACCGCTCGACGAAATAGGCGACAGGCGCGGATGAGGCCCCTAGCGCTTCAGTCGGCAGGGCCAGGATGATCCCCATGCAGACCACCACGTAGAGGACAATCGTTGCGGCTAGGCCAATCAGGGTTGCGCGGACCACATTGCGTGCCGGGTCGCGGACCCGCTCGGTCACCATGCTGGCGGTTTCGAAGCTGAGGATGGCAAAGAAGGCCAGCGTCAACGCCGGGGTCAGCTGCGCACTGGCAAACGGCGGATGTCGGTCAACCGAGAATTGTCCTCCGCCAGCGAAAACCAGCCCGCCAAGAATGACCACGACCGCGATCAGCGGGAGCAGTTTTAGCACCGTGGTCGCCACCTGGAACTGGCCGGCGGCCCGCGCGCCGCGCAGGTTCAAGGCCGTGATTGACAAGACTATCAAGCTTCCGGCCAAGGCTGTTCGCAGCGGCGTTTCGCTCAATCCAGGCCAGAGCGCGCCAAGGTAACTCGCTGCAGTCGTCGCCACCACGGCCGTCGCGCACCAGAGGCTGATCCAGTAGGACCAGCCCAGCAGCACCCCGGCAAGTGGTCCAATAACCCGGCCGCAGATGGCGATCAGCCCTGGCTCTTCCGGCATGGTGGCGGTCAGGTCGGCGATCACCAGAGCAATGGCCATGGCCCCCAGCCCCGCGGCGATCCAGGCGGCGAAGCCGGTCCAGCCGAAGGGGGCCAACTGGCCTGGCAGGACGAAAATGCCCGCGCCGATCATCGAACCCACCACCAGCGCTGCGGCGGTCCAGATTCCGAACGGACGATTGTCCTGGCTCATGCTTATCCCCTTCCCAGCCCAGACTATCGCTTGATCGCGCCGCGTCACCATGTTTCTTGCGCACAGCATGAGCAACGTCACCACCCAATCCTGGCTTGCGCGGTCCGGGCGCTATCACCCACGGCTGATCCAGGCCGCCATGGCCATGAACGAGAACGACCTGCCGGTCGCCGAACCGTTGTTGCGCGCCCACCTGAAGGAAGACCCGTTGGATGTCTTCGCAATCCGGCTGTTTGCTGAGCTGGCGGGCCGGATCGGGCGTTATAACGACGCCGAAAACTTGTTGCGCCGCGCGCTGGAACTGGCCCCGGCCTTCACCCCGGCGCGGGCCAATCTTGCCCTGGTGCTATACCGCCAGAACCGCCCCGCCGATGCCATTGCCGAACTCAACCGGGTGGTGGAGGAAGAGCCGGACAATCCCGGCCACGCCAACCTTCAGGCTGCTGCCTTGGGCCGGATCGGCGAGTTCGACGAGGCGATCACCCTATACGAACGGGTGCTGGCGCAGGCGCCAAACCAGCCGCGCGTGTGGATGAGCTTTGGGCACATGCTGAAGACGGTTGGGCGGCTGGACGAAGGGATCGCGGCCTATCGCCAGGCGATCGAACTGATGCCGACGCTGGGTGAGGCATGGTGGAGCCTTGCCAACCTGAAGACGGTCAAGTTCACCGATACCGATATCGCGGCGATGAAGGCTGCGCTCGAACAGGGCGGGGTGGCCAGGGAAGATCGCTTCCACCTCGACTTCGCGCTGGGCAAGGCGTTGGAGGACCGCGGCGAGGCTGAGGCGAGCTTTGCCCACTATGCCGCGGGCAATGCCCTGCGCCGCACCGAGCTTGATTACGATGCGGATGAAACCGCCCGCTTCGTCGATCGCCTGATCGAAATTGCCACACCCGAATTCTTCGCAGAACGCGCCGGGCATGGTTGTGATGCGCCCGATCCGATCTTTGTGCTGGGCATGCCCCGTGCTGGATCGACCCTGGTCGAACAGATCCTCTCCAGCCACAGCCTGGTTGAGGGCACGACCGAGCTGCCCGATATCCCTGCCCTGGCGCGGCGAGAGGGCAACTATCCGCTCAGCCTGCCCGGCCTGACTGCCGAGCAACTGGCGCGGCGCGGCGAGGAATTTCTCAGGCGCACGCGCATCCAGCGCAAGACTGAGCGGCCGTACTTCATCGATAAGCTGCCGAACAACTGGATGCATGCGGTGTTCATCATGCTGGCGCTGCCCGGGGCCAAGATCGTCGATGCGCGTCGCCATCCGCTGGGTTGCTGTTTTTCCAACTTCAAGCAGCACTTCGCGCGTGGCCAGGCCTTTGCCTACGGCCTGGAAGACATGGGCCGGTATTACCGCGATTACGTGCGGTTGATGGCTCATCTTGACCGGGTCCGGCCGGGGCGGGTGCACCGGGTGATCTACGAAAACATGGTTGAGGATACCGAGGCCGAAGTGCGCGCCCTGCTCGACTATTGCGGTCTCGCGTTTGAGCCGGCCTGTCTTGAATTCCACCGCACCGAACGCGCCGTGCGCACGCCCAGCTCCGAACAGGTCCGCCGTCCGATCTTTCGTGAAGGGACCGAGGCCCACGTGCCGTTCGAACCCTGGCTTGGGCCGCTCAAGGCCGCACTGGGTCCGGTTCTGGCGGCATATCCGGACAATCCCGAGGCGTGGTAATTCTGTCACTCAGGCTGGCGATTGGCCCCCTCAATTTGCGTTAGACTTGACCGCAGCGAATAGGGGATTCACAAGTTGCCGAAGATTTCATTGGATGGGGTGCCCATGACATTTACTATTCGTCGCACAGCGGGTGCATTGCTGCTTGCTTCCACCGCGCTGACTGCCATGCCGGCCCTGGCCCAGGAAGCCGCTGAGGCTGATGCCAACGAAATCGTGGTGACCGCGCAAAAGCGTTCGGAAAACCTCCAGAACGTGCCGATCTCGATCCAGGCGCTCGGCACGGCCAAGCTTGAACAGCTCAACATCTCTGACTTCAAGGGCTATGCCCAGCAACTCCCCTCGGTCTCGTTCCAGTCGGGCGGCACGCCGGGGACCAACGTGGTCTACATGCGCGGCGTCGCCTCGGGCGGGGACGGCAACCACTCGGGCTCGCTGCCCTCGGTTGGCGTCTACCTTGATGAACAGCCGGTCACCACAATCGGCGGCAACCTTGACGTCCATATCTATGACATCGCCCGGATTGAAAGCCTCTCTGGCCCGCAGGGCACGCTCTATGGCGCCTCGTCGCAGGCTGGCACGATCCGCATCATCACCAACAAGCCCAGCACGGCCGGGTTCGAAGGCTCGGTTGATGGTGAGATCAACACTGTCAAAGGCGGCAATTTCGGCGGCAAGTTCGATGGCATGATCAATGCCCCGCTGGGTGACAGCGCGGCCCTGCGCGTGGTCGGCTTCTATCAGCGGGATGCCGGTTACATCGACAACGTCGCGGGTAGCCGTTGCTTCCTGCCGCAGCCCGGCGGGTTCTGCGTCAGCAATTCGGCCTTCGTTGCCGAGAACTACAACAAGACCGAAACCTATGGTGCGCGCGCCGCGCTCAAGGTCGATCTGGACGATAGCTGGACCGTGACGCCTGCGGTCACCTACCAGCAGATGAAGAGCAAGGGCTCTTACGCTTACGATCCCAGCGTCGGCGATCTGCAGTTGCAGCGCTTTGCCCCGGAATATCTGAACGACAAGTGGGTTCAGGCCGCGCTGACGATCGAGGGCAAGCTGGGCAGCTGGGACGTAACCTATGCTGGCGCCTACCTTGACCGCAAGCGCGACAGCTCAAGCGATTACACCGACTACTCGGAAGCCTATGACTCGCTTTATGCTTCGTCGGGCGGTCTGGCCGGTTACTTCTACTTCCTCGATTCGCTGGGCCGCAACATCGACCCGCGCCAGAAGGTGATTGGCAGCGATCACTTCAAGAAGCTGAGCCAGGAACTGCGCGTTGCCTCGCCGGCAGACCAGCCGCTGCGGTTTGTCGGCGGGCTGTTCTACCAGCGCCAGTCGAACGACATTTTCCAGGACTACAAGGTTGCCAATCTTGGTCCGCAGGTGTCGGTCAATGGTTCGCCCGGCACGCTTTGGCTGACCAAGCAGGAACGCATTGATCGCGACTATGCGGCTTTCGGCGAACTGAGCTATGATCTGCTGCAGAACGTCACCCTGACCGCCGGGGTCCGGGCCTACAAGTTCGACAATACGTTGATCGGGTTCTTTGGCTTTGGGCGCAACCCGGGCGGCAACTTTAGCGACACCCCCTATAATGGCGCAGGCAGCTCGCGCACGGGTGTTGCCGGTTGCTTCACCACCACTGGAGCGCGCCTGCGCTCCGTGGCCGGCACCGCAGGCGTCAAGCTGGCTCCGGGTGTGATTGACGGAACGCCCTGCAACAACCTGGGCGTCTGGAACGGGTCTGGGGTTGATCCGGTGCGGGTCAAGGACGATGGCCTGACCTGGCGCTTCAACCTGTCGTGGAAGGCCACCAGCGACCTGATGGTCTATGCAACGGCTTCCAAGGGCTTCCGCCCGGGTGGCGTGAACCGCCGGGCCGATGTCGGCCCCTATGATGCTGACTTCCTGATCAACTATGAAATGGGCTGGAAGTCGACCCTCGCACCGGGCCTGCGCTTCAATGGCGCAGTCTATCAGCAGAACTGGAATGACTTCCAGTACTCCTACCTTGGCGCAAACAGCTTCACCGAGATCAAGAATGGCCCTGACGCCCGCATCCGCGGGATTGATGCCGACTTGAGCTACAACGGCGGCGGGCTGTTCCTGCAGGTTGCCGGGGCTTACACCGACGCGAAGACGACCAAGAACCTCTGCGCAGCGGTCGATCCGACCTTTACCTGCACCGGCGCTGGCAATTCGATCCAGTCGCCTTCGGGTACGCGCCTGCCGATCACGCCGAAGTTCAAGGCTTCGGGTACCATGCGCTACACGGCTGAAATGGGTGACAAGAAGCCCTATGGCCAGATCAACGTGGCGTACCAGGGTTCGGCCAGCGGCGATGTCCGGGCGACCCAGGCGGCCCAGCTTGGCGAGCTTCCGGCATTCACCACGGTGAACCTGGCGCTGGGGGTTGAGTGGAGCAGCTTCAATGTGGAGCTCTTTGCCGCCAACCTGCTCGACGAACGGGGCCAGTCCTCGCGCTTCGTGCAGTGCGGTCAGTGCTACCAACGCCCCTATGTCGTGCCGATCACCCCGCGCACGATCGGTCTGCGCGCCGGGACGAAGTTCTGAGTTGGAGAGGAGGCCCGGGGGCCTTCGGGCCTTCAGAAGGCTGATCTAGATGAGGGCGGCAGGGGCAACCTTGCCGCCCTTTTCTGTTGCGGCGCTTTGGCGATCAGCCTTCGTCTTCGCCGAAGCGCTCAAGCCGGAATGCGGCCTTCAGATAGTCTTCCGCTGCTGCCTTGAGCAGCGGTTCCTTGGCAAAGGCGTCTGCCGGCAGCGGGGCGATGCCCAGTGCTTCCATCAGCGTCCACAGCGCAAATTTGCGCCCAACTTCCCGCTCTACGCCAAAGGCGATCTTGAGCTTTTCCAGGGCGCGGTCATAGTCCGTTTCGGTCAGCTCCGCCGGGTCTTGCGTCCCGAAGAAGTGCAGGATCAGCGAATCAAGGTCCATCGGCTCAAAGCCAGCCCAGGACGCCAGCGCCCCATACCGCTATGCCACCTGCCAGCAGGGCGAGGATATAGCCACTCCAGCGACGCGGGCTGCTTTGGCGGCGACGGTCCCATATCAGTTCCACATCAGGCAGCGGCGGCGGTTCTGGCGCGGCGCCCTTGGCTGGGAACCGCTCCTCAAGCCGTCGGATGAGGCTGGGCAAACGCAGGAGGGTCTCGGTATCGTCGCGCAGGCGATCGGCTAGCGCGGCTTCAGGCCCCAACTCGTCGCGGATCCAGTTCTTCACAAAGGGACCGGATACATCCCACATGTTGATCCCCGGGTGGAGCGCGGTCGCCAACCCTTCGACCATGACCATGGTTTTTTGCAGCAGCAACAGGTGCGGCTGGGTCTGCATGTCAAAATCACGGGTGATCGCAAACAGCCCGTCGAGCATTTGCCCGACCGACAGTTCACTTACCGGTTTCCCGCGCATCGGTTCGCCTACGGCACGCAACGCGGTCGCGAACTCGTCCACCGAATGATAACTCGGTACATATTGCGCTTCGAAGTGAATTTCCGCCACGCGGCGATAATTGCCGGTGGTCAGGCCATAGAGGATCTCGGCCAGCCAGAACCTTGCACGGCGATCGATCCGGCCCATGATGCCAAAATCAATTGCGGCAATTGTGCCGTCCGCCTGCACAAACAGGTTCCCCTGGTGCATGTCGGCATGGAAGTAACCGTAGCTGATTGCCTGGGTAAGGAAGGCAATAACCAGGCGGTTGGCCAGTTCAGGCAGATCGACTCCGCTGGCCTTTAGGGCCGCGTGATCGCTGATTTTGATGCCGTCGATCCACTCGATCGTCATGACCCGACCATTGGTCCGGTCCCAATCGATCGCGGGGATGCGATAGCCGTCAAACGCCTTCATCGCTTCGGCCAATTCCGAGGCCGAAGCGGCCTCGCGCCGGAGGTCAAGCTCGCGCATGGTCCAGCGCTTGAGGTTGGCGATAACCAGCCGCGGCCGCAAGCGCGAGGCTTCGCCGCCCAGCGCCTCGAGATGGGCGGCGGCCCATTCGTAGGTTTCGATGTCCGCGGCGAATTTTTCGCGGATGCCCGGGCGCAGAACCTTGATCGCGACCGTGCGGCCGTCCGCAGTCACGCCCTTGTGGACCTGGGCAATCGAGGCGGCGCCAATCGGCTCCGGGTCAACGCTGGCGAACATCGCTTCAAGCGGCTTGCCAAAGCTTGCTTCGATTTCGGCCTGGATCGCAGCAAACGGAACCGGCGGCAGGCTGTCCTGCAGGCTCAACAGGTTAAAGGCGGCTTCCTCGCCAACCAAATCAGGCCGGGTGGCAAGGGTCTGGCCCAACTTGATCGCCGCGGGTCCGATGGCCTGAAAAGCGCCGGCATAGTCCGGAACGCGCGGCTGGAAGGTACCCAGCCGAGCCAGCCGGAACAGCCGCTTAACCGGTAGCGGCGTGTTGCGATCTTGCTCGATCCCGCGCAGCGCGCCGTGCTTCGCCAGGATCCGTCCCCAGCGCAGCAAGCGAAGAATATGCGTGGCCGGACGGGTCATGTCGTTGCCCGCCTCACGGCGGGAGCATCACCGGCCCGCTCCCCCGCCCGGCCACCCATAGGGTAACCTAGGTTCTGGGTGGCCGGGCGGGGGAGCGGGCCGGTGATGCGCGAGCGCACAGCTTTGCTGGTCGCGATCATCGCATAATCCACGTCAAATCTTCCAACCGCTATGAATGGCGACCAGGCCGCCCAGGATCGGCTCAACCTTGGTGCGGGTGAAGCCGGCATCGCGGATCATGCCTTCAAACTCCGGCATGGTCGGGAAGCGGCGGATCGATTCGATCAGATAGCGATAGGAATCCGCGTCACCGGCTATCGCCTGCCCGATCTTCGGCACCAGCCTGTGCGAGTAAAAATCGTAGACTTCCTTGAATCCCGGCCATTCGGTGGTCGAGAATTCGAGGCAGTAGAACCGACCGCCATGCTTCAGCACGCGGTGCGCCTCAGCCAGGGCCTTGTCGATCCGGGTCACGTTCCGGATCCCGAAGGCGATGGTATAGGCATCGAAGAAGCGACTGGGAAAGCTCAGTTCCTCGGCGTTCTGGCGTGACCAGACCAGGCTGTCGAGCCCGCGTTCCATTGCCCGTTCGATGCCGACATCCAGCATGTCCTGGTTGATATCGGAGACCGTAATTTGTGCGCCCTGCGCGGCCATCCGGAAGGCGATGTCCCCGGTACCACCGGCCATATCCAGGATCTGCTCGCCCGGGCGGGGTTTGACCCGGCGGACGAACTTGTCCTTCCACAGCCGATGCATGCCAACCGACATGGCATCGTTCATCACGTCGTACTTTTTGGCGACGCTTGAAAACACCGCGCCAACGCGCTCGGTCTTCTCCTCGGGAGAGACCTCTTCGTAGCCGAAGGAAACCTGTTCGCTCATGGGGCTGGCCCTTAGGGTAGTTTCGGCGCGGCGGAAAGCTTGTTAGCAGCGAATCGATGCCTGAATTACCCGAAGTCGAAACCACTGTACGCGGACTGGCGCGCTATCTTGATGGCGCGCGGCTGATCCGCGTCGCGCCGCGCCGTGCCGATCTGCGCCGCCCATTTCCCGCCGACCTGGTCCAGACGCTGACTGGTGCCACCGTAACGGGCCTTGGTCGCCGCGCGAAGTATGGCCTGATCCATACCGACCGCGGGCGGTCGATGGTCTTCCACCTTGGCATGTCGGGGCGCTGGCGGATCGATCCCGAAGATATCGGCACCCACGATCATCTGGTGCTCGAAACGCATTCTGGCCATGTGCTGTCGCTTAACGATCCGCGCCGGTTTGGTTCGGTGGACCTCGTCGATGAGGCTGCGCTGGCGGATTGGCCCGCCTTTGCCGCCATGGGCCCGGAACCGCTCGGCGATGCCCTGACGCCGGCGCACCTGAAGGCGGCACTGGCCAGCCGGAGCGCGGCGATCAAGCTGATGCTGCTTGATCAACGGATCGTGGCCGGGCTGGGCAACATCTATGTCTGTGAAGCGCTGTTCCGGGCCGGGATCGATCCCCGCAGGCCGGGCGGCCAGGTTTCGGGCCCGGCGCTGGCCCGCCTGGTCCCGGCGATCAAGGCAGTGATTGCCGAGGCGATCGAGGCCGGAGGATCAACCTTGCGTGACTATGCGCAGCCGGATGGACAGCTGGGCTATTTCTCCAAACAGTTCGATGTTTATGATCGGACCGGCGAGGCGTGCAGCCGCTGCAGCGCCCCGGTTCAGCGATTTGCGCAGGGCGGGCGTAGCACATGGCATTGCGCGAAGTGCCAGAAGTAGCGCGTTCTGGTTGACGATTCGGCTTTGCCCAGTTAAGGGCCGCGCTTTCCGCGGGCATGACTCGATCAGCGCCCGCGATTTTGTAAGAAATTCTAACCAGAATCGGGCTGCGCCTGGCAGCCGCAAGAAGGACTGACATGGCCAATACGCCGCAAGCCAAGAAGCGCATCCGTCGCAACGAGAAGCGCGCAGAAATCAACGGCAACCGTCTGGGCCGTATCCGGACCTTCGTGAAGAAGGTCGAGGCCGCCCTGGCTGGTGGTGACAAGACTGCTGCTGCCGAAGCGCTCAAGGCCGCTCAGCCGGAATTGCAGCGTGGTGTGGCTCGCGGCGTGCTTCACAAGAACACGGCGTCGCGCAAGTTTGCGCGCCTGACCAAGCGAGTCGCCTCGCTCTGATTCGGCCTCACCGATTCGCGGATCGGTGGCACGAAATGGGAACAACCCGGCAAAAGGGCCGGCGGTTAAACCGCCGGCCCTTTTGCTTTCTGGTGACCCGAAATATGCGGCGCTGCAGCAAGTCACCGGATTCCTGCGATTCGCACCGGGCCTTCAGAAAATATTCCGAGTTAACAGATGTTTAAAAATTGCCTTCGGGAATTCCCTGACCATGTCAGAGTCAAGGCCATTTATTTCAGTTTTTTGAAAAAGGGTGCCTTGCCCTGCCCGCTCAGCGGGGCATAACACGATCCAAGCCCGGCGCAGATTCTGCAACGGGCCTTCACACAGATTGAAAGTTCCGAACTGGTTTTTGGGGGCCGGTTTTGGGCGGGTCCTGTCCTCTGGTGGGGGAACGGGGCTGGGAAGCGTATATTCGGGGGCCGTAGGGGTGTCGGGACCAAACATTGGTAATTCACGCGGTAGTACCGCGCCGGGCGGAGCTGACGCAGAGCGCATGATGGAAGAACAAGAAGCGCTCGATCTTGCGGCTGACTGGGCAGATATCAGCCGCGGCCTGCGCAAGGATCTTGGCAATCAGCTTTACAGCCAGTGGATCAAGCCGATCCAGTTGGGCTCGCTGTGCAAGCAAACCGGTACGCTGGATCTCTTCTTGCCGAATGAATTCTCTGCCAATTGGGTGTCCGATCGTTTTGCCGACCGGCTTTCGCTGGCATGGAAGATCGCGCGTCCCGATATCCGCAATGTCCGGATCTCGGTCATGCCGGGCCGCCGCGCGATGCCTGGCCTGCGGCTTGGTCGTGACGAAGGCCGCCGTGCGGCCAATGATGGGGCGCCGTTGTCGCAGCCGGGCGATGCACTGGGCATGGGGGCTGCAGAACTTGGTGCGTTGGGCCAAGGGCCGGTCGGTCTTGACCCTTCGCTGACTTTCGCCAGCTTCGTAACTGGTTCGGCCAATATCCTTGCCAGCAACGCGGCGCAGCGCATGGCCGCCACTGAAACCCCACAGTTCGCACCGCTCTATCTCAAGGCTGCAACCGGTCAGGGCAAGACGCACCTGTTGCACGCGATTGGCCACGCCTATCTGGCGAACCATCAGCGGGCGCGGATCTTCTACTGCTCGGCCGAGCGGTTCATGGTCGAATTC
Organism: Novosphingobium sp. APW14; assembly: GCF_032337075.1. Classification (NCBI taxonomy): domain Bacteria; kingdom Pseudomonadati; phylum Pseudomonadota; class Alphaproteobacteria; order Sphingomonadales; family Sphingomonadaceae; genus Novosphingobium; species Novosphingobium sp. APW14. The sequence goes on from NZ_JAVYAB010000002.1 coordinate 242,429, forward strand.
GTCCAGGCGCTGCGGCAGAACCAGACGATCGAATTCAAGGCCCGTCTGCGCGGCTTTGACCTGCTGCTGGTCGATGACATCCAGTTCATCATCGGCAAGGCCTCGGCCCAGGAAGAGCTGCTTTACACGATCGATGCCCTGCTGGCCGAAGGCAAGCGGCTGGTCTTCGCGGCTGACCGCGCCCCGCAGGCGCTTGATGGGGTCGAACAGCGCCTGCTCTCGCGCCTGTCGATGGGCCTGGTCGCCGATATCCAGCCGGCTGACATTGAACTGCGCCGTTCGATCCTTGAGCACCGTCTGCAGCGCTTCTCGCCCAGCCACGTGCCGGGTGACGTGGTTGAATTCCTGGCGCGCACAATCAACCGCAACGTTCGCGAACTGGTCGGCGGGCTCAACAAGCTGATTGCCTATGCCCAGCTGACCGGTCAGGCCGTGTCGCTGCAGCTGGCCGAAGAACAGCTGACCGATATCCTTTCGGCCAACCGCCGCCGGATCACGATTGACGAGATCCAGCGCACCGTCTGCCAGTTCTACCGGGTCGACCGGACTGAAATGGCCAGCAAGCGCCGCGCCCGTGCCGTGGTCCGTCCGCGCCAGGTGGCGATGTATCTTGCCAAGGTGCTGACCCCGCGTTCGTATCCGGAAATCGGCCGCAAGTTTGGCGGGCGCGATCACTCGACCGTGATCCACGCCGTGCGGCTGATCGAGGACCTGCGTGCCCGCGATGCCGATATGGACGGCGACGTGCGCAGCTTGCTCCGTCAGTTGGAAAGCTGAGCGCTTTTCTGCCGTTGCTTAGTCGCTAATTCCCACCCCTTGCGCAGGACTGCGCAAGGCGGTGAACTGTGGGGAAGCGCAAGGCTAATCGGATAGAAGGATGCTTAACGCCCCGGCCATGCGCGGAGCAAGTGCATCCTCGCTGCAGATATCGACCAGTGCAAGGCCATCGATCACGGCAATAACCGCGGCTGAAATGGCCTCGCGGTCAGCTCCGGCAGGCAGCTCCAGTCGGGCATCGACCCACGCTCGGAAGCCCGCCATGATTTGGGCAACGATCCCCGGGAACGGGGGTTCGCCCCGAGCGGCGGCAGCAACGACTTCAACCCATAGCCGCATGAACCGACGCATGTCCGGGCCGGTCGTAAAGGCCGCGGCGCTGCGCACAAGTTCAGCCGGGCGGAGTGCGGAACCATCCGGGATCGCTTCGGCCAGCCGCGTGGAAAGCTCACCGGCGACCCGCGCCATAACCGCAGCCAGCACCTCGGCCTTGTCGGCAAAGTAGTAGAGCAGCATCCGGTCACTGACACCCGCCGCGGCCGCGAGTTGGCGCAGGCTCGTACGGGCGAGGCCATGCTCCAGCAAGTGGCCGGCGAGCTGCTCGATCACCGCCTGGCGTTGGGTGTCCCTGATGTTCATGTGCAGTCTTGTAGCAACTGTTACATTGAGATACCATGTAGCAAGTGCTACAAGGAGTCGCTGAATATGGCCCTGTTTCGTCTATTCCTCGCCACCTGCCTGGTTGCGATTCTCGCCTACACTTCGATTACCATCGCACATCACGGTTTGAACCTGTTGCCCGTATTCTTTGGTGACATGGCCGAAATGGCCTGGCCCGGTCAGTTCAATCTGGATTTCATGTGCTTCTTGGCGCTCTCGGCACTGTGGGTTGCCTGGCGGCACCAGTTCAGCACGGGCGGGCTGGGCCTTGCCGTGCTGGCCTTCTTCGGCGGGATGCTTTTCCTCTCACTCTATCTGCTGGTGCAATCTCGCCGTGCGGGTGGCGATATCAAGGTGCTCCTGCTGGGTGAGGGGCGCGCAGCATGACTGCCAGCCCCAGTGAAATCGCCCGCGCTTTCCTCAAAGCCATGGAGCCGCTGGATTACGATCGGGCAACGGCCTTTGTGGCGCCTGATTGCAGCTATACCAACCCGCCACCGATCGGCACGGTGGTTGGCCCTGCGGGCATCCGCGCCGTGCTTGAGCCGTTCTTTGCACCGACATTGGAGAACGAGTTCCGGATCCTGCGCGAGGCAGCGAGCGGCCCCGTGGTCATCCTTGAACGACTCGATCGGCATCGGCTGGCTGACAAGTGGGTCGAACTGCCGGTTACCGGGGTGTTTGAGGTGCACGGCGGGCTGATCACCTATTGGCGCGACTATTTCGATGCGACGACGATCCTGTCAGAATGGCCTTGAGGGAGGTGCCGGTGATGGCTGCACTGCGCACAGACGATAGCCGCTTTGCCGGTCTTCGCGATTTCGATTTTTCTCCGCACTACGTGGAAGATCTCCCAGGCTACGCTGGCCTGCGGGTCCATTACCTCGACGAAGGCCCCGCCGATGCCACGGAGACGTTCCTTTGCCTGCATGGGCAGCCCACGTGGTCTTATCTCTACCGCAAGATGATCCCGGTCTTTGTGGCGGCAGGCCATCGGGTCATTGCCCCTGACCTGCTTGGCTTCGGTCGGTCTGATAAGCCGGCGGATGATCAGGCCTACACCTTCCATTTTCACCGCAGCATGTTGATGGCCCTGATTGAACGGTTGGGCCTTCAGCGGATCACCCTGGTCTGTCAGGACTGGGGCGGAATTCTGGGCCTTACCATTCCGCCGGCAATGCCCGAACGCTTCGCGCGGCTGCTGGTGATGAATACTGCAATCCCATGTGGCGAGCCGGTCAGCGAAGGTTTCAACCGCTGGCGGGCTTTCAACCGGAGCCAACCCGATCTCGATATCGCCGCGCTCATGCAGCGGTCACAGCCCGATATGCTGGCTGACGAGGCCGCCGCCTATGCTGCGCCTTTTCCCGATAGCCGCTTCAAGGCGGGGGTGCGCCGCTTCCCCGAACTCGTCATGACCGACCCGGGAATGGAGGGCATCGCCGAGGCGAAACGTGCGCTGGAATTCTGGCGGGATGAATGGTCCGGACCGACCTTCATGGCGATCGGCATGACCGACCCGGTGTTGGGACCCGACGTTATGGCGCGGCTGCAAGGGATCATCCGGGGCTGCCCTGCTCCGCTCGAAGTTCCTGAAGGTGGCCATTTCGTTCAGGAGAAGGGCGAGGGAATTGCCCGGGCCGCACTAGTGGCCTTCGGGCTTTAGGCGCTTAGGCCCCCGTCGACGACCAACTCACTGCCAGTGGTAAAGGCAGCGCGGTCGCTTGCCAGGAAAACAACGGCATCGGCCACGTTCTGCGCCTCGCCCAGATGGCCGAGCGGGTGCATGGCTGAAACGTTGGCCAGCGTTTCGTTGTTGTCCGTGCCCTGCGCCACCGCGAAATCGTCGATCAGCTTGCGCCCCATGTCGGTATCGATCACCCCGGGGTGGACCGAGTTGACGCGAATTCGCGCTGCCGCCAGTTCCTTGGCGCAGCCCTTGGTGAACAAGCGCACCGCGCCCTTGGTGCTGTTATAGCAGGTGCCGCCCGCAGCACCTTCAATCCCCGCCACAGATGACAGGTTCACGATCGCGGTACCACCGCGCCACAGGTGCGCGCGTTCGGCCAGCAGCGGGATCGCCGCGCGGGTGCCAAGAAATACGCCTTCGACATTGACCGCGTGGAGCCGCCGCCAGTCATCCAGCGTGGTTTCCAGGATCGGCTTGAAGAGCCACAGACCGGCATTGTTGACCAGCACGTCCAGCCCGCCCAGTTCGGCACGGACCCACTCCATAGTCGCGGCCCAGTCAGCTTCGCTGGTCACGTCCTGGGCCCTTGCCACCCCGCCAATCTCTGCAGCCAGGTCTTCCGGAGCGGTCAGATCGGTAACGGCGACTTTCGCCCCGGCTGCCGCAAGCGCGCGCGCCGTAGCCTGACCCAGACCGCGCATGGCACCGGTGACCAGGACAATCCGCCCATCCATATCAGCCATGGCTCAAGCCTCCGCTGTCTGGCGGGCGAGTTCGTCGCGCAACTCGCGGCGCAGGAACTTGCCATTGGCGTTGCGCGGCAGGGCTTGGTCCTTGAACCAGACGTAACGCGGTACCTTGTGCTTGGCCATCACCGTCCCGCAATGCGCGCGCAGCGCTTCAGCATCCAGCACCTCACCGGGCTTGAGCACCACGGCCACGCCCACTTCCTCGCCCAGCCGCTCATCCGGCACGCCGAACACGCAGCATTCGGCTACAGCCGGGTGGCGGTAGATCCCGGCCTCGACCTCGGTGCAGAACACGTTCTCGCCGCCGCGCAGGACCATGTCCTTCTTGCGGTCGACAATGTAGATGAAGCCGTCCTCATCGATCCGGGCGACGTCACCGGTGTGAAGCCAGCCATCGGTGAACGAGGCTTCATTGGCATCGGGACGGTTAAGGTATCCCTTGATCACCGACGAGCCCTTGACCCACAGTTCACCTACTTCGCCCTGCGGCACGGCATTGCCATCGTCATCGACGCACTTCACGTCGAAGTTGGGCATCGACGGGCCGGCGCTGTCCGGCCGGTCGACAAAGAAATCGCCGCCAACCGAAGTGATGATTCCGCAGGTCTCGGTCATGCCATAGCCGGTTGATGGCCGCGCCGACGGGATCTTTTGGTCAATCGTGCCGACCTGGTCCGGCGGGACCTGGGCGCCGCCGCCTGACATGTTGAGCAGGCTGGAGGTATCGTACTTGTCAAAATCAGGGTGATTGATCAGCTCGCGCGCCATCACCGGCACGCCGGACAGCCCGTTGCAACGCTCCGCCTCGATCAACTTCAGTGCCTCGCCCGCTTCCCAGCGATACATCAGCACGATCTTGCCGCCCTGGGCGGTTGCGGCATAGGCCGCGCAGTTGTTGGCGGTGACGTGGAACAGCGGGGTGGTAACCAGAGTCGCCGGAACTGGCGGCTCCGCCGGAATCGCCGCGCCGCCACCGCGCTCGGTCGCCATGCCGCTGGAAGCGCCGGCATAAAGCAGGTTCATCAGGTTGGATACACAGCCACGGTGCGTCAGCTGCGCGCCCTTGGGGTGGCCGGTCGTGCCGCTGGTGTAGAAGATGCAGGCATCGCTATCCGGATCAACGGTGACGTCGGGCATGGCACCGGGATGGGCAATGACATCAGCCCAGGGGATCGTGCCGGTATTGCCATTGGCCCGGACCGCCACAGTCGGGACCTTTGCCGCGGCTGCGGTGCAATCGGCCAATCGGGCCAGCCGCTCGGCATCGGCGAAGATCACCTTGGGGCTTGAATCGGCGAGGGCATAGTCCAGCTCTTCGGGTGTCCACCAGGCGTTGGTCCCAACCGCTGCCACACCCAGGCACAGGCAAGCCCAGTAGATCAGCATCCATTCGGGATAATTGCGCATGGCGATGGCGACCCGGTCACCTGGGCGCACGCCCTGTTCCCACAGCCAGGCTGTCACGGCGCGAACCTGATCGTGGGCCTGCGCGTAGGTCAGCCGTTCGCCCTGATACACAAGGTAGTCACGCGGACCGAAGGCGGCGGTAGACAGCCAGAATTCGCGGGCCGAGGGCGGCGCGTTCTTGTAAACCTTCATCTGCTGGCCCAGCACAACGGACTCAACAATTTCGAACGGCCCGCCTGGTCCGGTCAGCTCTTGGCGCACCTGGTGCAACTGTGCGTAATGCATGCCTCGTCCCGTTATTGTCTTAATTGATCGATCAAGTGCCGCATCGCCGGGGGCGGGGCAAGAGACTTCCTTTGCCCGGCAGCCGAAACGACTTTAAGGCACGCCAGATGAGCCTTGCCCCGGAACGCCTTGACCGTTTTGCCCGCCACATCGTGTTGCCCGAACTCGGCGGGGCGGGTCAGGTCGCGCTCAGTCAGGCGCACGTGATACTGATCGGCTGCGGCGGGATCGGCTCGCCTGCCCTGCAGTATCTGGCCGGAGCCGGCGTTGGCCAGCTGACGCTGATCGATAGCGATGAGGTCGATCTGACCAACCTGCAGCGCCAGACGATCTTTACCGAGGGTGACGTGGGTCGGGCAAAAGCCGCTGCGGCAGCGGACTGGGTTGGCCGTTTCGATGGCGCTATCACCGTGCGCGCAATGTCAGCGCGGTTGGGGAGCGCAAACGCTGATCAGCTCCTTGCAGGGGCAAATCTGGTGCTTGATGGCTGTGACAACTTTGCGACGCGGCTGGCCGTGTCCGATGCCTGTGTGCAGCTGGGCATTCCGTTGACCAGCGCGGCGCTGGGCCGCTTTCAGGGCCAGGTCGCCAACTTCGCCGGGCACCTCGAAGGGCAGAGCTGCTATCGCTGCTTCGTGGGCGATGCCTTCGATGCCGAAGATTGCGATACCTGCGCGGCTGATGGCGTGCTGGGGGCGATGGCGGGGTGGGTCGGCACCTTTGCCGCAATGCACGCGGTGCGGGTGCTGGTGCAAGGTCAGGCAGCACTCGGCGATCCGCAATGGGGCAAGTTGCACTTGCTTGATGGGTTCACGCCCGAGCTGCGGACCATGCGGATCGTCAAGGATCCGGAATGCCGGGCCTGCTCAGCCGCCTAGAACTTCGGCAACCCAATCGGGTACCACTTCGGTTGCCGGGCCCAGGCGGGTTTCGTGAAACCAGTTTGATCCCTGCGACCGTTCTAGGTTGAGCTCCAGCGTCTGGAGGCCAAGCTCGCGCGCGGTGCGAACCAGCCCCGCCGCGGGGTAGACCGCGCCCGAAGTGCCGATCGAAACAAACAGGTCCGCCTCGCGCAGCGCGGCATGGATTTCGCCCATGCGATAAGGCATCTCGCCGAACCACACGACATCCGGGCGCAGGGTACGCGCCTGGCAGACCGGGCAGCACGGGCGATCTATCAGCGTCCCGCGCCAGTGCGAGCGGATATCGCAAGAGGTGCACCAGGCCTTCAAATGCTCGCCATGCATGTGCAGCACCCGCCGCGCGCCGCCGCGCTCATGCAGGTCGTCGACGTTCTGTGTCACGATCAGCAGGTTGCCGTTCCACTGCGCATCCAGCTCTGCCAGCGCGCGGTGGGCTGCGTTGGGCACCTTCTCCTGAATTGCCGCGCGCCGCATGTCATAGAACCGCAGCACCAGATCCGGATCGCGGGAAAAGGCCTCGGGTGTGGCGACATCCTCGACCCGGTGCTGCTCCCACAGCCCGCCGGCCGAACGAAAGGTGTCGATGCCGCTTTCGGCACTGATCCCCGCGCCAGTCAGGATCACGATGTTGCGGATTTGGCTCATGTCGCTCATGAAGCACGCCACGAATGGGGACGGCAATGGCAAGAATCGGGATTATCGGCAGCGCAGGGCGCATGGGACAGGCACTGGCCGATGCGATCCAGGCCGCAGGCGCGGAGCTTGCGGGTGGGGTCGACAAGGGCGGTGATGTCGCTGCCCTCGCCGCGCAGAGCGACGTACTGGTCGATTTTTCGGCGCCAGCTGCGTTGGAGGGCAACCTTGATGCCGCCGTGACCGCGGGTGTGCCGATCGTGGTTGGAACGACCGGGCTGGAAGAACGCCACCATTGGCTGTGCGACCATGCGGCAGAACGGATTGCCGTGCTGCAGACCGGCAATACCTCGCTGGGCGTTACGTTGCTGGCCTATCTGGTTCGCGAGGCTGCCAGCCGCCTCGGCGAGGATTGGGACATCGAGATTGCCGAGACCCATCACCGGATGAAGGTTGATGCCCCCTCTGGCACTGCGGTGCTGCTGGGTGAAGCGGCCGCTGCGGGCCGCGGGATTGACCTGGCGAACCACAGTGCGCGCGGGCGTGACGGGATCACCGGTGCGCGCCAGTCAGGCGAAATCGGCTTTGCCAGCCTGCGTGGCGGCTCGGTGGCGGGTGACCACACGGTCCACTTCCTCGGCGCTGACGAACGACTGTCGCTGACCCACCTTGCAGAGAACCGCACGATTTTTGCCAAGGGTGCGGTCCGCGCGGCGCAGTGGCTCGTAGGCAAGCCGGCTGGACGCTATCGCATGGGCGAGGTGCTTGGCCTTTGAAGCGCGAGCAGATCTTCGAATTCTTCCGCCGCCTGGCCGAGGATAACCCCTCGCCGGAAACGGAGCTGGAGTTCGGCAACACCTATCAGCTGTTGGTCGCGGTGACGCTATCCGCGCAGGCGACCGATGTCGGCGTCAACAAGGCGACGCGGCGGTTGTTTGAACTGGTCAAGACCCCGGCCGATATGGTTGCGCTGGGTGAGGCTGGGCTCAAGGAGCACATCAAGACGATTGGCCTGTTCAATACCAAGGCCAAGAACGTCATCGCCCTCTCTGGAATCCTGGTGCGCGATTACGGCGGCGAGGTTCCGGCCGACCGCGATGCCTTGACCGAGCTTCCAGGCGTGGGCCGCAAGACCGCCAATGTCGTGATGAACTGCGCTTTCGGGGCAGAAACCTTTGCTGTCGATACCCACATCTTCCGCGTCGGCAACCGCACAGGCCTTGCCAAGGGCAAGACCGTGCTGGCCGTGGAAAAGGCGCTGGAGAAAAAGGTGCCACAACCCTTCCGCGTGGGCGCGCATCACTGGCTGATCCTGCACGGCCGCTACATCTGCAAGGCGCGCACGCCCGAATGCTGGCGCTGCCCGGTAGCAGACCTCTGCGCCTTCAGGCCGAAGACGCCTGCCCCGAAGGGCAAGGCGGCAACAGTCTAGCGCTTTTCTTCGAAGTTCGCCGGGTCTAGTTCCAGCCCGCGGCGGCCATCGGCGGCGGTGTGGGCCGGGGCGTGCGGATGCTCGACAAACTCGAGTTCTTCGACCTCCAGCATGCCTTCCCACTTGGTGATGACCGACGTGGCAACAGCATTGCCAACCACGTTGGTGGCGGTGCGGCCCATGTCGAGGAATTGGTCGATCGCCAGGATGATCGCCACGCCTTCAACCGGCAGACCGAACATGGCGAGCGTGCCGGTAATCACCACCAGGCTGGCCCGCGGCACGGCGGCAACGCCCTTGGATGAGATCATCAGGGTCAGCAGGATTGCGATCTGGGTGCCAATCGACAGATCGATGCCATAGGCCTGGGCGATGAACAGCGTCGCAAAGGACATGTACATCATCGAGCCGTCCAGGTTGAAGCTGTAGCCCAGCGGCAGCATGAAGCCTGAAACGCGGCGCGGCACGCCAAACCGATCCAACTGCTCAAACAGCTTCGGCAGGGCGGCCTCGCTCGATGCAGTCGAGAAGGCGATCATCATCGGTTCGCGGATATAGCGGATCAGCGTGAAGATGCGCCGGCCCAGGAACAGCCCGCCGACCGTCAACAGAATCAGCCAGAGAATGCTGAGCGAGAAGTAGAATTCGGTCACCAGCTCGACATAGGTGGCAAGGATGCCCAGGCCGCTCGAGGCGACAACCTTGGCCAGCGCGCCGAATACGGCAAACGGGGCAAAGCGCATCACGTAGCCGGTGATCTGCAGCATCATTTCCGCAAGGGCATCGGCGCCGCGGACCAGCGGTGCGCCTTTCTCACCCAGCGCCGATAGGGCCACGCCCGCAAAGACCGAGAAGACCAGGATCTGCAGAATGTTGTTGGTCGCCATCGCGTCGAAGGCGTTCTTCGGGAAGATGTGCAGGACAAAGTCGAAGAAATCGAGCTTGGCCACTTCGCCAACCGAGGCTGCCGCGGCAACCGATACGTCCACTCCCACGCCAGGCTGGAAGAAGTTGACCATGATCAGCCCCAGCCCGATTGAAATCAGGCTGGCGAGGATGAACCAGGTGATCGCGCGAAAGCCAATCCGGCCCAATGCGGCGCTGTCGCCCATGTGGGCAATGCCCACGACGATGGTGGACAGGATCAGCGGCGCGACCAGCATCTTGATTAGGTTGAGGAAAATGCTGGATAGCAGGCCGAACGACTTGAGGTAGATTTCCTTCAGATCAGCCTCGACACCGAACGGCCAGACGGTGACAGCGCCCTTGGGGATGAAGGTGAAAACCAGCCAGCCGGCGACAACGCCCAGCACCATGCCGATCAGGATATAAAGTGTCAGGCGCCGGTCCATGGCGTGCGTCCCCCGGATTGAAAGATTGTTTCCAACCAGCCTAACAGGCTGTCGCGCCCATCGCAATCAGCCTGCCAGTGCGGCGGTTGCGATGCGGGCATAGATCCGCGCGAGCGCATCCAGATCGGGGACTGCCACCGCTTCATCGCGCTTGTGCATGGTCGCGTTGCACAGGCCAAATTCGATCACCGGGCACAGTGCCTTCAGGAACCGGGCATCGCTGGTCCCGCCAGTGGTACTGGCCTCGGGCGTAACGCCGGTCTCGGCCTCGACCGCGCGGGCGACCATGGCCGAGAAATCCCCTGGCGGGGTCAGGAACGCCTCGCCAGAGATGACGGCGCGGGCCGTCCCGCCGTGTTTTGCGGCAATTGCGCTGACCATGTCAGCCAGCGCCTGCCCGGTGTGCAGGTCGTTGAACCGGATCGACAGGCGGGCGTGGGCGCGGGCCGGGATCACGTTGGTGGCCGGGTTGCCGACGGTCACGTCGGTGATCTCAAGGTTCGATGGCTGGAACCAGTCAGTCCCTTCGTCGAGCACCAGCGCGTTCAGCTCGGCCAGCATGTTGACCAGTGGCCCGATCGGGTTGTTGGCCAGATGCGGATAAGCAACGTGCCCCTCGCCGCCCTCGACCGTCAGCCAGATGTTGACCGAGCCGCGTCGGCCGATCTTCATCATGTCGCCCAGCCGGTTCACGCTGGTCGGCTCACCCACCAGGATCAGATCGGGAATGGCGCTTGCGGCGCGCATATGGTCTATCAGCGGCAGGGTGCCGAAGCGCGCGGGGCCTTCCTCGTCACCCGTGATGATAAAGCTGATTGTGCCAGCTTCCTGCGGCACGCTTGCGGCGGCAGCGACCATTGCTGCGATCGAGCCTTTCATGTCGACCGCACCCCGCCCATAGAGCAGCTCACCGCGCACTTCCGGCGCAAAAGCGCCGGTGGTCCAGCCTTCACCCGGCGGCACCACATCTAGGTGTCCGGCAAAGCCGAAATGACGGCTCCCGACAGGCCCCTGCCGGATCGCGAACAGGTTCTCGACGGGGCCGTCGGGTGCCTCGCCGGCCAGGAAGCGGTGGACCGCGAACCCGAGCGGCGCAAGCTGGCTTTCCAGGCAGTCGAACACCATGCCTGTCGCTGGTGTGACGCTGGGGCACGCGATCAGCGCCTCGGCAAGCGGCAGGACGGGGGGCAAGGTTGTGCTGGTCATGGTTCGAGGCGGCATATGGTGTATGGTGCTGGCCTGCAAGCAGGAGCACGTCCATGCCCAAGCTCGATCTGGACAGCATTCCCCAGACCAACGCCACCGGCTATCCGCCCGAGCATGCCGACAAGGTGCAGGGCCGTTGGTACCGCCGTATCGCCCCCGCGGCTGGCCTGACCGACTTTGGCGTGAGCCATGTCGTGCTTCAACCAGGCGCTTGGTCTGCCCAGCGGCATTGGCATGAGGCCGAGGATGAGCTGGTGGTTATGCTGGCCGGGGAAGCCGTGCTGGTCGATGACAGCGGCGATACGGTGATGCGCCCCGGCGATGTGGCAGCCTTCCCAAAGGGAGATGGCAACGGCCACGTCCTCCAGAACCGCTCAACCGAGCCTTGTGTCTATGTTGCAATCGGCAAGCAGGCGGCGAGCGACTGCCACTATCCCGATATCGACATGCATCTGTTTGATGGTCAGGGATTCCGCCGCAAGGACGGTTCCGCATTCTAGCGAGCAAGCGCTCCATCCAACAGCCGTGCCAATCGCAGGCCTGCCTGACTGATCCGCTGGCGCAGAGCTGGCAGGCTGGCTTCGATATCCTCGTTCGACCAGACGATTTCCTTGGGCGCTGCAGTGCCGTTACAGGGATCACGGTCAAAGGCCTTGGCATAGACCAGGCCCTTAGCCAGCTCCCAGGATTCGCGCCCCCAGTCAGCCACTTCGCCGGTATCGAGCGCGGCGCGCTCTTCAGGCGTGTAGCGGCGGATCAGCGGCGGGACAGCGCTGCTGATGCCGCGCTCGGCCATGGGGCCATCCCAGACGGAATGCAGATTGTGGCCGGGGGCGATGCCATATTGTGCCGCCACCTGGTTGGCGCCGAGGTCGTTGTTGTCACCCGAATGCAGCGGCATGTGCAGATCGCCAACAAAGTGCGCCAACCAGGCCAGTGCCTCCAGCCGCTGCGCGGCGGGTAGGGTCTTGTCGGCCAGCACGCGTCGGTTGCGCTCGATCTGCCCGGTCACGCAGTTCCCGCCCGCGCAATTGGCGCGCGGATCATAAGGCTTGCAGATGTTCATCGTCTGATAGTGCCAAGAGAACGAATAGCCCCAGCGCCAGGCCTCGCGCCTGATGCAATCAGGCCAGTAGCTGGCCTCTTCCAGGCTGCGCACGCGGCAATAGGACGTCCCGAGGCCTTTTTCCGCGCGTAGCAGATCACGCACCGCGGCGCGGGTCTGCGGGGAGACATTGGCCCAAGCGATGCTGGCGGTACTCTGGTGCCCGAATTCACCCCAGGCGAAGGCTGGGCGCGCCATCAATGCTGCCAGCGCGGCCAGCGCTGCAGCAATCCAGCGCACTATCGTTTCCCGCCTGGCGGACTTGGTATTTCCCATTGTTCGATTACCCATTCTTCGTCTGCGGCGGCGGTGACCCAGGCCTGCAGCCATTCGTGTTCCCAGATCGCTTCCATATAGGCCTGGCCGAAGCCCGGCACAGCTATCCCATAGGTCATGAAGCGGCAGACCACGGGTGCGTAAAAGATATCGGCTGCGCTGAAAGTGCCGAACAGGAACGGTCCGCCGTGCCCGAACCGGGCTCGCGCCTCGGCCCAGAGCGTGAGGATGCGAACCACCTCGTTGCGGGCCACCTCGTCAATCTCCCACCCTTCGACCTGACGGCGAATGTTCATGGGACACTGGCGCCGCAGCGCGGCATAGCCAGAATGCATTTCCGCCACCATCGAACGGGCCATGGCGCGGGCATCATCGGACTTGGGCCAGAACCTATCGCGCCCGACGCGGTCGGCCAGGTATTCGATGATTGCCAGGCTGTCCCAGACCACGGCATCGCCATCCCACAGCACCGGAACTTTACCCGCCGAAGGGGCGATCTCGTCGTGCAGCTTTTTCTGCTGGTCCCAATCCTTGCCATAAAGCGGCATCTGGATTTCCGCGAAGCTCAGGCCCGATTGCTTACAGGCCAGCCAGCCGCGCAGCGACCACGACGAGTAGTTTCGGTTGCCGATGATCAGCTTCATGGCGCCGGGGCTAGCCGTTCAGTGTGTCGCTGTCGACAATCAACGGGCCATTGGCGAGGTCCTGAGCTGCGGTTAAGGGGTATCGGATGGACACACCCGATCTGCCAGTTTGCGTTGCAGCGCTCTATAAATTTACCCCCTTCGCGGACTACACGGTCTTACAGCCCCCGCTGCTGGCCTGCTGCCGGGCCCAGGGTGTGAAGGGCACGCTGCTGCTGGCGCATGAAGGGATCAACGGCACGATTGCCGGCAGCGATGCCGGGATTGCCGCCGTGCTGGGCCATATTCGCGCCTTGCCGGGGTGCGCCGACCTTGATGTCAAATTCTCGCGCGCGCCGGCCATGCCGTTTCACCGCATGAAGGTGCGCCTGAAGCGCGAGATCGTGACCATGGGCGTGGCCGACATTGATCCGCTGGCGTCAGTCGGCACCTATGTCGCTCCGGCGGACTGGAACGCGCTGATTGCCGATCCAGAAACGATCGTGATTGATACCCGCAACGATTATGAAGTGGCGATTGGCACCTTCGAAGGTGCGATCGATCCACAGACGAACAGCTTCCGCGATTTCCCCCGCTGGTTTCGCGAACGCCGCGATGCCTTGCTGGGGCAGGGCAAGGAGCCGAAGGTGGCCATGTTCTGCACAGGCGGGATTCGTTGCGAAAAGTCGACCGCGTTCCTCAAGGCCGAGGGGGTGGATGAAGTCTATCACCTGAAGGGTGGGATCCTGAAATACCTTGAGGAGGTCTCCCCGGCTGACAGTCTGTGGCAGGGAGAATGCTTCGTCTTCGATCAGCGGGTTAGCGTTGGGCATGGGCTGGTGCCCGGCAACTATGCCCTGTGCCACGCTTGCCGCCGCCCAGTCAGCCCTGAGCAGCAGGCCGCTCCGGAATATGAGGAAGGGGTGAGTTGCCCGGCCTGTTTCACTGAGCGCAGTGAAGCGCAGCGCGCCGGCTATCGCGAACGCCACCGCCAGGAAAAACTTGCCGCCAGGCGCGGTGCGGCCCATGTCGGGGCCGTGATGAGTGAGGAAAGCTGATGAGCCTGCGCCCCTTCCACCTTGCCTTTCCAGTCCATGATCTGGCTGCCGCCCGCGCCTTTTATGGCGAGGTCATGGGTTGCCCCGAGGGACGGTCTTCTGAGCAGTGGGTCGATTTCGATTTCTTCGGCCATCAATTGGTCGCTCACCTTGCCCCGGACAGCGCCGGTCGCGATGCGGCGCGCAATCATGTCGATGGCCATGGCGTGCCGGTGCCGCATTTCGGCGTGGTGCTGACATTGGAAGATTTCGATGTGCTGGCGACAAGGATGCGCGCTGCCGGCGTGACGTTCGAGATCGAGCCCTATACCCGATTCAAGGGCCAGACGGGCGAGCAATCGACCATGTTCTTCCGCGATCCCAGCGGCAATGCGATTGAGATCAAGGCCTTTGCCGACCTCGGATTGATGTTCGCCAAGTAAGGCGTCAGATGATCAGCGCGTCTTCAAAGATTGCGCCGCGCAGCTCGGCAATGCCCATGCCCTTTTCGCTGCTGGTCACATGGACCAGCGGGAAGGCGGCGGAATGCTTGCGCGCCTCGGCTTCGGTCGCGGCAGTGACGGCGGCCAGTTCGCTGGCCTTGATCTTGTCTGCCTTGGTCAGGACGATCCGGTAGCTGGCCGCTGCCTCATCCAGCATCTTCATCATGTCGATATCGACCGGCTTGGGGCCGTGGCGGCTGTCGATCAGGAGCAGGGTGCGCTTGAGCACGACCCGCCCGCGCAGAAAATCGCGGACCAGCCGCTTCCACTGCTCCACCACCTTGAGCGGGGCCTTGGCAAAGCCATAGCCGGGCATGTCGACCAGCCGGAACACCAGCGGATCGCCAATATCGAAGAAGTTCAGTTCCTGCGTCCGCCCCGGTGTGACCGAGGTCCGCGCCAGCGACTTGCGCCCGGTGAGGGCATTGAGCAGCGAGCTCTTGCCGACATTCGAGCGGCCAGCAAAGGCTATTTCCGGGACGTCCGGATCGGGCAGAAACTGCAGCCCCGGCGCTGACTTCAGGAATTCGACACGCCCCGCGAACAGGCGGCGCGCCCGTTCGACGGGGTCATCGATCTGATCCATCCTACTTCGCCTGTTCGCGCGCCCGCTTGGCATCGGCAGCATCCTTGGCTGCCTGCTCCTTAAGCTGCGGGTGCTTGGAATAGAGATATTTCTGCTGGGCAATGGTCAGCAGGTTGGAAGTGATCCAGTAGATCAGCAGACCCGCCGCGAAGGGTGCCATGATGAACATCATCATCCACGGCATCAGTGCGAAGACCTGCTGCTGGACAGGGTCCATCTGCGCAGGCTGGAGCTTGAACTGCAGCCACATGGTGATGCCCAGCAATATTGCCAGCACACCGATGCCCAGGAACGAGGGTGGCGTGAAATCAAGTAGGCCGAACAGGTTCAGCACGTGCAGCGGATCGGGCGCGGACAGGTCCTTGATCCACAGCGCGAAGGGCTGGTGGCGCATTTCGACCGCCAGAATCAGCACCTTGTAGAGCGCGAAGAACACCGGGATCTGCAGGAAGATCGGCAAGCAACCCGCAAGCGGATTGACGCCTTCCTTCTTGTAGAGCGCCATGATCTCTTCCTGCTGCTTGGGCTTGTCGTCCTTGTAGCGTTCCTGAATCGCCTTCATCTTCGGCTGGATCGCGCGCATCGCGGCCATGCTGGCGAACTGCTTTTGGGCGATCGGGAACATGATCCCGCGCACGATCAGCGTCATCAGGATGATCGCGACGCCAAAGTTGCCGACGGCCTTAAACAGCGCATCGAGCAGCATGAACAGCGGGCGTTCGAACCAGCGGAACCACCCCCAGTCGATCGCCAGGCTGAATTTGGGAATGCCATCCGCCTCGTACCGGTCGAGCACCTTGATTTCCTTGGCACCCGCGAACAGCCGGGTGCTGCGGGTCAGGCTCTGGCCGGGGGCCACAGTGCTTTCAGGATAAAACAGGTTGGCGAGGTAGATATCGCGACCGGGTGTACGGAAATCGGCGCTCGCCGGAACCTTGCCCTCGGGAATCAGGGTCGACATCCAGTAGACGTCGGTAAAGCCAACCCAGTCTGTCCGTGCGTCTTTGGTGACCTTGCCGGTTTCGCTGATATCGTCATAGTCGGTGCCAAAATCGACGACTTCGTCAAAGGCCCCAAACGGGCCAGCGTGGACGTTGAAGCTGTCGAGTGCGGCGGTCTTGTTGGTACGGTTAAGTTGCGCGACCGGTTCGATCGTCAATGGAGCGGTGCCTGCGTTAGTCACACCCTGTTCGACCGTCACCATATAGTCCGCGTCGATCTTGTAGGTCAGGGTAAAGGTGGCGCCGGTCGGGTTGGTCCAGCTCAGCGTCACCGGCGTCTGCGGCGTCAGCTTTGCGCCAGCGGGCGCAGTCCAGAGGGTCTGCGGGCCAGGGACGGTGCCGGCCGCACCGACCCAGCCAAACTGGGCATAATGCTGGGCAGGGGTGCCGGCGGGCGAGAAGATCCGCTGCGGTCCGCTGGCCGGATCGATAGCGGCGGTGTGACGCACAGTGACAAGATCATCGACCACGCCTCCCACGGGATTGAGCGAGCCGGTCAGGCCCGGCGCGGCAATCGCGATCCGGCCCGGATCGGCCAGGATCGTCTTGATGTCGCGGGCTTCCTCGGCAATGTCGGTCGCGCTGGTCAGCCCGCCCTCGCGGGTCGGCTTGGCGGCGCCAGAAGGGCTTGCAGCAGGGCTGGCGCTGGCAACCGGCTTCGTCTTGCCGGCGTTGGGGTAGAAATAGCGGACGCCCGCATCCCAGCCGAACAGCAGCAGTGCGCTTAGCACCACGGCCAGGATCAGGTTGCGCTGGTTCTGGTTTTCCAAGGAAATGCCCCTAGTGATCTTGATTTCGGTGAAAGTGGAGAGCCATGCAGCACCATTCAAGGCACCGGGTCATAGCCATGCCCACCCCACGGGTGGCAGCGCATTAGCCGCTTCGCGGCCAGCCAACCACCCCTAATCGCGCCGTACTTCTCCACCGCCTGAATCGCATATTGCGAGCATGAGGGGGCATAGCGGCAGGATGGTGGCAGGATACGCGACGGACCCAGCTGCCAGCCGCGTGCGATCAGGATGAGAAGCCGCTTCATCGCCGTTTTCTGGGCGGATCGCCCTTGCCCTGGGCAGCGCGCGTCAGCGCGGCTGACAGTTCATCACGCAGCAGGCCGAAATCGCGCTCAACCCCGCCCTCGCGGCCGATCAGGACATGATCGTGGTCTGGCAGGCCAGCAACGGGCAAGATCTCGCGCAGCAGTGCACGGAACCGACGCTTCATCCGATTGCGCACCACCGCATTGCCGATCTTCTTGGTAACGGTGATGCCAAAGCGCAGGCCTTGGCCTTCATTCGCTCGCGCCAAAAGCACGAAACCGGGGCGTGCTATGCGCAAGCCCCGGTTGGCAGCCAAAAAATCAGCCCGCCGCGTAAGGACGGACATTGGCAGTGATTCGCTCAGGCAGAGAGCTTCTTGCGGCCACGCGCGCGGCGGGCGGCAAGCACCTTGCGGCCGCCGACAGTGGCCGTGCGGGCGCGGAAGCCGTGGCGGCGGGCGCGGACAAGGTTGCTGGGCTGGAAGGTGCGCTTCATGATAACCTCGAAAATCGAATAAAAAGGGCCGCCGCGTGGGCGACCGCATCACAGGGGCGGGCCGTTAAGCGAGGCGGGCGGGTGAGTCAAGGGATTCGCGCTCAGTTCAGGCTGACCCAATGCGCCATTTCGGCCCCGCTGAGCCATTTGGCACCGCTATAAGGCACCGAATTGGTCATGGCGTAGAACGCCCGGGCCTGGGCAAAGCTCATCCCCATCTCGCGGTAGTAATCGATATAGGCGCGATTCTCCGGCGAGTCTGCCGGATAGTCGCGGGCTTCGCGGCCATATTCGTCTGACCAGGAATGAACCGCGAATTCCGCAGCCGGATCGGCAATCCGGCGGGCGCCGGCCAAAAACAGCTCAACTCCGCCTGAACGCACCGAACCACCGGCGGGGACCAGGGTCGCGATCCCCCGGGCCCGGATCATCCGGCCCAGTCGCAGGTTTGCGCGGTCGTCCTCGGTCCCGGGGCATTCGATCATCTCGATCAGCGAGATTGCGGGATAGGCCCGCAGCATGGCGGTGAACTGGGCGGGGCTGGCACTGTCGGTAACATCCACCAGCGCGGCGCGGGTGGCATCCAGTACTCGAAACGGCCCGTAAGCGGCGATCGCCTTGGGCGCAGGCGCCAGCACGGTGCCAAGATAGCGATCCGAGCCGACCGGTTCGGTGATGATCACCTGGGTCACCGGCTGGCCTGGATGCGCGCTTTGCGCATGCAGCGGATGGATCGACGCGAACAGGAGCGCGAGCAGAAGGGTGAGGCGGCGCGGCATGGCACACTCCATCGGCGACCCACCTTGCCGGAAACCGAATGCCCAGGGTTAAGTTCCGGTAAGGACGTGGATACGCTTTTCCTCGACAGCGCGGCCTTGCAGGGGCATCACCTAAGGTATTGTAACGGAGGGTGTTCTTGGTCGCGCTGGTCCAGACTGTTGCCTATCTTGGCTTGGAGGCGCGCACCGTGGAGGTGCAGTGCCAGATCGCTCCCGGCCTGCCGCGCTTCAATCTGGTCGGCCTGCCCGACAAGGCGGTGAACGAAAGCCGAGAGCGCGTTCATGCCGCACTCGCTGCCATGGGGCTGGCGCTGCCGCCCAAGCGGATCACCATCAACCTCTCACCCGCGGACCTGCCCAAGGAAGGCTCGCACTATGACCTGCCGATCGCGCTGGCGCTGCTGGCGGCGATGGGGGTTACCGATGCCGAACAGATCACCGATTTCGTTGCGGTGGGGGAGCTCGCGCTGGATGGCCGGATCGTGCCGACGCCTGGCGTGCTGCTGGCGGCCCTGCATGCCTCTGGCGCGGACAAGGGGCTGATTTGCCCGGCGGCGCAGGGCGGGGAGGCGCGCTGGGCCAGCGGCATTCCGATTCTTGCGGCACCCGATCTGATCAGCCTGCTCAACCATCTGAAGGGCACTACGCGGCTGGCCGAGCCACAGCCGGGCGAGGTGGAGGCTGCCGCCCGCGGGCCGGACCTGCGGCAGGTCAAAGGGCAGGAAGTGGCCAAGCGCGCGCTCGAGATTGCCGCGGCTGGCGGCCATAACCTGTTGATGATCGGGCCGCCCGGCGCGGGCAAGAGCCTGATGGCGGCCTGCCTGCCAGGGATCTTGCCGCCGTTGACCCCGGCCGAGGCGCTCGAGGTGTCAATGGTCGCCTCGGTTGCCGGCCTGCTGGAAGAGGGACGCGTTAGCCGCACCCGCCCGTTTCGCTCACCGCATCATTCGGCCTCGATGGCGGCGCTGACCGGGGGCGGGCTGCGGGTGCGACCGGGAGAGGTGAGCCTGGCGCACCTTGGTGTCCTGTTTCTGGATGAACTTCCCGAGTTCCAGCGTGCGGTGCTCGATTCGCTGCGCCAGCCGCTGGAGACCGGTTCGGTCGACGTGGCGCGGGCCAATGCCCATGTCACCTATCCCGCACGGGTCCAGCTGGTAGCTGCCATGAATCCGTGCCGCTGCGGTTACCTTGGCGATCCGGCCCTGGGTTGCAGCCGGGCACCGCGCTGCGGGGCCGATTACCAGGCAAAGGTTTCCGGCCCGATGCTTGACCGGATCGACCTCCATGTCGAAGTTGATCCGGTCAGCGCGGCTGACCTTGCGCTGCCGCCACCGGCTGAAGGCAGCGCCGAGGTTGCCGCCCGGGTGGCAGCGGCGCGGGCCGTTCAGGTCTCGCGGCTGGAGGGTACGGGCAAGTCTAGCAACGCCGAACTGGATGGTGACCTGCTTGAACGCCACGCCACCCCGGACGATGCCGGGCGAAAGCTGCTGATGCAGGCGGCCGAGGCGATGCGGCTATCGGCGCGCGGCTATACCCGGATGCTGCGGGTGGCACGAACGATTGCAGATCTTGCGGGCAGTGAAGCGGTGGGGCGCATCCATATTGCGGAAGCGCTCAGCTATCGACGGGTGGTGGGGCGCAGTTAAAGCGCGCGGAGTTTCGAAGCCGAACTGTCCTTGGGCCAGTTCACGTCAGCCTGATCCCGCCACTCCAGCTCTTTCGGGCTCAGTTCACGGCCATCGTGGGCGCGGATTGCGATGGCCTGGATCGGCATCCCGTCACGCTCATCGCACAAAACCGGGTTCGACGGTACGCCGGCACCATACTTTTCGCCCCACTGGCGCAGCGCCAGCATGGCGGGGAGCAGATCGAGCCCCTTTTCGGTCAGACGGTATTCGATCTTGCGCCGATCGTCGGGCAGGGCCTGGCGCTTCATGATGCCGTGTTCGACGAGGCGGGCGAGGCGATTGGACAGGATGTTGCGGGCAATGCCCAATGCGCCGAGAAATTCCTCGAAATGATACATGCCATTGAAAGCGGCGCGCAGGATCATAAATGACCAGCGTTCGCCCATCACCTCAAGCGCGGCGGGCAGGCCACAATTGTTGATCTCATCGAGCGGCTCACGAAGGTTGCCCATCGTCATCATCCCCTTGGTCCCTTGGTCAGCACACTAACGCAAAACTGGCTCGCTTGCCGACAAGAAAATCTTTGCTGCACTGCACAGTTTCTAGTTGCAACTCAAAACCTATATCGCTAATTGGCTTTTAGCAACGCAAATCGGTGCCCCTCCCAGGCCTGTCGATCCTTGCGTGCGATAAGAAGTTTACGAACCAAGAAACGCAAAGGGGAACACCCATGACCACTACCGCAACCTCGCGCTCGCTGATCGCCGCCGGCCTCGCCGTCGTTGGCACTATTGCCAGCTTCGCCGTCACCACCAGCCCGGTCCAGGCGCAGACCGCGCGTACCTATTCGGCAACCCTTGCCGCTCCGGCCGCTGAAGCAACCAAGGTCGTTAACGGCGTGAACTGGACCTGCACTGGCACCGAATGCACTGGCCGCGTCGATGGCGCTGCGCCGATCAACACCTGCACCCGGGTCGTGAAGGCCTTTGGCCAGGTTACCAAGTTCACCACGCCCAAGGGTGAATTCGACGCTGCCAAGCTGGCGCGTTGTAACGCGGCCGTCTGACGCATTACCGGCAGTGCCCCCACACCCGGGGCGCTTGCCAGGCAGGCACTCCTTACAGCCCCCAATAGCTGGGCCTCTGTCGCAAGACGGAGGCCCTCTTTTTTGTGGGTCAGATCAGGCCGCGGGTGTGAAGGTCATCGGCAAGCAGCTCAGCCGAAGTGAAGTGGTGCGCGTGCCAACCGCAGTTGCGGGCCGATTCCACGTTGGGCAGGCTATCATCGATAAACAGCATGGTGCCCGGGTCACGCCCGAAACGCTGCGCTGCCAGCGCATAAATGGCCGGGTCGGGCTTGGCGAGCTTCTCAACACCTGAAACAACAATATCGCCAAAACGCTTGAGCAGCGGGAACGTCGGGTGGAATCCGGCCCAGGTGTCGGCCCCGAAATTGGTGATCGCATAAAGCGGCATGCCGGCAGCATCGAGCCGCTCGACCAGTTCCGGGCTGCCGGGCACGGGTCCAGGGATCGATTCGTTGAACCGTGCGAACCAGTCATGGATATGCTGCGCATAGGCCGGAAACAGAGCCGAGCGTTCCGCCACCAGTTCTGCTGCCGAGCGGCCCGCGTCATGTTCGGCATGCCAGCTAAGCGGGATCACTTCGTCCATGAACCAGTCAAGCTCGGCCGGATCGTCGAAGTGATTCACGTAAGGCAAGCGCCGGTCCCAGCGGACCAGGACATTGCCAATGTCGAACACGACGGCTTCGATTCGCTGGCGCACTAAGCAGATCCTGTCGGTCAAAACGGTTTCGGCCCGCACCCCTTGACGGAGGCGGGCCGAACAGACTTCAAAGCAGGGCGAAACCCTGCCGCAAGGGGATTAGCCCTGGCGCGCCTTGAAGCGGCGGTTGGTTTTATTGATCACATAGGTCCGACCACGACGGCGGATCACGCGGTTGTCCCGGTGGCGGTCCTTAAGCGACTTGAGGCTGTTGCGAATCTTCATGATGTCCTCGGGTGCGGCCGGGCCGCTGAAAACTTGGAGCCGCGCCGTTACGGGCGAGTCAGGCCAAAGTCAACCTTCCCCGCGGATTTCGGAAAGTTTTCGCTCCCAAGCCAGCGCGTGGAGTACGATCGTGTCGAGATCGGCATGGTTTGGCACCCACGGCAGGGTCGCTTTGATCCGGTTGTTGTCCGAAATCAGCGAATCGGGATCGCCCGCGCGCCGCGGGGAGAGCGTGCGCTGGATTGTGCGGTTGGTGACCCGGTCGACCGCGTCCAGCACCTCGAGCACCGAATAGCCGCGCCCATAGCCGCAGTTCATGGTCAGGGAACGATCCGGCGATTCGATCAACGCCTCAAGCGCAAGGACATGGGCATGCGCCAGGTCTGACACGTGAATATAATCGCGCACGCCTGTGCCATCGGGGGTGGCAAAGTCGGTTCCGAACACCTCGACCCCAGCGCGTTTGCCAAGGGCAGCTTCGACCGCGACCTTGATCAGGTGCGTTGCCCCCGCCGTCGATTGGCCCGAGCGCGCCTGCGGATCGGCCCCCGCGACGTTGAAATAGCGCAGGGCGCAGAAGTTGAGCGGATGGGCCCGCGCCACATCGTCCAGCATGATCTCGGTCATCAGCTTGGACATGCCATAGGGATTGATCGGTGCCTTGGGGCTGTCCTCATGCACGGGCGAGACTGCGGGTACGCCATAAGTCGCAGCGGTTGAGCTGAAGATGAAATGCGGCACGCCGGCCATGACCGCCGCCTCGATCAGCGCGCGGCTCTTGGCCGTGTTGTTGTGATAATATTTCAGCGGATTTTCGACCGATTCGGGAACGATGATCGAACCCGCAAAGTGCATGATCGCCTTGATCCCCTGCTCGGCAAAAATCCGGGCCAGCAGGTCCGTATCGGCAATATCGCCTTCGTACAGCGGAACCCCATCGGGCACGGCGAACCGAAAGCCCGTGGTAAGGTTGTCGATCACCGCGACCGGCCAGCCACCATCTTTGAGGGCCAGGACTGCATGGCTGCCGATATAACCGGCGCCGCCAGTGACAAGTACGGGAAGTTTCTGCGCCATCGCTGCTCCGCTAGCATGGTGCGGAGGAAAAATGGTTAACGATTGTGAAAGTCTTGCCCGGTCGGGGCGGCAGGTCCATCATCTCTTGGCAAAGGATACTGTCCATGACGAAGCTGCAACTTGTCCTTCCGCTTGCTGCCGCGCTCGCGCTTTCGGGCTGCATTGCTCCGACCGGGCCGGTTGAGGTGACCCGCTTTCATGCGCCGGATACTTCCACCCTGGGCAAGGGGGCGATCGCAGTCGAACCAGCGCCCGGGCACGACGGTTCCTCATTGGAGTGGAAGGCCTATCAGGCAGCAATCGAACGGCAGTTGGTGCTACTGGGCTATGCTGCGGTTCCTGCCGGAGCATCCAGCGGGCAAGTGGCCCAGTTGCGGCTCTCGCGCGAAACCTATCGGCCCGAGCGGTCGGGCGGTCCCGTCAGCGTTGGTATTGGCGGGTCGACCGGCACTTATGGTTCGGGTCTTGGCGTCGGTATCGGCATCAACCTGATGCCACGCTCTGCGGAGCAGGTGCGCACGGACCTTGGCCTGATCATACGCGACCGGGCCAGCGGCCTCGCGCTGTGGGAGGGAAGGGCAAGCTTCACCGTCCGCGCTGGATCGCCGCTCGCCACGACCGCACTGGGTGCGGCCAAGATGTCAGAGGCCCTGTTCAAGGGCTTCCCCGGACAATCGGGTGAGACTATCGAGGTCAAATGACCTCAACCGCAATCCAGATCGACGCCGCTTTTGACAGCGGCAATATCGAAGTGCTCTCCATCGCCGGCACCACGGCTCGGCTGGCGATCCGCAAGGACACCAATTCGGACTTCTTCCAGTGGTTCCACTTCCGCGTCAGCAATGCTGCGGGACGCGCGCTGGAATTGAAGATCACAGGCCTTAACGCCTCGGCCTATCCGGACGGCTGGTCCGGCTACAACGCCGCGGTAAGCGAGGATCGGGAGTTCTGGGGCCGGGCCAGCAGCAGCTTTGACCCGGGTGAGGATAACGGCACCCTGACGATCCGCTACCAGCCGGCAGGCCATCTGGCGTGGTTTGCCTATTTTGCACCCTATTCGTGGGAACGGCACCAGGATCTGGTGGCAAGTTGCGCACTGTCGGCCGGTGTAACGCACCGCGTGCTGGGCCATAGCCGCGATGGCCGCAGCATCGATTGCCTCGATCTTGGCGAAGGGCCCAAGCAGGTCTGGCTCTATGCCCGCCAGCACCCCGGGGAATCGATGGCCGAATGGTGGATGGAGGGCGCGCTCGATTGCCTGACCGATCCCGCCGATCCGGTCGGCCGTGCGCTGCGCCGCAATTGCACCTTCCATGTCGTGCCCAATGCCAATCCCGATGGCTCGGTCCTTGGCAACCTGCGGACCAATTCGCTGGGTGTGAACCTTAACCGTGAATGGGACAATCCGAGCGCCGCGCAATCGCCCGAAGTCCTCGCGATCCGCAACGCGATGGACGCGACCGGGGTCGACCTTGCAATGGACGTTCATGGCGACGAAGCGATCCCGGCGGTGTTTCTTGCCGGGTTCGAAGGCATCCCATCGTGGAGCGAAGCGCTGCAGGGTGGATTCAATCGTTACAAGGCGATCCTTGATCGCCGCACACCCGATTTCCAGACCAAGCGCGGCTATCCGGTTGCCGGTCCCGGCCGGGCCAATCTGTCGATGAGCACCAATCAGTTGGCCGAGCGCTTCGGCGCAGTCTCAATGACGCTGGAAATGCCGTTCAAGGACAACGACGATCTGCCCGATCTGGCGCAGGGCTGGTCACCCGAACGCTCAGCCCAGCTGGGCCGGGACTGCATGGCTGCCTTGCTGGAGTGGCTGGCCGATTAGCCGAGGTTGGCCGGGCCGAAGGCATGAGGCAGCAGGGCTGAAAGTTTCAGCTCCAGCACGCCGTCTTCGCCATCGCACCAGATCACCGGATCGGTATCGCCCAGCTGCGCCAGCTCATTCAGCACCTGGCGGCAACGTCCGCAGGGGGTGACGGTTGGCCCTGGCTCCCCGTGCATGCCGCCGACGACAGCCACCGCTTCAAGTCCGCCGCGCCGCCCGTCGCTCATGGCCTTGGCGATCGCGTTGGTTTCGGCGCAAAGTGTCAGGCCGTAGCTGGCGTTTTCGGTGTTGGCACCGGTCACCACCGCGCCATCAGCAAAGCCCAGCGCCGCACCGACGTGGAAGTTGGAATAGGGCGCATAGGCTTTGGCCTTGGCGGACTTGGCGGCAGCGATCAGCGCGTCACGGTTATGGGTCATGTTGATGTTATAGCCACGTCACGGCCGAACCACCACCCAACGTATTCCGCCCTCAAGCGCGAGCAGGGTAAGCCGATCGTTCGCAGTCCACATGGCCCAGGGCCGGCCGGCATAGTCTGGCTGAAACCGTAACTGCTCGAGCCAGACGTTCCGATCGATCCGGGCGGAAATCTGGTAGCGGCGCTCAAAGCTGCGTGAGACTTTTAGCACCGCCGCCTTGCCGGTGTGGGTCTCGATCTGGTTGAGGAACGTGGTCAGCTCGCTCTCCACGGCTGCGTCGCTGACCTTGATCGGGCAGTCGTCGGCCAGTTGGTCCAGCCAGACCGCGGCCGGCAGCATGGCGGAATCGCGCGGCACGACTGTGACGAAATTGGCGGCCTGCTTCTCGGCCGGCTGGCATGGGTCATAGCGGTGTACCGCCCCCCATTGCAGGCTCGCCGCCTTCGCTGCTTCGAGATTTTCAACAAATTTGGGGTCGCGCGCAAAGGCGCTGGCCGACGCATCAAGGTAGACGAAGTCGGCGCCGATCGTCTTCAAGGCAACCCAATCGACCGGGCCATCCTCGCCGCCAATTTCCACGCCTTGAACTGGGAATTCCTCTCTGGGAGGGGTCCATTGCGAAAGGTGCCACCACGTCCACGCGCCGCCCGCCAAAAGCAGCAACAATGCCGCACCGATCAGCCGCAAGCGCAGCCGCGTGTTTTTCTTCCTAGCCATTTTGACCCGATGACCCCTTTGATCCGCTCAGCCCCTGATATGCAGCACGCAGATCAGGGTGAACAGCCGCCGCGCTGTGGCAAAATCGGTTTCGATCTTGCCGTCGAGACGTTCCAGCAGCAGTTCCGCTGCTTCATTGTGGACGCCGCGGCGGGCCATGTCGATGGTCTCGATCTCGGCCGCGGTCGCCTTGCGGATGGCCTGATAATAGGAATCGCAGATCGCAAAGTAATCGCGGATTGGGCGGCGGAATCGGCCCAGGGCCAGGATCAGTGATTCGAGCTGCTGGCCTTCGGCATCGGCCACTTCCAGCGCCAGCCGTCCATCGGCAACGGACAGGCGCAGCCGGTAGGGGCCTTGATGCCCGGCTTCCCAGGCGCGCAGCGGCTTGAAGGTGTTTTCCTCGATCAGGTCGAAGATCGCGATGCGGCGTTCCTGTTCGATATCGGCGTTGCGCCACAGGATCGTGGCTTCGTCGAGTTCGATCTGGATGATCCGTGCGTCCCCCATGGGTCACTTTTCGCAGATGCGAAATGGCGGGGCAAGTCTCCACAGGCTGTGGAAGAAAAGGCCGCCCTGTCCAGCTTGCGCATTGCCCCGGTGCAGCGCATTGATCGCCGCCCATGGCTGATACCGATCTGATGACCCGCCCCGATGAAATTGCCGCCCGCGCGCTTCCCGCGAACGTGGAGGCCGAAGCCGCATTCCTGGGCGCGGCCCTGATCGACAATCGCGTGATCGAGGAATTGACCACGCCGCTGCGGCCCGATCATTTCTTTGAGCCAGCCCACGCCCGGATCTATGACCGGATCCTCCAGCTGCTTGACCGCAAGGCCGTGGTGACCCCGGTCACGCTCAAGCCCTATTTCGAAGCAGATGAAACGCTCAAGGAGCTGGGCGGCGCATCCTATCTGGCGCGCCTGACGGCGGACGGGCAGGGGCTGCTCGCCCCGCGCGAGCTGGCCGAGCAGATCTATGACCTGGCGCTGCTGCGCGAGCTGGTTTCGGTCGGCCGGACCCTGGTCAGCGATGCGCTCGATACCTCGGAAAGCGTTGAGCCGCTGGAACAGGTCGCGCGAGCCGAGGCGGCGCTTTACCGGGTGGCCGAAGGGGCCTCGGTCGGCAACGAGGCCGAACCGTTCCGCAAGTCCAGTCTGGCTGCGATTACCCAGATCGAAAAGGCGCTCAATTCGGGCGGCCATATCTCGGGCCGGACGACCGGACTCGATGATCTCAACGGCAAGGTTGGCGGCTTGCACGATTCGGATCTGATCATCCTGGCCGGCCGCCCGGCCATGGGGAAGACCTCGCTGGTCACAAACATCGCCTTCAATTGCGCCGAGCGTTATCTGCGCGATATGGCGGACGGGATCGATCCCAAGAAGTCGGTCGGCGCGCCGGTCGCCTTCTTCAGCCTGGAAATGAGCGCGGACCAGCTGGCCACGCGTATCCTGGCCGAGCAGGCCGAAATCAGCAGCGAACGGCTGCGCATGGGCAAGATCAGCCGCGAGGATTTCCAGAAGATCTCCTTCGCCAGCCAGCGCCTGGCCGAACTGCCGCTTTATATCGATGATACCCCGGCGCTTTCGATCGCCGCGCTGCGCACCCGGGCGCGGCGCCTGAAGCGCAAGCATGACATTGGCCTGATCGTGATCGACTACCTGCAGCTGCTGCAAGGATCGGGCCGGGCCAATGACAACCGCGTCAACGAAATTTCGGAGATCAGCCGCGGCCTGAAGACCCTGGCGAAGGAACTGGAAGTCCCGGTCATCGCGCTGTCACAGCTGAGCCGTGCGGTGGAAAGCCGCGAGGACAAGCGTCCGCAGCTGGCCGATTTGCGCGAATCCGGCTCGATCGAGCAGGACGCGGACATGGTGTGGTTCATTTTCCGCGAGGAATACTACCACAACGCGGCCAAGCCGGATGAGCCGTCTGAAACCAGCCCGCCCGATGCCATCGCCAAATACGATGCCTGGATGCAGCGCCATCTTGAGGTGGTGAACAAAGCCACAGTGATCATTGCCAAGCAGCGTCACGGTTCGACCGGCAACGTCTATCTGCACTTCCAGAGCGAGTTCACCAAGTTCGGCAATCTTGCGCCCGATTCGCGCGGTTACGAGACTTACGAATAATCTTTTAAATACAATTATTTATACGTTTTTTTCTTGACTTGCGAATCGCCGGGCAGGTAACAGCCGGTCTTTCCCGGATTTCATGAACTGGAGTGCCCCATGGCGCGCGTTACTGTTGAAGATTGCGTCGACAAGATCCCGAACCGTTTCGACCTGGTGCTGATGGCTGCCCAGCGCGCTCGTGAAATCTCGGGCGGCGCCGAACTGACCATCGCGCGTGACCGGGACAAGAACCCCGTCGTCGCCCTGCGTGAAATCGCGGAGCAGACTGTCCGTCCGGAACTGCTCAAGGAAACCGTGATCAATTCGCTGCAGCGGGTTCTGCCGGAAGACGATGACGAGGTTGATGAAATCGGCTCGCTCAGCCAGTCGGCCGAAGCGCTGCGGATCACTGCGGCCGCGCCGGTGCGCAACACCTCGATCGGTGGTGATTACGACGGCTGATTTTTGCGGCTCATGTCGCAATGCAAGCGGCCCGCCTCCCCATGGGAAGGCGGGCCGTTTGCTTTTGGGGGCTTAGCGGCAGGGATAATTCTTGATGAAGTAATCCGCCATGGCTGCCTTCATTGAGATGTTGGCGCGTTTGCCGGCCGGGTAGGTGCGCAGGTGTTCAAGCACCTGGCTGGATGACGGGCGCGCGCTCTTGGGCGGGCAGGAGCTGGGCTTTCCGGCAGCGCGTTCCTGTTGCAGTCGGGCGCTATAGGCCATCCCGGCCGCTTGCCCTTCGTCACGCAGCAGCTTCATGTCGGAAGAGCCGAGCGCCATGAACCCCTTGGCCTTCAGCGCATCGGCCTTTGACAGGAAGGTGGCAACCGACATCTCGCCCGAAGTTGCGGCGGCTGGAGTTGCGATTAACAGGATCGGCAGGATAAGGCGGCGCATCGAAGTCTCCCAAAAGGTTTTGCGCTGGATGACTTGGCCGTATCAATCTGACAAGATCATGAACGCACCTCGAGTGGGGAGAAACCGGTGAGCGGCACGGACTTTATCGGCGAGATTGCCCAAGGCGCAATGGCTGCGCGTGCGGCTGAGCCCAGCCATGGCGAAGGGCGCGATCCCGGCCACACCGATGAAAGTGCCTGCCTGAACTGCGGCACGGCGCTAGTTGGCCGTCACTGCCACCAGTGCGGGCAGGCGGCGCATGTCCACAAGACGCTGAGCGCCTTCTTCCATGACCTGCTGCACGGCGTGTTTCACTTTGAAGGAAAGGTCTGGCGGACGCTGCCGTTGCTGGCCTGGCGGCCGGGCCAGCTGACCCGCGAATATATCGATGGGCGGCGGGCCAGCTATGTCAGCCCGATCGCATTGTTCCTGTTCGTCGTCTTCCTGACCTTTGCCGTGTTCAACATGCTGGGTAGCCCGATTGCCTTCAATAACCAGGAGGACAGCAAGGGCTTCGCGCAGGGTATGAGCGAGGCCGAGAGCGAAGCCGTCAAAGGCCTACGCCTGGCCGAACAGCGGCTGGCCGATGCCCGGTCCGGCAAGGGCGGTGATGTGCCCCGCTTGGAAGGCGAGGTTGAAAATGCCCGCAACGCGGTGGCCATGATCCGCACGGCCAAGGGCGGCCAATTGCCTGAGCAGATCGCCTTGGCTGACTCGGGGGCCGAAAAGACGGCGGTCGCCGCGATCAACCGCGCCTGGCAGCACGCGCGCGCGAACCCGGAGCTGACGATCTACAAGCTCCAGAACAGCGCCTACAAGTATTCATGGCTGATGATCCCGCTCTCGGTGCCGTTCCTGTGGCTGTTGTTCCCGTTCAGCCGCCGCTTTCACCTTTATGATCACACCGTTTTTGTGACCTATTCGCTCAGCTTTATGCTGTTGTTGCTGGCGGCAATCAGCCTGCTGACGGTATGGGGTGGGGCTGGCCTGGTGGTTGGCGCGTTGTTTTTCTACGCGCCGCTCCACATGTACCGGCATGTGCGCGATGCCTATGCGCTGAGCCGCTTCGGCGCCTGGTGGCGCACCTGGTTTCTTGCGCTGTTTGCCCTGCTGGTGCTGGGACTGTTCGCCACGATCATGACGCTGCTGGTGGCGGTCTAGTCACCGCCACCAGCGCGCAATCGGTCAGGCGCCCTGGGCAGCCGTGTCGCCGCTTGAAAAGCGCTTGCCCGCCTTGGGAATGGCCGAACCCTTGATTGGCGCCGGAGCGGTTGGGCCGCTTGGGCGATCGGGCCGGTCCAGCTTGCCGGTGTCCATCAGCTGGTTGATCTCATCGCCGGTCAGCGTTTCGTATTCGAGCAGGGCATTCGCCAGCAGGTGCAGCTTGTCCTCATGGGTTTTGAGGATGTCGGTCGCGCGCTTGTGTGCGCCTTCGACGAGGCCCTTGATTTCGCTGTCGATCAGCTTGTTGGTTTCGTTCGAGGCAAAAGTGCGCTGTGCGCCACCCGCTCCGAGATAGCCTTCGTACTGCTCTTCATATTGCAGTGGCCCCAGCTTGTCTGACATGCCCCACTTGGTGACCATGCTGCGGGCCAACCCGGTAGCATATTGGATGTCGGAGCTTGCGCCTGAGCTCACCTTGTCGTGCCCGAAGATCAGCTCTTCAGCGACGCGACCACCCATTGCGACCGAAAGGTTCGCGTGCATCTTGTCGCGGTGATAGGAATAGCTGTCACGTTCTGGCAGGCGCATCACCATCCCAAGGGCCCGGCCGCGCGGAATGATCGTAGCTTTGTGGATCGGATCGCTGGCCGGTTCCTTGACCGAGACGATGGCATGGCCGGCCTCGTGATAGGCGGTCATCCGTTTTTCATCCTCGGTCATCACCATCGAGCGGCGTTCCGCGCCCATCATGACCTTGTCCTTGGCGTCTTCAAATTCCTGCATGGCCACCAGTCGCTTGTTGCGGCGTGCGGCCAGCAGAGCAGCCTCGTTAACCAGGTTGGCCAGATCGGCGCCGGAGAAACCGGGCGTTCCGCGCGCAATGGTGCGCGGGTTAACGTCGGGCGCCAGCGGCACCTTTTTCATGTGAACGGCCAGAATCTGCTCGCGACCATCAACATCGGGCACCGGCACCACAACCTGGCGGTCAAACCGTCCTGGCCGCAGCAGCGCGGGGTCAAGTACGTCCGGCCGGTTGGTTGCGGCGATGATGATGATGCCTTCGTTGGCCTCAAACCCGTCCATCTCGACGAGCAGTTGGTTCAGGGTCTGCTCGCGTTCGTCGTTGGAGTTGCCCATGCCATGGCCGCGGTGACGGCCAACCGCGTCAATTTCGTCAATAAAGACGATGCAGGGGGCATTTTTCTTGGCCTGCTCAAACATGTCGCGCACGCGGCTGGCGCCAACGCCGACGAACATTTCGACAAAGTCAGAACCCGAAATGGTGAAGAAGGGCACGCCCGCCTCGCCGGCGATTGCACGGGCCAGCAGGGTCTTGCCGGTACCGGGCGAACCGACCAGCAGCGCGCCTTTGGGAATCTGCCCGCCCAGCTTAGAGAAGCGTTGCGGATCGCGCAGAAATTCTACGATCTCCTCCAACTCTTCACGCGCCTCGTCGATCCCGGCCACGTCAGCAAATGTCACGCGGCCTTGGCGTTCGGTCAGCAGTTTGGCCTTGGACTTGCCAAAGCCCATCGCTCCGCCGCCACCGCCCTTCTGGACTTGGCGCAGCGCGAAAAAGGCAATGCCGAGGATCAGCAGGAAGGGCAGCGTTTGGACAAGAATGTAGACCAGCAGGTTGCCTTCTTCAGCTGCCTTGCCTTCGTACTTCACACCATTTTCCTGCAGCAGCGGCTGCAGTGTCGGGTCGTTGGGTACGGGGACGGTGGAGAAGGTGCCGCCGTTCTTAAACTTGCCAACAATCTTGGCTTCACTGATCTGGACGCTTTCGATCGAGCCTTCAGACACCCGCCCCCGAAAATCGGAATAACCGATGGCCGGCCCGGCGCTGTCTCCGCGCGAGCCGAGCATGGTGACCACCAGCAGCAGGGCAAGGAAAATTCCGCCCCACACCAGCATGGTCTTGATCCAGGGGTTACCGCTCGGCTGGTCGTCGTTCATGCGTATCGCATCCTTTCGTCCAACCTATGTAGGCGCGCGAAGCTTAAGCGCAAGTTTGCGGCGGCTTGCGGACGGCAGTTTGCGGCAGGTTGCCGATTTCTGAAATCTGCGCGGCCGGCCGGCCAGTCAGAAGTCGATCGCAATCCCGTTCCGCTCCCAATCGCCATAGCGCGTTGGAGAGAGGCCGGCCGGGTCTTCCTCTGGTTGGGCAGCCTGGGGCTTGGGCGCAGGCGCGTCGCTCCAGTGCGCGGGCTTGGCGAAGGGCTGAGGACGCTGGGTGGCTCGCTTGGTCATGTCCCCTATCTGGCTATTGCGGGCGGCTACGTCTAGGGGCTGCATCGATGGATATTCCCGGCCTCCCCGCGCGCAAGGCTGCGCTCAAGTTGCTCGATGCGGTGTTGCGCCGGGGCGAAACGCTGGATCAGGCGGCGCAACCCGCCCTTCAAGGCATCCGTGGCGATGCCGATCGGGCACTGGCCCGGGCCCTCGCCGGAGAGGCGCTGCGCTGGCTGGTCGATCTCGACGCGCTAATCGATAGCGCCACCCGACAGGTCCTGCCGGACGATGCCAAGCCGCGCATGGCGCTGCGCCTGATGCTGGCCGGCTGGTTGCGGCTGGAAACCCCGCCGCACGCGGTCATTGCCACCGGGCTGCCGTTGCTGGCGGGTGGCCCCCGGCGACTGGCCCACGGCGTGTTCTCAACGCTGGTCAAGCGCGAGGTACGCCTGCCGGCGGTGCCCACGCTGCCCGGGCCGGTGCAAGGTCGATGGGGCGAACGGGCACTGGCCGTTGCCAGCGGCCTGGCCGTGCCACCACCACTTGACCTTTCGCTGCGCGATCATGGAGCGACCGCTGAATGGGCCGAGCGGCTGGGCGGCTCCAGCCTGATGCCGGGCCATGTCCGGCTGGCACGCGGCACGGCGGTAGAACACCTTGCAGGATTCAAGGATGGGGCCTGGTGGGTGCAGGATCTCGCCGCCAGCCTGCCGGCGCGGCTGCTGGGCTCGGGCAATGGGCGCCAGGTGCTTGATCTCTGCGCTGCGCCCGGGGGCAAGACAATGCAGCTGGCGGCGGCGGGCTGGGCCGTGACCGCGCTTGATGCCGGTGCCAAGCGGTTGCAACGGATGCAGGAAAACCTGAACCGGACGGGGCTGGCCGCAACGCTGGTTCAGGCCGATGCCTTGCAATGGGAGCCAGAGGCGCAGTTCGATGCCGTGTTGCTGGATGCACCCTGCACGGCAACCGGCACCTGCCGCCGCCACCCGGACGTACTCCACCGCATCGGCCCGCGCCAGATTGCGGAGCTGGCTGAATTGCAGGCAGGCTTGCTGGAACGCGTGCAGCGCTGGATCAAGCCGGGCGGGCAACTGGTCTATGCCACCTGCTCGCTGGAGCGCGAAGAGGGAGAGGATCAGGCGGTCAGTGTTGCGCTGACACCCGATCCCATCCTCGCCAGCGAATTGCCCGGCGGCCTGATGCCGACCGGTGAAGGCTGGCTGCGCACCGATCCGGGCATGCTGGCCGAAGCGGGCGGGATCGACGGGTTCTTCATCGCCCGCTGGCGCGCTTAGCCTTTCAGCTTTTCGGCAAAGCCCTTTTGCAGCTTGGCCAGCTTGGGCGGGATTACGGCCAGGCAGTAGGGGTTCCGCTGGCCTTCGCCCTGCCAGTATTCCTGATGATAGTCCTCAGCCGGATACCATTCCGCCGGGCCTTCGATCGTGGTTACGGCCTTTTCCCCCGGATGACCGGCATTCCATCGCGCAATTCCGGCTTCGCATTCGGCGCGCTGTTCGTCGTCCAGCGGGAACAGCGCGGTGCGATACTGGGTGCCAATGTCATTGCCCTGACGATTGAGCTGCGTCGGATCGTGGGTGCCCATGTGGATGTCCAACAGGTCTGCAAAAGACACAACGGCGGGATCGAACGTCAGCTTGATTGCCTCGGCATGGCCGGTCTCGCCCGTGCAGACGTGCTTGTAGGTCGGATGGGGAACGGTCCCGCCAATATAGCCGCTTTCGACCGCCGAAACCCCCGCGATCGAGCGGAACACCGCTTCGGTGCACCAGAAACATCCGCCTGCGAAAATTGCCTCAGCCATGCCAGTCGTGCCTTTCTCTGTTGGCGTCGGAGATAGGGACGATGGTCCGCCTTGTCATCTGACCTTAGGCCCCTAACTTGATCGCACCATTCCCGAGGAGAGGAGTTCCCCCCATGCGCCGTGCTGCCTTGCTGCTTTCCGCCCTTACCCTTGCCCTCCCGGCTGCTGCTTCCGTGGCGCAATCGACCACGCCGCTGGCCAAGGCGGCCAAGGCCGATATCGCCGCTGCGGTTGCCAGCCCGCTGCGCGACAAGGACCGCGCCCGCGATAAGTATCGCCGTCCGGCCGAGACGCTCGAATTCTTCCAGGTCGCACCCGATATGAAGGTGGGCGAATATGCACCGGGCGGCGAATGGTATTCGCGCCTGCTCGGCCTTTACCTTGGCCCGAAGGGCAAACTGGTTGGGCTCTATTTCGATCCCACCTCTGGCGCGTTCAACGAAAAGAGCCAGCAAGGCATCCGCGATGGCGCGACCAAGTATCCGGCCGACGTAGCCGCCGCCTCGGGCCTGCCGGCTGACCGGTTCAGCGCCATGACGCTTGAAAAGATCCCGGATAGCGAAAAAGGCACCTTTGACCGGATCCTGGTGATGCGGATGATGCACAACCTGCTGCGCTGGAACATCGCCGACCGCGAGATCAAAGCGATGCGTGACCTGCTCAAGCCCGATGGCATGATCGGGATCGAACAGCACCGCGCCAAGCCCGATGCGCCGTTCAGCTATAGCGATGGCAGCAAGGGCTACCTGCGTGAGGCTGACGTGATCAAGTTCATGGAGGTCAATGGCTTCACCTTTGTCGGCAAGAGCGAGGCCAATGCCAACAAGCGGGACCCGGCGAACTGGGAGGGCGGGGTCTGGACCCTGCCGCCGGTGCTGCGCGGCGCCACGGAAGAGAGCAAGGCCCGGCTTCAAGCGATCGGGGAGAGTGACCGGATGACCCTGCTTTTCCGCAAGCGGGTGTAGTTATCGGCGCTGCTTTTCCGCAAGCGCGGGGGATGCTAGGGGCGGTGGCATGAGCATGCTTACTGTCGCCGCCCTGCAATTGCCGCTCGGTTCATCCGACGAGGCCGAAAACATCGCCGCGGTCGCTGCGCTGGTTGAGGCGGCGGCTGGGCAGGGGGCGCAGGTGATCCTCCCGCCCGAGCTCTTTTCCGGACCCTATTTCTGCAAGGTAGAAGATGAGGCGCTCTTTGCGCTTGCCCGCCCAACTGCGGAGCATCCCTCGGTCATCGCCATGCAGGCGCTGGCCGCGAAGCTGAAGGTGGCGATCCCGACCAGCTTCTTTGAACGCGATGGGCACCACTATTACAACACCATGGCCTGGATCGATCCCGATGGCGCAATCCAGGGCACTTACCGCAAGAGCCACATCCCCGACGGCCCGGGCTATGAAGAGAAGTACTACTTCCGCCCCGGCAATGACGGGTTCAAGGTCTGGAACGCCTTCGGGCACAAGCTTGGCCTCGGCATCTGCTGGGATCAGTGGTACCCGGAAACGGCCCGCGTGATGGCGCTGCTGGGTGCCGAAGTGCTGCTTTATCCCACCGCAATCGGCACTGAACCCTATGACGCCGATCTGGATACCAGCCGGATGTGGCGCCGCGCGATGCAGGGCCATGCCGTGTCGAACTGCATGCCGGTGGTCGCGGCCAACCGCATCGGGACCGAGGATGGCCAGCGGTTTTACGGCCATTCGTTCATCACGGACGAGTGGGGTGATCTGGTTCAGGAATTCGGCGCGGATGAGGCCGGCGTGCTGGTCCACCAGCTCCACCTGACGCGCGCTGCAAAGCACCGCGCCGGCATGGGCTTTTTCCGCGATCGCCGCCCGCAGCTTTACGGCCGGATTGCGCAGGATATCTGACCCTTGTGCCAGCGCTATCTGATCGCGTTGGGATCGAACAAGCGCCACCATCGCCATGGCCGGCCGCCGCAAGTGCTACGCGCCGCACTTCGGGCGATGTCCGATGCGGGCCTGACCGTTGAAGCGGTCGCACCAATTCTGGCCAGCGCGCCGCTCGGCCCATCGCTGCGCCGCTATGCAAACAGCGCAGCGCTGGTTGCCGCCGAACTCGATCCTAAAGAGCTGCTGGGCCTGCTAAAAGCCATCGAACAAGATTTTGGTCGCCGCAGCGGCGGTCAGCGCTGGTCATCGCGCGTGCTTGATCTCGATTTGGTGCTGTGGAGCGGCGGGCCCTGGTCTTCGCCGGGCTTGACCATACCACATGCCGCATTCCGCGAGCGCGACTTTGTGCTGATCCCGGCACTGGGCGTGGCGGCACGCTGGCGCGATCCGGTTACCAATCTTTCGCTGCGCCACCTTACGGCCCGCTTGACCCGCCGCCGCCCGATGCCTAGGTGAGCGCCTCCCGTCCGCAAGCACGGCAGGGGCCCTTAGCTCAGTCGGTAGAGCAACTGACTTTTAATCAGTAGGTCGCTGGTTCGAACCCAGCAGGGCTCACCATTTTTTCACATAAAAACAAAGATCTGAGAGTGCGCCACCGCTCTCACTTTACCTGTGAAAAAAGTAATACACAGTAATACACAACTCTATAAGCGTTTGAAATGATGGAGAATCATCGATGATCACTGCTGGTTGGCTAACTTAAAACTTTTAAGTTAGCATCGGTTCGATGCTGCGAAAGTGCCTTGAACTAGACACTTTTCTGCGAACCAGCGCCAAAGTGTGTCTCGCTCACACGAGATAAATACACTCGAAGGAGCGAGTGTATGGAGGCACGAAAAGAGTTCACACGATTGATGATATGGCTGGCTCAGCAGGTCGATGAGATCGATAGCGAACAGCTAAAGGCTGACATTGCGTTGTTGCTGGGTGCAGCTGGTCAGTTGACGACGGTTCTGGCTGATAGAAACACGGCACTGGCAAAGCAGCATCGTTCACGCAAAGCGAAACCGCCGAAATCGAGTCCAGCGAAAGCTCCTAAGCAGCAAAGCGACAAGCAGAACAGTGCTGATAGCTCTGGTTATGGGAAAGACGCTGAGGGACGCTCACAGGGGCTGTCACGGATACAGCAAGGGATTAATCAAGCTGACGCATCGATGGCTGATCAGCGTCGAGCATTGTTGGGGAAGGTCTATGGGGCGCAGAACGATGATGTTGCGTTTCGCAAGACGGCGAAGGCAATCGCATCGTGAATCGTGAGCTACACGACAGTCTGTTCGAGCTCTATATCGAGGGCGGCTTGGAACTGATGACGCTTGGCACTCTTGGACTGAAGCGTGAACTGGTCATCGATCTTGAAACGAGCGCACTCACTCCAGAGAAGGGTGAGATCATACGCTATCGTGCGGTTAATCGTTGGGACGAGGACGACGAGTTTGACGAGTGGGCAAAACCTTCGAGACCGTTGTCAGCAGAAGCAGAGCGCATTTTGGGAATAACGAATGAGCAGCTTGATCGCTGTAGGTCGAGTGCTATCGTGTTTGATGAGTTTATGGGGTTCGTGGCAGGATTGGTGGAAAAGTTTTGAAACATATTTTTCTGGTATCGACGCATTCAGATTCATTCGAAGAGCCAAGTTGGTCTATGTATGCTGTCTCTGCAGTAAGCGCAGAGATGGCTGAGAGCCAGTTGCTAGAAAATTTGCCAAAAGGCAAAAGTCATAGATTGATATATGGGTCTGAGTTTTCAGAAAGTGGAATAAACTTCGATTTTATGGGGGAAGAATTTTGCAAGATGTGGGGTCAATAATGAAGAAATTCCGTAGAGTTTGCGGACTTGCCGTAGTGACTTTGTCGTGCTTGCGAATTTTTCCTGATGCAGCTATTGCGCAAGAGCAGGTTGTTGAGACCCCAACTTCTGAAAAGTTTGGAGAATACGATCCAGACACATCGATTTTGGGCACAAAACTCGCAAAAAGAGATTTCACTGTTAAAAGCGACCCCATTGGTGCTGATGTTGTTTTAGAATATAGTGTTAAGTTCAAGCCTAATAGTTTTAGAAGACTGCGATGTAAGACACCGTGCCTGGTAAGTGTCCCGATTGATAGCGCATATAGGCTCTCGGTATCGAAGCAGGGATGTTCTGTGCGCACAAGAACAGAAACGCCCATCCTTAAGGATCGGTTTTTTACAAGAAAATTTGAGCCTGACTTTGTAAACTTCACGCTGTTCTGTCCGTAGGTGTTTACATATTGGACATATTCACAGCATTTAACATCTGCTCATCGCTAACATCGCAGTAGAGTGCCGTTGTTGCGATGTTAGCGTGACCGAGCAGATGCTGAATTGTCCGCATTCCGATCCCTAGCGCATTCTTCTGCGTTGCGAATGTGCGTCGACCGCTGTGACTGCTCGTAGATATGCCAGCAGCGAGATAAATCGCTTTCAGTCGCAAGCTCAGCGACACATTGCTGAAGTGTACTCCAGTACGAGTGCTGCGAATGAGAGCCTTGCTCCCGTCGAGACCGCTGATCGTCGCAAGATAACTGGTCAGCAGCTTTCGAAGCTCGTCACTGACGAACACTCGTCGTGATCGATTGCCTTTGGTTTGATGCTTGGCGAGATGAATGACGCTGACTGCGTTGCCATCAATGCCGCGCACATCATCGATCTTTAGTGCTGCGATCTCACCGATACGCATTCCAGCGAGTATGCTGAGTGACAGTGCGACACGATCCCGCAGACCGTTTCTGCCTGTGTCAGCGATACGCATCACACGCTTGATCTCTTCCTTGCTGAGAACCTTTGCCTTAGCCATTTTACCTGTGTCCGATTAATATTTACTATTACAGAAATATAAATTAATCAGTCGCTTGGTCCTACCAGAAAA
Source organism: Novosphingobium sp. APW14 (assembly GCF_032337075.1). Lineage (NCBI taxonomy): Bacteria > Pseudomonadati > Pseudomonadota > Alphaproteobacteria > Sphingomonadales > Sphingomonadaceae > Novosphingobium > Novosphingobium sp. APW14. Next base: position 281,701 of record NZ_JAVYAB010000002.1, read on the forward strand.
CTCCTTAAGTCACTTTCTTTGTTTCCAATGACCTATGTCGCTTTGAGAAACTTTCGACTCTTTCTTAATGTGTCTGTCTTTTGGGTATTATGAAGACTTGCGCTCAGATCACTCAGCACATTGTCTTGTCCATAGGACGCACCATTTCACCGCAGCACTGCTGTCTGGTTAGTTTGCTTTGCGTCTGATGTATCGCTGCTCAGCCCGTGCGACTTGCTGGTCATAAGCAGTCGCCGCATCTGAGATGTGCTGGAAGCGATCTGCTGCTGATCGCAAATCAATCAGCGCAGTCTTTCGCGCCTTAGGTTCTTGCTCATTCAGATGCGTAAGCTTCGCATTGAAGCCATTCATCCCACCATCTTGATCCTCGTGAAGCAGATACCAGGAAGCTCTTTGCTTACTGAAGATCGGCAGCACCTCGTTCTGCTCAGCAACTGCTGCTCCCGCGCCGTCTAAGCCAACCCAAAGTGCGTTTAGCAGTATACAGAACTCTCTGGTGTCGCCGTCAGTTCGAGTAAGAAAGTGCGAGTGAACATTGTCGCCGTTGCTGCCTGTGTGCGTGTATACGAACCGCGAGATCCTCTGCTGATGATTGCGTGACTGCCCATAGCAGATACGATCTAACTTACCCCAGAACCGAGACCAGCGTCTTTCAGCTTCTTCAAGTCCGACCTTGCGTCCAACTGCGAAGTTCAGTGTCCCGCAAACATTCCAGTCGTAAGACGAAGCCCACTTCGCCCAGTTTAGTCTTACCAACGATTTTTCGACCATTCTCTTTTCCCAGATAAATAGAGTGAGCAAGTCACTTGCTCCTGATCTGTATTTATCAATGTGAGAGAGTAACGATGAAAAAAGATGTTTTGTTTGAGATCTTTAGCTTTCTAAAGAGCAAAGGTATCACTGCTACAGAAAGCGAGTTTAGTGAGCACTGGCTTGGTGCTTCGGAGAGCTATGTTCGAAAGCTGCGCTCAGCACGAACTGAACCCAGTCTTGGCGCCGTCGCAATATGTGCGAGTAGATTGATGTGCGCTGCTGAGCAGTTGCGACAAAGCCCTCGCTATCGTCAGTTAGCAGAGCAGATGGCAGCGATGAGCAGCAAGTGCCGCGCTTTGGTCGATGCTGAGAGTGTCGAGTTCGATCTAGCTGCGTAAGCTTCAACTCAAGAGCCAGCTTCATCTACCTGGACTGCATCCTTCTTAAGCTCCCTCGTCAACTCACGCTCAAAGTGATGAAGGTTGCGGGCAAGCTCTGCGCTGATGGGCAGATGCTTGGCGTAGAAGCGTTCTATCTGCTCGACACTTGTGCCAGCGTTCTTTGCCAGCGTGTAGATATCGACCTTACCGCCGCCAAGAATGATCCGCATACAGATCGCTGTATGCCGCAGCGAGTAAACTGAATATTTGAGTCCTGCGACTGGATCGTTTTGAATACCAGCTCTCTGCAGAACGAGCCCAAACTGTCGCTGGACGATATCTCGAACTGTGTTTCGGTTCGTGTAGGATGGGAAGAAGAGATAATCGCTGGGTTTAGCATCGGGATTGCGCTGACGAATGCGTTCGTAAACATCGACAGCGTTCTCCATTGAACTTGCAATGCGAAAGCCAGTCTTTCCCTTCTTCACCGTCACAAGCAAACGACGGGGATTGTCTGCTATGGTGATGTTCTCGTGCTTGAGTGCATAAAGTTCGGTGGTGGTTGGGCGCACAAATGTGTTCACAGCGAACACGATCAAATCACCAAGCTCACTCGTGATGGGCACGATGCGTAGCTTTTTCGCGTCATAGATCGTCTTGGGTTTGTTCAGCTTTTCAGCGTTCTTGATGAACTCACGATGCTCTTTGACTAGAGTGCGAACAGTGTTGCGAACCTTTGTGTAAGCGCACTGTTTACGGTCAACGAGCGGATAGAAGGGTAGGTAGGCTCGAGGATTGTCTCGTTGACGATCACGCGGTGTCGCTGGGACAGAATCTATTGTTCCGTCTCGCACCGCAACCTTCAGCACATTGCGAAAGGTCGCGGTCAGCATATTGCGAGTGGACTCTGAAAGATCGGGTCGATCTTTGGCGAGCTTGTCGAGAAAGTCAGCGAAGTCCTTTGTGCGTAGCTCACGCACATCCCTGTGCTGAAACTGCTTTTGAAGACCCCATTCCTTGTTCTCCAGGAATGTGATGATCGTGTTCACATAGTTCGCATTACGCTGTCCCAGCTCGACCATCGTTCTGCTGATAGCGATCAACCGCTGAGCGTAGTGCTTGAATGTGTATTGCTTCGGCGGCTGAGATTTTCCGCCCAGAATCTCAATAGCCAGATCTTCAGCAAACTGCCTTGCTGCGATCTTGCCTGTCTCTTTGGTTGAGCGAACCACATTTCGCTTGTTCCGAGCATCCCAAACTCTCGCATACCAGTATGAGCTTGAGAGCTTTTTGTAGATCGCAACACCGCGTCTTATTGTGACAACTGGACCATCAAGTGAGTGTCGAGATTTCTGCGTCACCATCAGTCCAACTCACTGAAATCGCTAGAAGTTATTAATACACATCTGTATTACACACCTATGTATCACATTGTAAATGAAATAGGAAAGCCTAGCTTTTAATCAGTAGGTCGCTGGTTCGAACCCAGCAGGGCTCACCATATTTTTCAGATACTTGAATGTCGGTGTGGTGTAGCGCTGCTGACCATTCTTCTTTTCTGGGCATCAGATAGGCATCACATCCCTGATATGGCCCTGCGCCTTTGGGCGGTTTGCAGTTTCTCTGTCAGGCGACTGTAGATTTAGCATCAAGTTAATACCATCGGCGTGTAATACTCTCCGCCTAATCCGCCCCCGAACAAACCTAGATGGGGGTATCATGCGTAATCTGATTTCTGTTCTCCTAGCTTCAACTGCTTTGCTCTCGCACGCTGCCTGGGCCGAGGAGGTTGAGGTGGATGCGAACACTGCTACTATGGCTGACGCAGCAGGCGAGACTGAAATCGTCGTCTTCGGGCAGGGTGAAACCAAGCAGGTCCAGGAAGTTGGCGCTCGCGATATTGCAGTGCTACTTCCCGGCACCAGTCCGATCCGTGCGATCGAAAAGCTGCCTAGTGTAAACGTTCAATCGGCTGACGCTTTTGGCAACTACGAGTGGTCGACACGCGTCACGATCCGCAGCTTCAACCAGAACCAGCTGGGCTTCAACTTCGACGGCATTCCGCTTGGTGACATGAGCTACGGCAACCACAACGGACTGCACATCAGCCGCGTGGTCAGCCCGGAGAACATTGGCACCGTCCGGGTGACGCAGGGTTCCGGATCGCTCGGCACGCAATCGACCAACAACCTTGGCGGGACGGTCGAAACCTTCTCGATGGATCCACTCGATCGCCTCGCGGTTCAGGCAAACGCTACCTATGGCAGCGATAGCACGATCCGCGGCTTTGTGCGCCTGAATGCTGGCAGCGCAAACGGCCTGCGCGGCTTTGTCTCGTACGGTTACGGCTCAACCGACAAGTACAAGGGTAATGGCCAGCAGGACCAGCATATGGTCAATGCGAAGGTAGTGTTGCCGCTGGGTGAAGCGGCGCTCGATGGCTGGTTCAGCTTCTCCGACCGGCGTGAGCAGGACTATCAGGACATGTCGCTCGGGATGCTGGCGCGGCTGGGCTATGGGTCCGACAACACCTATCCCGACTATGCGTTGGCGATCCGCTTGGCGGACGTCGGCAATAACCGTGGCGATACCGGGGCGCCAATTTCGAATGCCGCTGCAGGCACGGTCTATCCGGGTAACTACACCTCGGTTGACGATGCATATTATGATGCCTCTGGCCTGCGACGGGACACCGTCGCGGCGCTGGGCTTCAAGAGCCGGGTCGGCGAAGATGTAAAGGTCGCGCTGCGCGCCTACTATCACCATAACAAGGGCATGGGACTTTGGGCGACACCCTATGTGCCAAGCCCCAATGGCACGCCGATCTCTATCCGTACGACCGAGTACAAGATCGATCGCGGCGGCCTGTTTGGCCGGGTCGACTGGGACGCCGGAATGAATAAGCTGTCGGTTGGCGGTTGGTATGAGACCAACAGCTTCAACCAGGCACGCCGCTTCTATGGTCTTGAAAGCCGGACCAATCCGGGTCGGTCGTTCCGCCAGTATCCGAAGAACCCGTTCTTTACGCAGTGGGAGTTCGATTTCGACACCGAGACACTGCAGTATTTCGTCGAAGACCGGGTCGATTTGGGCCAGTTGAAGATCAACCTCGGCTGGAAGGGCTTCAAGGTCAGCAACCAGGCCACTGCGGTGGTGGCGGCGAGCTTCCCGCAGGGCAAGATCGACGTTACCGACTGGTTCCAGCCGCATGTCGGTGCGAACCTGTCGCTCGGCGGCAACACCGAACTCTTCGCGGGCTTCACGCAGGCCACCCGCTCGTTCGCCTCTGCCACGACCACTGGTCCGTTCTCGACCAACCAGACCGGCTTCAATGCGATCGTTGGCACTCTGAAGCCGGAAACCTCGGACACTTATGAACTGGGCGCACGTTACAACAGCCCGATGTTCAACGGGGTGGTCGGCGTCTACCTGGTGAACTTCAAGAACCGTCTGCTTTCTGCGGCTAGCGGTCCGAGCATCGTCGGCAGCCCCTCGGTGCTGCAAAACGTTGGTGCAGTCCGGTCAGTTGGCTTCGAGGCGGTCGGCGACCTGAAGCTGGGCAGCGGGTTCGGCCTTTTCGCTTCATACAGCTACACTGATGCGACTTACCGCAACGATGTCCTCAACCTTTCTGGTACGTTGCTGGCAGCGATCAAGGACAAGACTGTCGTGGATGCGCCCAAGCATTTGCTGCGCGGCGAACTGACCTATGACCAGGGACCAGTCTTTGGCCGCATTGGCGTGAACTACATGTCGAAGCGTTACTTCACTTACACAAATGACCAGTCGGTGCCGGGCAGGGCTATCGTCGATGCGTCGATCGGCTACCGCGTGACCGACGGGATCGAAGTCCAGCTCAATGCCACCAACCTGTTCGACAAGCAGTACCTTGGCACCATCAATTCTGGCGGCACCGGCAACAGCGGCGATCGCCAGACCTTGTTGGTGGGCGCGCCCCAGCAATTTTTCGTCACGCTGAAAGCCGGGTTCTGATCCGGACTGGGTTCCCTGACCTAGGGCGGGACAAACCTTGTCCCGCCCCTCTTTTGAACTTTGCGACTGGCAGCAAGTGCGGCAAGCCAGCAGCCAGGTTGTCCGCAGGAGCATTCAATGCCCAAGCCCGTGACTGTTACCCGCCGTACGACCTTGGCTGCGATCTCAGCCACCGCAGCTGTCGCGGCGTTTCCCGGACTGGCCGAAGGCAAAACCGAAGTGTTCCGCCACGGTGTTGCCAGCGGCGATCCCGATGCGACTAGTGTGGTCTTGTGGACGCGGGTAACCGTACCCGCGCCGCTGGAAGTCGATTGGGAATTGGCGAGCGATCCAAGCTTTGCGCGTGTCCTGCGCCAAGGCCGGGTTACTGCTGGGCCGGAACGAGACTTCACGATCAAGGTGCTGGCGGAAGGGCTTGAGCCCGGTGGGCGCTATTTCTACAGGTTCCGTGCCGCTGGCGCGATGTCGCCAATTGGGCAGACCCGCACTTTGCCGGTGGGCCGTGTGGAGCGCTTGGGCATCGCCTTGGCTTCCTGCTCCAATTTCGCCTTCGGATATTTCAACGCCTATGACGCAATTGCGCGTGATGCCGACGTTGATTTTGTCCTGCACACCGGCGACTACATATACGAATACGGCCCGGACGGTTGGGGCGGGGATATCTCGCGACGGATCGGACGTGTCCATGAGCCAGCGAACGAGATTGTAACACTGTTCGATTACCGGACCAGGCACGCGCAGTATAAGACCGACGCCGGATCGCAGGCTATGCACGCAGCGAAGCCGTTGCTGGCCTGTTGGGATGATCACGAAAGTGCCAACAACCCTTGGACGGGCGGGGCGCAAAACCACCAGCCGGACAAGGAAGGTAACTGGGTCGATCGGCGCGCCGCCTCGATCCAGGCCTATTTCGAATGGATGCCGGTGCGCGAACCCGGCCCGGGACGCACCCGTATGCAGTTCTGGCGAACATGGGTGTTCGGCGATCTTGTAACACTCTCGACCTTGGAGACCCGCCATACGGCACGTGCGCGTCAGATCGACTACGATCCATACTGCAAGACCATCAACAGCCATGCTGCCGCGCGCGAGATGGAGCGCGACACCTTCGGGGCGGTAGGCAGGACCATGCTCGCACGTGAACTGGAAGCGGACTTGACCGCCGCCTGGACCCAGTCGAAGTTGGCCAACCAGCCTTGGCGCCTGATCGGCAATCCCATGCCGATCGCCCGCACTCGGGTTCCCGATGTGGTCGGCCTTGGGCTGATCCCTGATCCTGCCAGCCAGACCAAGCCGCTGTCGGCAGCGGTCGACATGGCCTGGAAGGGCAAGTGGAACCTGCCGTTCTATCCTGACACCTGGGATGGCTATGAATGGGCGCGCCAGCGGCTCTACAGCCAGGCGCGCGACGCGGGTGTAGGTGACCTAGTATTCCTGACCGGCGACAGCCATAGCTTCTGGGCCAACCGCCTTGCTGACGCCGAAGGCAGGCCGATGGGCCTCGAATTGGGGACCTCTGGCATTACGTCTCCTGGAGATTTCATCGAAAGCGGATTCGATCCGGTGACTGCCGCAAAGCTGGATGCCGCTTTTGCCGACCACAATCCGGAAGTCGTTTGGACCGACAACCTGCACCAGGGCTATGTCCGCGTCATACTGACCCGGGACGAAGGCCGCGCAAGCTTTATCGCGATTAGCAACATCCTTAGCCAGCGGTACACTGCGCACAACATCAGCGACTGGCGGCTTGTGCGCAATGATGGAGTGCTCGACCTAATTCGAACCTGACACCGCGACCGTAACCAAGCCGTAACATCACCTCGTCAACACGCTTCACAAGCGTTTGCGGGATTAGGTCATTTAAATGACGGGGGCGTCAGGTTCGTTGGTTGAAATCGCGGCGCTTGCTGCGTCCGAACGCTATTTCAACCGCGAACTGAGCTGGTTGTCATTCAACCTACGCGTGCTCGCTGAGGCCTGTAATCCCGACTACCCGCTGCTTGAGCGGCTACGCTTTCTCTCGATTTCAGGTAGCAACCTGGACGAATTCATGATGGTCCGCGTCGCGGGTCTTGCCGGGCAGGTACGACGTCAGATCGACGAGGTTTCGATCGATGGCATGACGCCGGCGCAGCAGTTGTCCGCGGTGCGCGATGCGGCATCCCAACTGGAAATCGCGCAGCAGGACGTCTGGCGCGAATTGCGCGGCCTGCTCGCCGATGAGGGGATTGTGCTGGCCGATGGCAAGCGCCTTGAACCTGCCCAGGCGCGTTGGCTGCGTGATTACTTCATGGAACATGTCGTGCCGGTGATCACGCCGCAGGCGATCGACCCGGCACATCCGTTCCCCTTCATCGCGAACCAGGGAATGGGTATTCTTTTCCCGCTGGTCCGGTCGAGCGACGGCTCACCCGTCATGGAAATGGTGCTGATCCCCCAGGCCTTGCCCCGCTTCATCCGTTTGCCCGGCCCGCAAGCGACATATATCAGCATCGAGGACCTACTCTGCCGGAATGCCCCACTATTGTTCCCGGGGTTCCGTCTACTGGGCCATGGCGTGTTCCGGATCCTGCGTGACAGCGATCTGGAAGTCGAAGACGATGCCGAGGATCTGGTCCGCTATTTCCGGACTGCGATCCAGCGGAGGCGCCGTGGACGGGTTATTCTGCTGCAATTGCAGGACGATATCGACCCTGCGGTGGAACAGCTGCTGCGCGAGCAGCTTCGGCTTGACCATGCAATGGTGCAAAAGACCGGCGGGCTGGTTGGCATCGGCGGCCTGTCGGCCCTGGTTGACGAGGACCGCCCCGACCTGAAGTTCGCACCCTATAGCCCTCGCTACCCTGAACGGATCCGCGAACACGACGGCGATTGTTTCGCTGCGATCCGTGAGAAGGATATCATTATCCATCACCCCTATGAAAGCTTTGAGGTGGTGGTGGATTTCCTGCGTCAGGCTGCTTCTGATCCCGACGTCGTGGCGATCAAGCAGACGCTCTACAGGGCTGGTAAGCAATCTGCCGTCATCGCAGCGCTGATCGCAGCTGCCGAAGCTGGCAAGGCCGTCACTGCCGTGGTCGAATTGAAAGCCCGGTTTGACGAAGAGCAAAACCTGCACTGGGCCAGCCAGCTTGAGCGGGCCGGGATCCAGGTGATCTATGGCTTCGTCGATTGGAAGACCCACGCGAAGGTTTCCATGGTCGTCCGCCGCGAGGGAAAGGTGCATCGCACCTACTGTCATTTCGGCACTGGCAATTATCACCCTGTCACGGCCCGGACCTATACTGACCTAAGCTTCTTCACCGCCGACCCGCGAGCCGGGCGCGACGCGGGTAAGCTGTTCAATTTCGTTACAGGCTACGTCGAGCCGCAGCGTACCGAGCTGCTAACTCTGTCCCCGATCGGTATGCGCGAGATGCTTTATGACTGCATTGACGCCGAGGCTGAAAATGCCCGGCGCGGCAAGCCGGCTGCAATCTGGGCCAAGCTTAACTCGCTCACCGATCCGCGCCTTATCGACCGCCTTTACGCCGCCAGCGAAGCGGGTGTGCATATCAGCCTTGTGGTGCGCGGGATCTGCTGTCTGCGACCGGGCGTGCCGGGTCTTTCGGAGCATATTACAGTCAAGTCGATCATCGGCCGTTTCTTGGAGCATAGCCGGATCTGGGCATTCGCTTGCGGCAAGCCGCTCCCCAGCGCCAAGGCGAAAGTCTTCATCTCCTCGGCCGATGGAATGACCCGCAATCTTGATCGCCGGGTCGAACTGCTAGTGCCGATCCGTAACCGCACGGTCCATCGGCAGGTATTGGACCAGGTGATGGTCGCTAACTTGATCGATACCGAGCAAAGCTGGATCCTAGATCAGACTGGCAGCTACCGGCGCGTCGGCAAGGTGGACGAGCCGTTCAACCTTCATAACTACTTTATGACCAACCCCTCGCTCTCAGGGCGTGGGGCTGCATTGACCAATGGGCACAAGGTGCCGAAGCTGGCGCTGCGGCGCGGCGCTGCCTGAGGGGGCATCGATGAAATTGCGGGACAGGAATTCAAACGGCGCCCCTGCCGACCAGCAGGCCGTTATCGACATCGGCTCTAACACAGTGCGCCTGGTCATTTATGGCGGGCCGCCAAGAGCGCCGGTTGAGCTGCTTAATGAAAAGGTCGCCGCCAAGCTTGGCAAGGGCGTGGCGGAAAATGGAAAGCTTTCTGACAAGGCCATGAATTCGGCTTTGGCTGCCCTCGGACGATACGCAGCCTTGCTTCGGGCGCGCGGCATCACTCGGGTCCATACCGTTGCGACAGCAGCCACCCGTGATGCTTCGAACGGCCAAGCCTTTCTCGAACGCGTGGCCGCACTCGGTCTCGCGCCCAAGCTGATCACTGGTGAGGAAGAGGCGCTTACCAGCGCTGCGGGGGTTGCCGGAGCCTTCCCCGCAGCGAGCGGCGTAGTCGCCGACTTAGGCGGAGGCAGCCTTGAACTCGTTCACATTGCCGGTACCCGATACGAGCATGGCAGCAGCTTGCCGCTTGGCACATTGCGCCTGCCGGCGATGCGCAGCGATGGGCCGGCCAAGTTCAAGCGCAAGGTCGAAAAGCTGATCGAGGGAACTGAAAGCCGCTGCGGGCCCGGGGAGACGCTTTACCTCGTTGGCGGCTCGTTGCGCGCTTTGGCACGCTATCATCAGCACATGATCGGATCGCCGATTGACGACCCGCACGGCTTGGCAATGGAACCCCAAGCGCTGCTGACATTGTGCCGGAAGTTGCAACGCAATACTGTCATGCCGGGTGTGCCGGGTGTTTCACCTAGCCGTTTGGCCGCGCTACCCGATACTGCGGCTCTGCTCGCGGCGCTGATTGCCACGACCAAGCCTGAGCATGTGGTGTTTTCTGGCTGGGGCTTGCGCGAAGGGCTGATTTTCAATGACCTCCCGTCTGCTCAGCGCCGGGCCGACCCTTTTGCTGCGGGTGTCCGCACCTTTGCCGAGCCGATGGGAGCCTCTCCGGCTGTCGCCGCGATGATTGCCGGTTGGACGGCGGGTGTCGTTGGATCGTCGGACTACGATCAGGAGAACCTGCGTCTTTCGGCAACGATCTTGGCGATTGCCAGCCAGCAGATCGAACCCAATCTCCGTAGCGTGACAGTGGTCGATTGGGCGCTCCATAAGCGCTGGATCGGCATCTGCGGTGCGGGGCGTGCCATGTTGGCAGCTTGCCTGCTGGCCAATGTGAACCGCGAAATTCCGGTCGACATCGAGCTTCTGGCCAAGCCGGAAGAGATACATCAGGCGGTTGCCTGGGGCCTGAGCATCCGCTTGTGCCGCAGGTTGACGGGGCTGGCCCCACAGCTGTTTTCGAGCGCCGAACTGTTGGCAACAAAGGGCCAACTGGTTCTCTCGCTGGCACCCGCTATTACCCCGCTGGCAACCGAGGTTGTCGAAAAAGACCTCAAACTGCTCGCCGATCACCTCTCGTTGAAGCCGGTGATCAAGCGGCAGTCGCTGTAATCAAACTGACTCCGTCCCGTCATGTCGGCGCAACTTGCGCATGGCATTTGCGCGTCAGGAAAGGGATGGAGATGGGCCATGCTTGTACGCGACCGACTGCAAGATCAGTGTGAACTAGGGCTTGATGGCAGCCAGGACGGGGGTGGCAACCGCCCGGTGCCGGCATGGCTGCTTGGACCCGATCCCAAGGGTTTCCGCCCCAAACGCAAGTATCGCACTGTTTGGGTATCGGATGTCCACCTAGGCACCCGCGGCTGCAACGCGACTATGCTGGTCGACTTCCTGCGTTCGATTGACTGCGAGACGCTCTATCTGGTTGGCGATATCGTCGACGGCTGGCGGCTGCGGAGCGGCTGGTATTGGCCTGACGCGCATAACGAAGTCGTCCGCCGCGTTCTGAAAATGGCGCACCGGGGAACCCGCGTTGTATTGGTCGCCGGCAATCATGACGAGATGTTCCGGGATTACGCCGGGATGAGCCTGGGCGGGATCGAGATTGCACTTGAGGCGGTCCACCGCACTGCCGATGGCCGCCGACTGCTGGTGACCCATGGGGACAGCTTTGACACCGTCGTTCTTTACGCCCGCTGGCTCGCCTTTCTTGGTGACCTTGCTTACCGCATCCTGCTGCGTGCCAATGTCGTGATCAACGCCGTGCGCAAACGGCTGCATTTGCCTTATTGGTCGCTTGCTGCCCATCTAAAGCGTAAGGTCAAAAATGCAGTGGCCTATGTCAGCAGCTTTGAAGAAGCGCTGGCCCACGAGGCGGCCGAACGGAACATGGACGGGATCGTCTGCGGACACATCCATTGTGCCGAGATCCGGCAGATTGGCAACATAACCTATTATAATGATGGCGATTGGGTCGAGAGTTGCACTGCGCTGGTCGAAGAGGCCGATGGTGCCATGCGGATTATCCATTGGGGTGCCGAAGGAGCAGCACCGGCTGACGCAAATGCACTGTCAGCCGAGGGGGTAACCGCGTGAGGATCGCCATTGCAACCGATGCCTGGTTTCCGCAGGTCAACGGCGTAGTTCGAACCTTGGCCGCGACGGTAGCCGAGTTGGACAGGCGGGGCTACGAAGTGGAACTGATCACGCCCCAAAACTTCGCAACCATGCCGATGCCGGGGTATGCATCCATCCGCCTCGCGATGGCTCCGCGTTTCACAACCCGCCGGATGCTGAAGAAATTCAAGCCGGACATCGTGCACATTGCGACCGAGGGCCCGATTGGGTGGAGTGCGCGCGGGTGGTGCAGGTCGCACAAAATCCCGTTCACTTCGGCCTTCCACACCCAGTTTCCCAAATATGCTGCCGTGCGGACGGGTCTGAGTGAGGATGTGTTCTGGCCGGTGATGCGCCGCTTCCATAAATCCAGCCGCGCGGTTCTTGCTGCCACGCAGAGCCTTGAGCAAGAGTTGCGCCAGCGCGGTATCGCCCAGGTCCGTCCATGGGGGCGCGGGGTGGATCACTGGCTGTTCAGCCCGATCGGCGAACTTCATCCGCGAATAGCGAACCTGCCCAGACCAATCCTGCTCAATGTTGGCCGTGTTGCCCCAGAGAAGAACCTGGAGGCCTTTCTTGACGCAAACCTGCCGGGATCGAAGGTAATCGTTGGCGATGGCCCTGATATTGATCGACTGAGAGCACTATATCCGGAGACATATTTCATGGGAGCGATGGCTGGCGAAGAGCTTGCCGCAGCCTATCGAACCGCTGACTGCTTCGTGTTTCCCAGCCTGACCGACACATTTGGGTTGGTCGTGATCGAGGCGCTTTCGTCTGGCGTGCCGGTCGCAGCTTATCCGGTTCAGGGTCCGATTGATATCCTTGGTCCGAATGGTCGCGGAGCAAGCGATGAAATGCCCGCGACGGTCGGGGTGTGCGACGTAGATCTCGGACAGGCAGTACTCAAGGCTTTGACGCTTGATCGCAGTGCCGCTGCGGTATTTGGCCAGCAGTTCAGCTGGGAGCGGGCAACTGATCAGTTCATCACGGCGATCCAGGATGCCCTCGCTGAGGCCGCGCTGATGTCAACTTACGAGCTGGCACCGGTCTGATCCTGCGTCGGTTGCACCAGCAGCCTGCGCAACCCGCGGAGACTATCGTAACCTTTTCCGAGAACTACGCGCACGCGCGCGAGACACAACCCTTCATGATAGCAATAATGGGATGACCTCGCCCTCTGGCGGCGCCCAAGGAGCGCGCAGAACGCACGCCTCGCGCACGCGCGCGATGGCGAGTGCTTCAGCAGGCACTTGATCGAGCACCAACGTGCAACAAACTGCAACTTGAACATGTAACCGTCAGATTTCTTCGTCTTCGCTCAACAGCGGCGGCGGCACTCTCCCATTTAGGTCCTTTGGGTCCTTTGGCCCCTAATCCCTACTCTGCAGTAAGTTCAAATCGGAGATTTGATCTATATATGGGGTAACGGAGGGGGCCCAAATGGCCCAGAGGGCCCGGCGCTTAATCGCCGACCGTAAACGGCGCGCCCACCTTGGGCGATCAAGCCTGATGGGCGCCACCGTAGAGTGCGGCATCCTTCTCCTCCCTCGTCGCCCGATCGATCTCATTGCGCAGAAGCGCTGTGCCAGCTGTTTTCCACTCAGCCTGATTGCGAACGGAATACGCAGTCACCTTTTGGCGCCCCCAGCCATCATTGATGGTCTCCTTCCACTGACCCACACGGACGATGCCGGCGCGGTCGAGGGCGTAGCGCAACGCGGGTCCTGTCATCCTGTCACCCCCCAACTGAGCGCGCAGCTCAGTGCTCGTGATGACGGACAGGTCGCTGGTTCGAACCCAGCAGGGCTCACCATCCAGTCCCATCGCATCAGGTCGATTGGGCCCGATCGTGCAGATCCACCCGCGTGAGCGCCAGCATACCCAGCGCGATGAGCAGGTGATAGGCGTGCCAAGCGCTCGCCTCCGCAAGCCAGGGGGCTCGCCGGATCAGGAGGGTGTCAAGCAGCAGGATTGTAAGACCGGCCGGGCCGAACCAGGACGAACCGGACCGAAAAACCTGTACAATGCGGACCAGCAGCGCCCCGGTCAGTGCCAGCACGAACAATGGACCGATGAACGTTGGGGCCACAAAGTATGTCCCGGCGGCGGCGGCCAGGGCCGCAAACGCAAGATACCCTTGGCGGCGCTGGCTGTGGTGCCAAAAGCAGGCCGCTGCCAGCATTAGAGCCGCGGCCAGACCCAGCACCAGAGAGCCGGCTGCGTGGACTGCCGCTAGCTCGGCTTGCAAATCCGCGCCAAACCGTACCACGCCAATACTAGCTGCAAGACCGAAACAGGCCATCGCAACGGCTGGCAGTATTTTCCGGTTTAGCCAAAGGGCTGGTGCGGCCCAGGCGGCGACCAGCACGATTGCTGCATCCGACAGGGCATAGTGTGCCGGCATCATCGCTCTGCAAGCTTTGGCAAGGGGGACTCTGGCGGCAAAACCCCGGCGATGCGCTTGATGTCTTCAGAGGTATGGCGCGACCCATCATGGCTCCATCCCGGCGGAGCAAAGACGTAGCAAAACCGCTGCCGCAGGCTTAGCCCCGGTTTGAGCGCATCCTGGGCAATCCCGACATATTCATGCGTCAGGATCGTCACGGGATTGTAGGTGTCGAGATTCTTGACCAGCCCGAAATCAACCGGTTCTGCGCGATCTTCCTCCACAAAGGTCCCAAACATCCGATCCCAAATGATGAGTGTTCCGGCATAATTGGCATCGAGATATTTCGCGTTCCGCCCATGGTGCACGCGGTGGTGGCTGGGCGTGTTGAAGATGTATTCAAACCAGCGCGGCAACCGATCGATTGCCTGCGTGTGCAGGAAGAACTGATAGGTCGCATTCAGGACGCCGCAAAAGATCACCAGCACCGGATCAAAGCCAATGAGGATCAGCGGAATCTTGAGCATCATTGTGCCGGTGAAATGCTTCATCCAGCTTTGCCGCAGCGCGATCGGCATATTATAATTCGTGGAGCTGTGATGAACAACATGCATCGCCCAGCCCCAACGGACGCGGTGGCAAATGCGGTGGTGCACATAGAAGCGCAAGTCATCCAGGACGAAGCACAGGGCGAATGTCCACCAGGTGTTGGGAATGTCTGCGATGGCAAAGGGCGCAACACCAAACAATGCCGCGTTGGTGATGAAGGCAAAGATGGCATTCACTGGATCGCTGGCCAGGCCCAGGAAGATGGAAAGTCCCGAATCCTTCAGCGGAACGGCCCCCTTGCGGCGCAGCAGGCCGATGGCAACAAGTTCAAGGACCATGCCCGCACCAAATGCAGCAAGCGTGATTACCACCCAGTTCTGGTCCATGAATTGATCAATGGTCATCTGCGCCCCCGCTATCTTTGCCAGAGCCTAGGTCGCACCGTCCTGTAACTTAATTGAATAATGGTGCGCCATTATGTATCTTTAGGAACATGGACCTCAATCTGACGCGACTGCGCCGCTTCCTGTCGGTTTACCGCAATGAGAGTTTCTCGCGCGCGGCAGAGGAACTGGGCGTAACGAATTCGGCATTGACCAAGTCACTGCAACAGCTTGAGCAGGAGTTGGGCAGCCCGTTGTTCGACCGCACGACCCGTGTGGTCAGCCCGACCGAAGCGGGGCATCGACTGGCCTTGCGCGCTGAGGAATTGCTGGCTTTCGCTGGCCAGGTCCGTGACGATGTCTCATCAGGTGCGCAGCATATCCGGCTCATTGCCGGGCCGGCCGTGATAGAGGCCTCGCTGGCGGCGGCGCTGGCAGCGTTTTACAAAATTCATCCCGATGTTCGCATAACCGCCGAAACCATGCCGCCTGATCTGGCCTTTGCGCGGCTGCGACGGCGCGAAGTGGAATTGCTGCTTTACCATTCCAACCTGATCGGCACTCTGCCTGATCGGCAATCGTTCCGGATTACGCAGATCATCGACGAACCGTATGTCGCGGTTCTGCGTGCAGACCATCCCGTGCTGCGAACGGATTGTTCGCCGGACGAATTGCTTGCCCAGCAATGGGCGATACCTGGCTATGACCCACTCTATCGCGCGGCCATTCCCGCCGCGATCGAGGGGCGATACCGCCGCGCGGGCTTTCCGCACTATCGGATCCTGAGCCTCAGCGCCTGCCTGTCACTCGCTGCCGAGGGTGGCCTGATAACCCTTTTGCCCGAACCCTTCGTTCGCGCGCAGCCCATTGCCCGGGATCTTGCTGTCCTGCCCATACCATTGGCAGATGGCGCGCGTTATTCGGTTAGCGCAATCACCCTTGCCCAAGCACCGCATGATCCCATCCTTGATTCCCTGATTGGCTTGATCAGCAAGCAAGGCCAAGCGCGCTAACCGGGTCCTGCATGGCGCTCCGAACATCCGGAGCCGCGGCAAAGCGCTCGGGGACGGTGCGTCTTAATCCAGCGGCACCCGACGATCATGCCGCTTGGCTGGTTTGGCGCCCGCGCAGCAGTTGGCTGGCAATCCGCTGCAAGGGCAGGACGGCCTGGGCCGCGCCCAGTTCGATTGCGGCGCGGGGCATGCCGAAGACGGTGCAGGATGCTTCGTCCTGGGCAATGGTCGGAGCGCCGGCCCGGGCCATTGCCAGCAGGCCGTTCGCGCCATCGGCGCCCATTCCGGTCAGCAGCACGCCCACCGCATTGGCTCCGGCCACCTTGGCGACCGAATGGAACAAGGCGTCAACGCTGGGGCGATGGCCTGAAATCAGTTCGCCCGTGCGAAGCTTGGTATGGAGCTGGTTGGTACCACCCAACAGGAGGTGGCGATCCCCCGGAGCCAGATAAACATGGCCAGTGCGCAGCGGCAGGTCGGGTTCGGCCAGTTGCACGCGGGCCTTGCTGACCTGGTCAAGCGTCTGGGCGATGGCCGGGGCAAAGCGGGCGTGGACATGCTGGACCACCAGCGTCGGGGGACAGTCCGGGCCGAAATTGCGGAGCAGAACCTGCAGCGCCTCCACCCCGCCGGTCGAGGCACCGATCGCGATGACCTTGGCCTTGCTGGCATCGATGGTTGAGCCGACGGCGGGGCTGGCAGCAACCGCCGCGCGTCCGCCAAACCGAACCTGCGCGGCTTCCCGGATCAGGTCGGCCAGTCGGCCGTTGTCATTCAGCGGCAGTCCGCCCGAGCGATCGCATTTGGCGTAGCAATGGACCGCGCCCAATGCGAGCGCGCGGGCGGTGACGTTGTTTCCCGCCTCGGTTGATCCGGACACGACGATTACCGGGGTCGGTCGCAGCTGCATCAGTTTTTCAAGGAAATCGAGGCCGTTCATTCCGGGCATTTCGATGTCGAGTGTCACGACATCGGGATCAAGGCGTTTGATCAGTTCGCGGCCTTCGGCGGCGTTGGCCGCGGTGCCGACCACAGAAATGTCTGGCTCGTTGCTTAGCCGCGACATCAGGATCGCCCGCATGGTCGCGGAATCGTCAACGACGAGGACACGGATCGTCATGGCTTGGTCTTTCGGGCAATTGCGCAGTGGGCCTCTTGGGGGCGAGGCCGGAATAGGCGTGACGTCGCGGTCATTTGCGGCTCCGGATTTTCTGAAACATCCGTGGGCTGTCCTAACCGGCAAACCCCAAGGCGCGTTTGCAATGGCGTTACGGCAGAATCCCTATCTGGTAGTTCTTGCCGCCAGCGGCTCCGGTTCGGCCTGGCCCGCAACGGGGGCAACAGGGCACGCCTTGCCCGATTGCGCATGCTGCATACGTTTTCCCGCCCCTGACCGGGTTGCCGCCGCGCAACAGGCTGACTACGCCAAACTCGCCGTCGGGGACCGAATCCGGTATCCGGCAGCGTGTTTGACGCAATTTCGTGACCCGAGGGGAGGCGCAGAACCATGAACCGCGGATCGGATAGTCTGCTGCTGTTCGGCGCGACCGGGGATCTGGCGCAGCGGATGCTGCTCCCCTCGCTCTGCGCGCTCCATGCCGACAAGCTGGTGGCCGAGGATCTTCGGATCATCGGCACGGCCCGTCAGGACATGGACGATGCCAGCTATCGCAACTTCGCGCGCGAAGCGCTTGAGAAGTTCCTGCCGGCAGAGCGCCGAGGCGGGATGGGTACTTTCCTCAATCGTCTGCACTACCAACCGCTCGATGCGACGGACCAGAGTGGCTACGCGGCCCTGGCCAAGAAGGTCGGGCCGGTTGATGAAGGCCTCGCGATCTTCCTCTCAACCGCACCCGCCCTGTTCGAGCCGACAATTGCCGGGCTGGCGGCCTCGGGACTGGCCAGCGATAAAGCGCGGATCGGTCTTGAAAAGCCGCTGGGCACCGATTTGCAAACCAGTCGCCTGATCAACGATGCGGTCGCCAGCGCTTTCAGCGAAGAGCAGATCTTCCGGATCGACCACTACCTCGGCAAGGAAACGGTCCAGAACCTGCTGGCCCTGCGCTTTGCCAATATCCTGTTCGAGCCGCTGTGGAATGCGGCGCATATCGACCATGTCCAGATCACCGTTGCCGAAACGGTCGGGCTGGAATCGCGGGTCGGTTATTACGATGGCTCGGGCGCGCTGCGCGATATGGTGCAGAACCATATGCTTCAGCTGCTCGCGCTGGTGGCGATGGAGCCACCCAGCAGCTTTGATGCCACCGCCGTGCGCGATGAAAAGGTCAAGGTGCTGCGTTCGCTCCGCCTGGTCGGACCGGATGAGACGGTGACCGGCCAGTACCGCGCCGGTGCGATCGGCGGCGGGGCCGTGCCGGGTTATGATGAAGAGCTGGGCAAGGATTCGGACACCGAGACCTTTGTGGCGATCAAGGCCCACCTTGATAACTGGCGCTGGAAGGGCGTGCCGTTCTATCTGCGCACCGGCAAGCGCCTGCCGACCCGGCGGACCGAGATCGTCGTGCAGTTCCGCAGCGTGCCGCATTCGATCTTTGCCGGAAAGGGCGCGCGCAGCGAACCCAACCGGCTGGTCATCGGCATCCAGCCAGAGGAAAACATCACTCTTTCGCTAATGGCCAAGGTGCCGGGGCTCGACCGCGAGGGGTTGCGTCTGCGCGAAGTGCCGCTGGATATCCGCATGCAGGATGCCTTTGCCGGCACGACCAAGCGGATCGCCTATGAGCGGCTGTTGCTTGATTTGATCGAGGGCGATCAGACCCTGTTCGTCCGCCGCGACGAGGTGGAGGCCCAGTGGGATTGGATCGACGCCATTCGCGCCTCGTGGGGGGAACACGGAGTTACCCCCAAGGCTTACACTGCCGGGACCTGGGGACCGTCTGCGGCAATCGCGCTGACCGAGCGCGACGGAGTTCATTGGCATGACTAACCTGCATCCCGCGATCGAGCGCGTTACCGCGCGGATCATCGAAAAATCGGCCGACAGCCGTCGGCGCTATCTTGAACTGATGGACCGCGAGGCGGAGCGCTTTCCGAACCGCAATGCGCTGTCCTGTTCCAACCTGGCCCACGGCTTTGCCGCAGCGCAGGAGGACAAGGGCGCAATCAAGAGCGGGCGCGGGGCAAACCTGGCGATCGTTACTGCCTATAACGATATGCTTTCGGCGCATCAGCCCTATGGCCGCTATCCGGAAGCGATGAAGCTCTACGCCCGCGAAGTCGGCGCGACCATGCAGGTGGCAGGTGGCGTTCCGGCGATGTGCGATGGCGTGACCCAAGGCCAGGACGGCATGGAACTCTCGCTGTTCAGCCGCGATGTGATCGCACTGTCCACCGCAGTCGCGCTGAGCCACGCGATGTTCGATGGCGTGGCGATCCTGGGCATCTGCGACAAGATCGTGCCCGGCCAGGTGATCGGCGCGCTGCGCTTTGGCTATCTGCCGGCGATCTTCGTGCCCGGCGGGCCGATGCCCACGGGGCTGGCCAACAAGGACAAGCAGAAGATCCGCCAGCTCTATGCCGAGGGCAAGGCGACCCGCGATGACCTGCTGGAAAGCGAAAGCGCCAGCTATCACGCGCCCGGCACCTGCACGTTCTATGGTACGGCCAATTCGAACCAGATGATGATGGAGCTGATGGGGCTGCACGTACCCGCATCGGCCTTTGTTCCGCCCAACACCCCGCTGCGTTCGGCGCTGACCCGCAAGGCCGTGCACCGCTTGGCCGAGATCGGCCGCGAAGGCCAGGACTATCGCCCGATGGCGCGGGTGGTGGATGAAAAGGCGATCGTCAACGCCGCGGTTGGCCTGTTGGCCACGGGCGGTTCGACCAACCATGCGCTCCACCTGCCCGCGATGGCCCGCGCGGCCGGGATCGTGCTCGATTGGCAAGACCTGGATGAACTCTCCGCCGCGGTTCCGCTGATCGCGCGGGTCTATCCCAATGGCGGTGCCGACGTGAACCATTTCCACGCCGCTGGCGGGATCGGCTTTGTCGTGCGCGAACTGCTGGGCGCGGGCCTGATCCATGGCGACGTGCTGACGGTCGCCGAGGGCGGCATGGCAGCCTATGCTTCCGAACCGACGCTGGAAGGCGATGCGCTGGGCTGGAAGCCCGCACCGGAACAGAGCGGCGACGATGCCGTCCTTGCGCCCGTTGCCAATCCTTTCCAGGCCGATGGCGGGATGCGGCTGGTCACCGGCAACCTGGGCCGCGGCACGTTCAAGACATCGGCCGTCGATCCCGAACGCTATACCATCGAAGCCCCCGCCCGCGTGTTTGACAGCCAGGAAGGCGTGCAAGCTGCGTTCAAGGCGGGCGAGCTCGACCGCGACGTTGTCGTCGTCGTCCGCTTCCAGGGACCGCGCGCCAATGGCATGCCCGAACTCCACAAGCTGACCCCGCCGCTGGGTGTCCTGCAGGACAAGGGCTTCCGTGTCGCGCTCGTCACCGATGGCCGGATGAGCGGTGCGTCGGGCAAGGTGCCCGCAGCGATCCATGTCACGCCCGAGGCGCTCGGCGGCGGGCCGCTGGCGCTGGTCCAGGATGGCGATATCATCCGGCTCTGCGGCAATACCGGCAGCCTTGAAATCTTGGCTGACCTTTCGGGCCGCCAGCCGGCCACGCCGCCGGCTGAAGCCACGGGCATGGGGCGCGAGCTGTTCGGCATGTTCCGCCGCTTTGCCGATGGGGCAGAGCGGGGCGGTTCAGCGATGCTGGCAGAAGGCGGGCTTTGATGCAGCTGGTCACGGTTGATATCGGCGGGACCCATGCGCGCTTTGCCTTGGCCACCGTCCGGGATGACGGCGAAATCGAACTGGGCGAGCCGGCCACGCTGCACACCCGCGATCATGCAAGCTTCCAGACTGCATGGGAAGATTTTGCACGCCTGCAGGGCGGCTCGCTGCCCGATGCCGTGGCGATTGCCGTGGCTGGCCCAGTTGGGGGTGAGGTGATCCGCTTCACCAACAACCCCTGGATCATCCGCCCGGCGCTGATCCCGGAAAAGCTGGGCGTGTCGCGCTATACCGTGGTCAACGATTTCGGCGCTGTCGGCCATGCCGTGGCCCGCGCCGGGGATGAGCATTTCGTCCACCTGACCGGGCCGGAAACCAGCCTCCCGGCCAGTGGTACGATTTCGATTGTCGGCCCTGGCACTGGTCTTGGCGTGGCTCACGTCTGGCGCGATGGGGAGGGCGACTACCGGGTCCAGCCAACGGAAGGTGGGCATATCGATTTCGCCCCGCTCGATTCGATTGAGGATGCCATCCTTGCTCGACTTCGCCAGCGCTATCGCCGGGTGTCGGTTGAACGGGTGGTGTCCGGTCCGGGCCTGGTCGATATCCATGAGGCGCTTGCCGGCATGGAGGGACGTGCGATCCAGCCGACCGACGACAAGTCGCTGTGGCAGCTGGGCCTCTCGGGTGAAGACAGCCTCGCCGCCGCCGCGGTTGACCGGTTCTGCCTGTCACTGGGCGCTGTGGCTGGCGATATTGCCCTGGCCCAGGGCGCGGGCGGCGTGGTCATTGCTGGCGGGCTTGGGCTGCGCATTCGCGATACCCTTCTCCGTTCCGGCTTTGCCGAGCGTTTTCGCGCCAAGGGGCGCTTCAGCGAGTTGATGGCAGCCTTGCCGGTCAAACTTATCACCCATCCCCAGCCCGGCCTTTACGGGGCCGCGGCCGCCTATGCAGCGGAACATCTGTCATGAAAGCTATCGAAGAGGTCATGCGTCTAGCCCCGGTCATCCCGGTCCTGGTGATCGAGGACGTGGCCCATGCCGTGCCAGTGGCCGAAGCCCTGGTGCGCGGCGGCCTGCCGGTGCTGGAAGTGACCCTGCGCACTGCCGCCGCGCTCGACGTGATCCGCGCGATGAAGACCGTACCCGGCGCGCTGGTTGGCGCCGGCACGGTGCTGAATGAATATGCGCTCGACGATGCGCTTTCGGCGGGCAGCGAATTTATCGTTTCGCCCGGCCTGACCAAGCCGCTTGCCCGTGCGGCTGAAGCGGCCAAGGTGCCGTTCCTGCCCGGCGTTGCCACGCCGTCGGACATCATGCGCGGGCTCGATTTGGGGCTCGATCGGTTCAAGTTCTTCCCGGCCGAAGCCAACGGCGGCATCCCGGCATTGAAAGCGATTTCCGGGCCGTTCGGATCGGTCCGGTTCTGTCCTACGGGCGGGATCACTGCGGCAACCGCGGCTGACTGGCTCTCGCTTGATTCCGTGTTGTGCTGTGGCGGTTCGTGGCTGGTTGGCAAGGGTGAGCCCGATGTTGCCGCGATCGAAGCAGCGGCCCGATCTGCGGCTGCACTGGCCCGCTAGGCCATGAACCCTATCCCCGCTCGTGCTGAGCTTGTCGAAACACCGCTCTTGTTCTTGGGTCGCGCGCCAGCTGCTCAAAGTAAGAGGAACGGCCCTTTGACAGGCTCAGGGCGAGCGGCGTTGGGGTGAGGGAAGTATCGATGACAAGCCTCGCAGCATTAGACGCTCGCCTGCAAGAGCTGCACGTCCGCACGGCTGAGACGCCGCTGTTCAATCCGGTGTTCCAGCTGGGGCTGGAACTGTCGCGCCAGCTTGAAAGCGGCCAGTTGACACTGGGTGAGCTTGAGGGCCTGGTCGCTGAGCTGGAGTGCCATGGCCTGCAATCGCGCGCAGAGCGGCTGGCGCGCCTGGTGGGGCCGGTCGATCCGGCCGTGAACGATGCCAGCATTGCCCGCCTCATCGAAGATGAGGCAGATTTTGCGGCCTTCGCGGCGCGCTGGGCCAAGCCGCTGGCGCATGTCGTCTTTACCGCGCATCCGACCTTCCTGCTCTCGCCCGCGCAGAGCGAGGCTGTTGCTGCTTCCGCATCTGCTGATACGATTGGCCAGAGCACGACCTGCGTTGCCTCGCCAGCGCGTGCGCCGATCACGCTTGATGGCGAACATGCTCTGGCAATGACCGCGCTGGCCCATGCCCACGGCGCGCGCGACCGCATTACTGGTCTGCTGCTTGCTGCTGCCCGTCGCCGCTGGCCGGATCAATGGCGCCAGCTTGCCCCGGTCCCGCTGCGGCTGGCCAGCTGGGTCGGCTATGACATGGATGGGCGTACCGACATCACCTGGGCCACCTCGCTGCGCTACCGACTGTCGGAAAAGGCCCAGCGTCTGGCGGGTTACGCAGCCGCGCTTGAATCCGCGGCGCCCGACCTTGCAGCCGATCTGGCGCGCGCCTCGGCCTATGCCGCAGGGCAGGCTGCTTCGTTTGCTGCGGATCTTTCCGATCCTGCGGCGCTCTCCGCAGCGGCCAATGCCTTTACTGCCGATCACGCGGACAAGCTTACCAGCTTGGCGTCCGTGATCGCCGAACTGGATGATCGCGCCGCAAAGGCTGATGATGATACCGCCGAGGCGCTGCTGCGGGTCGTGTCCGCGATGCGGGCCGATGGCCTTGGCATGGGCTGGATTCACTTCCGGGTGAACGCCAGCCAGTTGCAGAATGCGATCCGCCGCCGGATTGATCCCGATGGCAAACTGGACCTTGCGAGCCAGGCCGCGCTGGCACGGCTGCGCGAGCTGCTGGGCAGCGTAAAGCCGCTGCGCGCCAACATGGCGGCGCTGGCGATCGAGAACAGCACGGCGGTGCGCCAGTTCCTTCTGATCGCGCAGATCCTGCACCACGTTGATGCCGACACCCCGGTGCGGATGCTGGTGGCTGAGTGCGAAGAGCCGACGACGATCCTGTCTGCGCTTTACTTTGCCGAGCTGTTCGGGGTGGCGGACAAGGTTGACGTTTCACCGCTGTTCGAAACCGAATCCGCGCTGGAGCATGGCGGGCGGTTCCTTGATGCGGTGCTGTCCGAACCCCATTACCAGGCCTATGCCCGGCGGCGCGGGCGTGTTTCGATCCAGACCGGCTTTTCCGATGCCGGGCGCTTTGTCGGGCAGATCCCGGCGGCATTGGCAATTGAGCGCCTGCAAGGCCGCCTGTCCGAGGCGATGGCGGCCAACGGCCTGACCGATGTTGCAGCGCTGATCTTCAACACCCACGGCGAATCCATGGGCCGCGGTGCCCATCCAGGCAGTTTTGCCGACCGGCTGGAATGGCCGCTTTCGCCCTGGGCGCGGCGGCGGTTTGTTCGGGCAGGCATCGCGCTTGAGCCGGAAGTCAGCTTTCAGGGCGGCGATGGCTATCTGTTCTTCGGCACGCCCGAATTGGCCTATGCCACGCTGACCCGCTTTGCCGAACTCGCCCCGGCCAAGGCCGATCCCGCTGCAGCGCCGGACCCGTTTTATCGCCGCACTGACCTTTCGCTCGATTTCTACCGGGCGATTCGCCGTGTGCAGCAGGGCTATCTGGCCAGCGCGACCTATGCCCGCGCAGTCACCGCCTTTGGCCTGGGCTTGCTCAACGAGACCGGCAGCCGCAAGAGCCGCCGCCAATCGGACCTGGCCGCTGATCGGACGATGAGCCTGCGCCAGATCCGCGCGATCCCGCACAATGCCGTGCTTCAGCAGCTGGGCTATCCGGTTAACGTGATCGCTGGCTTCGGCACGGCGGCCGATGGCAATTATGAAGCCATTGCTGCCCTGCTGCGCGACAGCCATCGCGGGCGGCAGCTGGTGCGGCTGGTCCGCGCGGCCAATTCGCTCGCTTCGATCAAGACCGTGGCTGCCTATGGGGAACTGTTCAATTCGGCCTATTGGGCCAGCCGCCCCTATCGCGGGGATGAAGAGGGCATTGCCGATGCCTGTCTTGCCCTGGCTGAATACCTGACCAAGGACGATCGCACCGGGGTCTACCGTCGCTTTGCCTCGCGCCTGCGGGTCGATGCGCTCAAGCTGCACAAGCTGCTGGCGCTGATCCCGGATGAGGCACCGCTGGTGGGGCGTGAGCAGGTGCGGCGCGAGCTGGGCGTGCTGCAGGCGCTGCGGCTGGCCTTGTTCCAGCACATGTTCATTCGCGCCGTCTCGGTCCCGGCGTTCAGCCGAGCCAACGACATCAGCCGCGACGATGTGCTCGAGATGGTCTTCACCCTGCGCATTGACGATGCGCTGGCCCAGCTGCGCCGCGCCTTCCCGGCCAGCGCGCCGGGTGTGGATGATTTTGCCGTCACCGAGCCGAGCGACTATCCGGATGAAGGCGCGGTTGGCTATGGCGCAATCCATCGCGACAATATCGAGCCGCTGGCTGCTGCCCATGCCCTGGTCCTTCGTATCACCACGGCCATTGCCAACCAGTTCGGCGCGCACGGCTAGGGAGCCTTCATGACCCCGACTCAGCTTTCCATCGCCTTCTTCCTGCAAGTGGCGGTGATCCTGGTGACCTGCCGCCTGGTCGGCACGGCCGCGCAGCGCTGGTTCGGCCAGCCGCGCGTGGTGGGCGAGATGATCGCCGGCGTCCTGCTTGGTCCCAGCCTGTTCGGTGCGCTGGCGCCAGAGGTTCAGGCGTTCCTGTTCCCCAAGGAATCGAAGCCGATCCTGTTCGTGATCGCGCAGTTCGGGGTCGGGCTTTACATGTTCCTGGTCGGGCTGGGATTTGATCGGGACGAGTTCTTCAGGGGCGTAAAAGGCGCCGCCTCGGTCTCGCTGGCCGGGATGGCCGCGCCGTTTGGCGTAGCCGTGGCGATTGCGCCCTGGCTGCTTGGCCACGGCGGGCTGTTCACGCCCAAGGTCACCCAGTTCGAGGCGACCCTGTTCATGGGCGCGGCGATTGCAATCACCGCTTTTCCGATGCTGGCGCGGATCATCCATGAGCGCGGCCTGTCCGGCACACCGCTGGGCACCCTGTCGCTCTCTGCCGGGGCCATCGATGATGCCGGGGCCTGGGTGCTGATTGCGCTGGTGCTCGCCAGCTTTGGTGATGGCCCCCAAGTCGCTGTGCTGGCGATTGGCGGCGGGCTGGCTTTTGCCCTGTTCATGGTGCTGCTGGCGCCGCGGCTGCTGCGGGGGCTGAGTGCCCGGGCAGAGCAGGGCGGCCTTGATGAATCGCTGCTGGCGCTGGTGCTCGTGCTGTTCCTGCTATCGGCATGGGCGATGGACGCGGTTGGTATCCACGCGGTGTTCGGGGGCTTCCTGCTCGGCACAGCCATGCCGCGCGGGAAACTGGCCGCGGCAATCCGCGAAAAGCTGGAACCGGTTACCGTGGTCCTGCTGCTGCCGTTCTTCTTTACCTATTCGGGCTTGCACACCGAACTGACATTGCTGGCCGATCCGGCGCTGCTGGCCGTGGCGGCGCTGATCCTGGTACTGTCGATCGCCGCCAAAGGTGGGGCCTGCTACCTTGCCGCGCGGCTTTCGGGGCAAGATCATGCCACGGCATCAGGCATTGGCGCGCTGATGAACGCGCGCGGGCTGATGGAGCTGATCGTGATCAACATCGGCCTGCAGCGCGGGATCATCACCCCGGCGCTGTTCTCGATGCTGGTGGTCATGGCGATTGTCACCACGCTGATGGCATCGCCTTTGTTCGAAGCGCTCTATGGCCGCCGCGCACGGGCCGAAGGACGGCTGTAAAGCGTACTTGCAATCGATTGTTGCGAACTCTGATCGCAAGGCCTAGGCTGCGTTTATACGGGCGCAAAAACGCCGTTCGAGGGGATTGGATCGATGACCGCAGCCACCATGCCCGCCGCTTCCGGGATCCCAGCCGGATCCCGTCCGAAGCTAAGCATCGCGCAGATTCTGCAGATGAACCTGGGATTCCTGGGCCTGCAGTTCAGCTTCGGGCTGCAGCAGGCCAACATGTCGCCGATCTGGGGCTACCTTGGGGCAGAGGAAAAGAACTTTGCCTGGCTTGGGATCGCCGGCCCGCTGACCGGGCTGATCGTGCAGCCGATCATCGGCACGCTGAGTGACCGCACTTCCTCGCGCTGGGGACGGCGCACCCCTTACTTCCTTGCCGGTGCGCTGATGTGTGCGCTTGGCCTCTTTTTCATGCCGCTCTCTGCCTCGGTGCTGATGGCCTTTTCGCTGCTTTTCCTGCTCGACGTAGGCAACAACGTAACGATGGAGCCTTATCGCGCCTATGTGAATGACCGGCTTGAAGCCGATCAGCGCGGCTTTGGCTTCCTGAGCCAGAGCGCGTTCACCGGTCTGGCGCAGTGCCTTGCCTACTTGAGCCCGACCTTGCTGGTTACCTTGTTCGGCCTCAGCCGCGATGCAACTGCAGGCGGCGGGATCCCTGCTTTTACGCTGGTCTCGTTCTGGATCGGCGCTGTCCTCTCGCTGGGAACGATCCTGTGGTCGATCACCCGCGTCCCCGAAATCAAGCTGCCTGAGGCAGAGCGTGCCCGTCTCGCCGCACTGCCCAAGACCCCGTCCGCCACCCTTGGCGAGATCTTCAGCGCGATCCGGGAAATGCCCGCCGCCATGCGCAGGATGGCCTGGATGAGCCTGTTCCAGTGGTATGCGATGTCGGGCTATTGGGGCTATGTCACCAATTCGATCAGCCGTTCGGTCTATGGCACGGCGGATGCCAGCACGGCGGCTTATCGCGAAGCGGTGCTGACCAATGGCCAGGTTGGTGCCTTCTTCAATCTGATTGCCTTCGTTGCGGCCCTGTCGATGGCCCCGCTGGCAAGGCGGCTCGGCGCGGGGCGCTTGCATGCCTTGTGCCTGACGCTCTCGGGCTGTGCCATGCTGGCAATCCCGCTGATTGGTGTGAAGGAACTGCTGTTCGTTGCCGCGATCGGGATCGGCCTGGGCTGGGGCTCGATCATGGGCAATCCCTATATCATCCTGGCCGATACGATCCCGCCCGAGCGGACCGGGGTCTACATGGGCATCTTCAACATGTTCATCTGCGTGCCAATGCTGATCTTTGCGGGCACGATGACCTTCGCCTATGAACCGCTGCTGGGCGGCGATGCGCGCAACGTGCTGCGTGTTTCCGGGGTTTGCATGTTGCTGGCCGCTTTCGCGGTCTGGCGGATCAAGGAAGGGCGAGGGCGCGCAGTTGCCGCATAGCGATACCTGGATAGTCCTGCACGGTCATGCCTCCACCCTGATCCTCGAAGTGGTGCCGGGTGAGGCACCGTTGTGGTGCTATTGGGGGGCAAGACTTCCTGATGGCGTGACGCCTGCTGCCGTGCTGCGCAGTACCCGGCCAACGCCCAGCTTCTCGCCCGATTTCGACCAGCCCTTCAGCCTTGTGCCCGGCCTGGGCCAGGGCTGGTTTGGTGAGCCCGGGCTGCGAGCCCACCGCCAAGGCCGCGATTGGACCTTCCAGGCCACTGACTGTGCGGTTGAGCAAAGCGGCCAGCAAGTTGCCGTGACCCTTACCGATGTCGCAGCGAAAATTGCGGTGACGGCCAGGCTGTCGCTCGATCCGCACAGTGATGTCCTGACCGTTTCCACCACGCTCACCAATCAGGGCCACGCTCCGCTGGATGTGCAGTGGCTCGCCGCTGCCGTCCTGCCGCTGCCCGATCACGCGCGGACGGTCCGCTCGTTCTCCGGCCGCCACAACACCGAATTCGTGGCTGTCGAGGATCAACTCACCCGCAGCCAGTGGCGGCGCGAAAATCGCCGCGGACTGACCTCGCACGATTGCGTGCCGGGGGCTGTCGTCCTGGCCGATGGCTGTGCTTACGGTGCGCAGCTCGCCTGGTCGGGCAACCATTGCCAGTTCATTGACTGGGTCGACGATGGCCGCTGGCAGTGGCAGCTGGGCGAAGCGCTGATGCCGGGCGAAATCTCGCTTGCTCCGGGCGAATGCCTGACCTCGCCCGAAGTGCTCGCCACCTGTGCCGCCGATGCCAACGGCGTGGCGCAGAACTTCCACGCCGCAATCCGCGCGCGCATGGACTGGCCGGGCGCCGCGATGCGCCCCCGCCCGGTCCATCTCAACACCTGGGAAGGCTTCTACTTCGATCACGATGAGGCTGCGCTCAAGGACCTGGCCGATGCCGCGGCGAGGGCCGGGATCGAGCGGTTCGTGCTGGATGACGGCTGGTTCCATCGCCGCAACGATGACACCAGCAGCCTTGGGGACTGGTGGCCGGACGATGTGAAGTATCCGCGCGGCCTGGGTCCGCTGGCGGATTATGTCACCAGCCTTGGCATGGAATTCGGCCTCTGGGTTGAACCGGAGATGATCAACCCGAACAGCGAGCTGTACCGCGCGCACCCGGACTGGGCGTTGCAAGTGGCGGGGCGTCCGCTGATCACGGCGCGCAACCAGTTGGTGCTCGACATGGGGCGGGATGAAGTGCGCGACTATCTTTACGAGCGGCTGGCCGGGCTGCTGAATGAATTGCCGATTGGCTACCTCAAATGGGATCACAACCGTGACCTGACCGCCGCGGGTGAGCGCCCATCGTTCCGCCGGCAGGTGTTGGGTGCCTATGGCCTGTTGGCCCGCTTGCGGCGTGATTTTCCGGCGGTCGAGATCGAGGCCTGCGCCGGCGGCGGCGGGCGGATCGATGCCGGGATCGCTCGCTATACCCACCGCTTCTGGACCAGCGACAATATCGACGCGGTCAGCCGGGTGGCAATCCAGCGCGGCTATCTGCAATTCTTCCCGCCCGAACTGATGGGCAGCCACGTCGGCGCGGCCCCGGCCCATGCCACCGGCCGGATCCAGACGATGCGGTTTCGCAACCATGTGGCCCTGCCGGGGCACTTTGGGGTCGAGCTCGACCTGCGCAAGCTCGGCGAACATGATCTTGAACGGCTGGGCGAAGGGATTGCCCGCTACAAAGCGCTGCGCGACCGGCTGCACCGCGGCCAGGTCTGGCAAGGCGCCGGCGCGGATGGCCTACTGTGGCAAGCGCACGGAACGGCGGAGGCCCTGGTGCTGATGATCACGCGGATCGATCCGCAGACCCAGCGCCATGCCCCGGGGCTGCGCCTGCCGATGCTTGATGCCACGCGGCGTTACCGTATCGGTGAAACCGAATATGCCGGCGCCTGGTTGGTCCAGCATGGCCTTGCCTTGCCGCCGCTGCGCGGTGAAGACGGGCTGGTGCTGGAGGTGACTGCGCTATGACCTTCGACCCGGCCGAGCATCCGCACCGCCGCTTCAACCCCTTGCTGGGCGAATGGTTGCTGGTCTCTCCGCACCGCGCGCGTCGGCCATGGCAGGGGCAGGTTGATGAGCCGGATCTGGCCGAGCGCCCGCATCACGACCCGGATTGCTACCTCTGCCCGGGGAATGCGCGCATCACGGGAGAGCGCAACCCGGCCTATCCCGGCACACATGTCTTCCAGAATGACTTTGCTGCGCTGTTGCCAGACAGTCCGGCCCCGGAAGGGAACGATCTCCTGTTTCGCGCGGCGGGCGCGCAGGGTGAAAGCCGGGTCATCTGCTTTTCGCCCGATCACGCGCTGACCCTGCCCGAGCTGCCGGTGGCGGCGATCCGCGGCGTGGTCGATTGCTGGGCCGATCAGGTGGCCGAGCTGGCGGCGCGCTATGCCCATGTCCAGGTGTTCGAGAACAAGGGTGCGATGATGGGCTGCTCCAACCCGCATCCGCACGGCCAAGTCTGGGCGACCAGCTATGTCCCTCAGGAACTGGCGGCCGAGGCACGGACGCAGGCCGAATGGGCGGGCGCAGCGCCCATGCTGCTGGAACTGGCAGAGCGCGAGGCCGATGGTCCGCGAGTGGTGGTGCAGACGGCGCACTGGCTGGGGATCGTACCGTTCTGGGCGGCCTGGCCGTTTGAAGTGCTGCTTCTGCCGCGGTTCGCCGTTCGCCGTCTGCCTGAACTGACCGCTGCACAGCGCGATGATCTGGCTGCGGCGATCAAGGACGTGACCACGCGCTATGACAACCTGTTCCAGTGCAGCTTCCCCTATTCTATGGGCTGGCACGGCGCGCCGGGGCAGGGGGGCGAACATCCGCGCTGGCAACTGCACGCGCATTTCTATCCGCCGCTGCTGCGCTCGGCCTCGGTGCGCAAGTTCATGGTCGGCTATGAACTGCTGGCCGAGGCGCAGCGTGACCTGACGCCGGAACAGGCAGCCGAACGGCTGCGTGCGGCAGGCAATATCCATTACCGGCAAGGTCGATGATTGATGCGTTGACTGCCCTGTTCCGCCAGAGCTTTGGCGCCGCACCCGAACTGGCGGCGCGCGCGCCGGGCCGGGTCAATTTGATCGGTGAGCATACCGACTATAACGATGGCTTCGTGCTGCCCTGCGCGATCTCGCGTCAGACTATGGTAGCCGCGCGGCGGCGCGATGACCGGCAGGTGCGGATCGTCGCGGGTGATCTTGGCGGCGCCACAACGGCTTTCTCGCTGGCCCACCCGATCGAGCCGAGCGGTGATGCGCCATGGAGCAATTATGTGCGCGGTGTTGCCGACGGGCTGATCGATGCGGGACTGGACCTGTCTGGTGCTGACCTGGCGATCATCGGCGACATGCCGCAGGGCGCGGGTCTGTCCTCTTCCGCCGCGCTCGAAAATGCGGCCGGCCTGGCGCTGGCGGCACTGGCCGGGGAATGGGGCTTTGATCGGACCCGGCTCGCGCTGATCGGCCAGCGCGCCGAGCACCGTTTTGCGGGTTGCCAGTGCGGGATCATGGACCAGTTGGTCAGCGCCCGCGCGGTCGCAGGCGCAGCGCTATTGATCGATTGCCGCAGCATGAAATGCACGGCGGTGCCGCTGCCTGATGGGCTGGCAGTAATGATTGTCCATTCTGGGATTGAGCGCGGACTGGTTGATGGTGAATACAATCTGCGCCGCCAGCAGTGTGAAGCGGCGGCCCGCCATTTCGGTGTAGCGGCGCTGCGCGATCTGTCTGTCCTTCCCGAGCCCGGCGGGCTCGATCCGGTCGCCTATGCCCGTGCTCGCCACGTTGTGGGAGAGAATGCCCGGACGGTAGCAGCGGCGGAAGCCCTGCGGGCAGGCGATCTGGCGCGGCTAGGAGAACTGATGGCGCAAAGCCACGCGGCAATGCGCGACGATTTCGCGATCACCCTTCCGCCAATCGACGATTTGGTCGCGCTGTTGCAGGATACGATCGGCAGCCACGGCGGCGCGCGGATGACGGGTGGCGGCTTTGGCGGGGCGGTGGTGGCCTTGCTTCCGGCCGAAGAAGTTGAGCGCGCCCGCGCTGCCGTGCTGGCGGGCTATCGCACCCCGGCAGGTCGCGCGCCGCTGATCATGGTCGAAGCTCCGGCGGCAGGTGCCAACCTAATCTAGCGGGAAGTGCAGTTAACAGAAAACTGCCTGTTTTTGACTTTGCAATCGATTACAATTTGGGATAGCTCCGATCGCTGTGGGAGGCGGGGTTGCCTGCCGGGGACAATTTTCTGGGGTATCTGGTGCCAGACACAACCATCATCACGCACGTTACCTCTGCCTGGACCCGGGAAGCGGTTGCCGCGATTGCCGGGCAATCGCTGCCGCCGATCCCGCTGATTACTTCTGCCGACGTCAAGGATGCGCTTCCCGGCTTTCAGCTGTGGGACTGTTGGCCGTTCGAAACGCCGCAGGGGGCGACGGTGGCGCTCAATGGCTGGACGCCGTGGGTCATCATGTGCGCCCCGCGCGATGTCCATCCTGACCTGCGCCACGATATCGCCCGCCTGCGCCTGATGTTGGAGCGCGATGGCGAATGGCGCGATTGCGGGTACCTTCTGCCGGAAGAACTGAATCCGGGCTCGCGCGAATGGGCCGGCTCGACGGTTTATGATCCGGCCAGCGGACAGGTGACGCTGTTCTATACTGCCACCGGCCGGCGCGGCGACACGGGCCGCAGTTTTGAGCAGCGCCTGTTTCATACCAGCGGGAGGCTTGAGCAGTCGGACGGGGCGATCCGCGTTGTCGGCTGGAGCGAGCCAGTGGAAAGCGTGGCCGCGGATGGCAAGCACTACGTCATCGTCAACCAGACAGTCGGGGCGCCGGGCTTCATCAAGGGCTTCCGCGATCCGTTCCACTTTCGTGATCCGGCAGATGGTGCGGATTATCTGCTGTTCACAGCTTCGGATGCCGCTTCAGACGAGGCTTTCAACGGCGTGATTGGCATTGCCCGGGCTAACGCTGCCGGCTTTGATGGCTGGTCGCTATTGCCGCCGCTGGTCAGCGCGAACGGCGTCAACAACGAGATGGAGCGACCGGTGTTGCGGGTTCAGGACGGACGCTATTATCTGTTCTGGTCAACCCAGCGCCGCACGTTCGATCCCTCGGGTCCCTCGGGTCCGAATGGCCTTTATGGCATGGTGGCTGAGCGTGTGACTGGGCCCTGGACCCCGCTAAACGGAACGGGCCTCGTCGCTCCCAACCCCAATGACGAGCCTGTGCAGACCTATAGCTGGTGGGTGATGGATAACCTTGAGGTTGCCGGGTTCATCGACAATTGGGGGTTAAAGGGGCGCAGCGTTACCGATCAGCCGGAACTGGTAGTTAGCACCTTTGGTGGTGTCCCGGCCCCGCGCTTCCGGATTGCGCTAGACGGCGAAACGGCGCAGATCGTTTCGCGATGAGCGCACCGCTTTATGGATTGGTTGAAGCAGGCGGCACGAAGTTTGTGCTGGGCGTGGCACGAGGTCCTGACGAGATCATTGCAACTACCCGCATTCCGACCATCACCCCGGCCGAAACGATCCCCGCGATGTGCGACTGGCTGGCTGGCCACGGGGCACTGGCCGCAGTCGGTGTGGCAACTTTTGGCCCGGTTGAGGTTGATCGGTCTTCACCGCAATGGGGGCATGTTCTTGGTACCCCAAAGGCTGGCTGGCCCAATACCGATCTGGTTGGACCGCTGGTTGAGCGGCTCGGCTGTCCTGTGGGTCTGGACACCGACGTCACCGCTGCTGCCCTTGCCGAATACCGCTGGGGGGCGGGGCAGGGGCAGCCTTCGGTGCTCTATTTCACCATTGGTACTGGGGTAGGCGGCGGGGTCGTGATCGGTGGAAGGCCTCTGGCAGGAGTTTCGCACCCGGAAATGGGGCATTTCCATCTGCCGCTCCACCCGGCCGATGCCGAATTCACTGGGGTCTGTCCGTTCCATGGTACCTGCCTTGAAGGCCTGGCGAGCGGGCCAGCAGTAAAGGCGCGCTATGGCATTTCTCTGTCAGAGCTACCGTCGGATCATATTGGTCATGAAGTCGTGGCCTGGTATCTCGCGCATGCTGTTATGACAGCGCAGGCCATGTTTGAGCCTGGCCGGATCGTCCTTGGCGGGGGTGTCATGGGCACCCCGGGGCTGATTGAGCGCGTTCGCGGCGAGGCGGAGCGCATCGGCAAGGGCTACTTCCGCGGCAAGGCTTCCGAAACTGTGGTTCTGCCTGGACTTGGCGAGCGCTCCGGCCTGCTCGGCGCGCTGGCCTTGGCCCAAGCTGCAATCAGGTAGAAAGCCGGGTCACCAATTCAGGCATCATCACCACCGAGCCGGTATCCTCGCCAGCGATCCGTCGCAGAAGCAAGTCGACGAGATTGCGCGCACCGGTGGTCAGGTCCTGCTTCACGGTCGAGAGCCGCGGCACGGTATGTTCGCCCAGCGCCAGGCCATCGTAACCGATAACTTTGACCTCGCCTGGAACAGCCATGCCAAGCTCTGACAAGGCGCGCAGGGTGCTCATGGCGATGACATCGGAAGCTGCGACGATCCCGTCTGGCCGAATTTCGGCCTGTTCGAGATAGGCGGTGATCCCGCTATCATTGGCGCCAGCCGCCAAGTGAGCGGGAAAGATGGTCAAGGCATCGCCGATCCCCGCCCGGGCCAAAGCGTTGCGGCAGCCTTCCAGGCGTTGAGCGATTTCCAGCGGAGTGGGATCACCAAAGAAGGCAATTCGCTTGCAGCCCCGCTCGATCAAGTGGCTCGTGGCGATATCGCCGCCGGCAATATTGTCGGAGCCGACCGAACAATGCACCTGCCCGCGAGAGTGACCGCCCCAGACCACAAGCGGACGATAGCGAGCCGCAGCGCGATCCAGCACAGCCGATTGGTCTGATTGGCCGATCACGATGATCCCGTCGACCCGGCCGGAATCTGCATAGCTTTCTAGCCAGTCATCGTCAGTGGGGATTACGCGGCTGAGCACCAGATCATAGCCGCGCTCGGTCAATGCGTCGGCCAGCAGGCCAAGCATGGTGATGAAGAACGGGTCTGAAATGTGCTGCCCCGTCTCATGTCCAAGCGGGATCAGTACGCCGATCGCACCTGTGCGCTGGATCCGCAAATTGCGCGCCATGATGTTCGGGCGAAATTCATGCTCGCGGGCGAGTGCTTGAATTCGCTCTCGCGTTTTCTGGCTGATTAGGCCGGCCCCTGAAAGGGCACGCGAAACGGTACCTGGCGAAACTCCGGCGATCTTGGCGAGGTCAGCGATGTTCCTGATGCGCGGCCGGTCGGTCATGGGCCCCATCTTCCTGCAAACGGCCGCAAAGGCAATCGTGAATCTAAGCAGATTTCTGGTTACCTGTTATTAGCACTTGCAATTGCAATCGATTGCGATAGGGTTGCAATCGATTGTCGGCACAGGGGGATTCCTTGTGCGCGGCATATGGGCCCCGCAAAGGGGTGTTCGAGGGGAGGATACCCATGAAAAAGTCGCAGTTGCGTTGCGTTGTTTCGGCCATGGCGATTGTTGCCGGTGCCAGCTTCGCCGCCCCCGTCATGGCGCAGGATGCCAAGACGGAAGAGGCGAGCGGGCTTGATGAAATTGTTGTTACGGCTTCGGGGCGCGACAAGGCGCAGATCGATAGCGCAATCTCGGTCACTTCGGTAAGCGCTGACCTGATCCAGGACTTCAAGCCGAGTTCGGAAGCAGAATTGTTCCGTATGCTGCCGGGGATCCAGGTGGCCGGTACTTCTGGCCCGGGCGGTAACTCGAACATCGCGGTTCGCGGCCTGCCGGTTGCGACGGGCGGTGCGCCGTTCGTTCAGTTGCAGGAAGATGGCTTGCCGACCGTGCTGTTCGGCGACATGCAGTTCGGCAATAACGACTACTGGACCCGCTTCGATGCGACCACCCAGAAGGTTGAAGCGGTGCGTGGTGGTACCGCCGCGACCTTCGCCTCGCAGGCTCCGGGTGCTGTCATCAACTACATCAGCCA
This sequence comes from Novosphingobium sp. APW14, assembly GCF_032337075.1. Classification (NCBI taxonomy): domain Bacteria; kingdom Pseudomonadati; phylum Pseudomonadota; class Alphaproteobacteria; order Sphingomonadales; family Sphingomonadaceae; genus Novosphingobium; species Novosphingobium sp. APW14. Next base: position 317,675 of record NZ_JAVYAB010000002.1, read on the forward strand.
CACCGGCAAGGAAGAGGGTGGCTACATCCAGCTCAACAAGGGCCTCGGGTACAACGAAACCAAGGTCGATTTCCGCTATGGCGGTCCGATCACTGACACGCTCTATTTCCACCTTGGCGGTTTCTACAAGGTTGGCCGCGGCCCGCTGAAGGCCGGCTTCAATGTCTCGGACTCGGTCCAGATCAAGGGCAACGTCACCAAGGAATTTGCAGACGGCAAGGGCTACATCCGCTTCCTGTTCAAGTATGCCGATACCCAGGAGCCGAACTACACTGGCGCTCCGGCGCTCGGCACCGTGGCTGGCGGCAAGGTATCGAACCTCAAGCCTTTCCCGGGCTTCGATGGTCGTGACCAGTCGAACTACTCGACCCTCAACTCGTCGTTCCTGATTTACAACCGTGAAGGCGATCTCGAGCGCGTTGCGATGTCGGGCATCACCACCAACTCCAAGTCGATCCAGAACCAGTTCCATTACGAATTCTCGGATTCGGTGACCGTCGATAACAACATGCGTTGGACCGACATGAGCGGTGCCTTCACCTCACCGTTCCTTGGCGTTGGCCGTACCTCGGCGGTGATTGGCTCGACTGTTAACGGTGGTGTTGTCGCCCAGCTTCGCTATGCAAGCGGCCCGAAGGCTGGTCAGGTCTATACCGGCACCTATGTTGACACCAATACCAACGTTCAGACGCGGATCCGCGACGTTGGCAGCTTCGCTAACGACTTGGCTCTGACCGGTAAGTTTGAAGGCGGCTTTGCCATGATCACGGCCCGCGCCGGCTGGTTCTACATGAACCAGAACATCGACATGGATTGGCACACCAACAAGTCCTACCGCGAAGTCAGCGGCAACAACCCCGCGCAGCTTGACCTGTACACTGCTGCCGGTGCCCGCCTGACCGCCGAAGGCATTGCCGGGTTCAACAACAACTGGGGCAACTGCTGCGCCCGTGATTACGAACTGTCGTACACCGACAACGCGCCTTACGTCGGGCTCGATCTCGATAACGACAACTTCGCGATCGATGGCTCGGTTCGCTTCGAAATGATGCGTGCCTCGGGTTGGACGGTTGCCGGTAGCGCGACCGAGTTCAACACCCCGGTCACCTTCAACGGCATCACCACCCAGATCCCGACGATCACCGCCAACGGTGCCCGCGAAGTACTGGACTATGGCCGCAACTACACCACCTGGACTGCCGGTGCGCTGTGGAAGGTCAATCCGGACACCTCGCTGTTTATCCGTGCCTCGCGCGGCGGCCGCTTCAACTCGGACCGTCAGACGGTTTCGGGCAAGTTCACTGCCTCGGGCCAGCTCAACCAGAGCGGTCTGGTTCCGTCGGTTGACTTCGTGAAGCAGTACGAACTGGGTCTGAAGAACCGCGGCGAACTGGGTGGCGGTCGCTACACCGCCGAACTGACCCTGCTTAAGGGCAGCTTCAGCCGCAGCGACTATGAGCCGACCGTGACGGCTCAGTGCCCGGCCGGTGGCTGCATCATCGACACCAAGTACAAGTCGTCGGGTGCAGAACTGTTCGTGACCTACCAGAACGGCGGGTTCAACCTCGTCGGTACGGCCACCTACACCAAGGCCAAGCGCGCTGCTGCGGCTTCGACCGTTTACAACCGCGCCGATGGTATCCCGGATCTGTCGTACACGGTCTCGGCCAACTATGACGTCAATGACATGGCCACGATCGGCCTCTCGACCACCGGCCAAACCGCCGCGATCGATGGTGCTGGTCTGGAGTACCCGGGCAAGGCCGTGTTCAACGGCGTGCTGCGGGTCCGTCCGGTCCAGAACCTCGAACTGGGTCTGCAGGTCTACAACCTGTTCGACACCTTCGACTTCCGCGGCAACGGCGGCATCTCCGACAGCACGGCCAATCCGGCGGTGCTGGGCGGTGCCCCGGCGCTGGGCCGCACCTTCACCGCGTCGGTGCGCTACAGCTTCTAAGGTTGTTCTCCGAAGGGCCTGCCGCCTTCCTGCAGGCCCTTCCACTTTCCGGGCGGGAACAGCATTGGCTGCTTCCCGCCCGTTCTCTTTCATGGCAAGCGAACGAACATGGCTTCACAGGCGCAACCCATCCGCAAGATTCTGATCGTCGGTGGCGGCTCGGCTGGATGGATGACGGCCGCGGCGCTCTCCGCCAACCTCGCGCAGGGGTGCCAGATCGCCCTAGTTGAAAGCGAGGAGATCGGCACGGTCGGTGTGGGCGAGGCGACGATCCCGCCGATCCGCACCTTCAACCAGATGCTGGGCATCGACGAAGCCGACTTCATGAAGCGCACCCAGGCAAGCTACAAGCTGGGGATCGAGTTCGTGAACTGGGGCCGCGACGGCCACCGCTATTTTCACCCCTTCGGTCCGCACGGCCGCGCCTTTGACGTGGTACCGGTGCACCAGCATTGGCTGCTGGCACGGGGCGCGGGCGAAACCGCCGGGTTCGACGAGCATTCGATGGCCTGGCACCTGGCCCGGGCCAATCGCTTTATCCGGCCCAGCGGCGATCCGCGCTCGGTCCTCTCGACCTTCGACTATGCCTATCATTTCGATGCCGGGCTCTATGCCCGTTTTCTGCGCGCCTATTCCGAGGCCCGCGGCGTGGTGCGTCACGAAGGCAAGATCGGATCGGTCCTGCAGAACGGCGAAACGGGCTTTGTGACCGGCGTAACGCTGGAAGACGGCCGCAAGCTTGAGGCCGAGTTGTTCATTGATTGCTCGGGTTTTCGCGGCCTGCTGATCGAAGGCGCGCTGCAGGCCGGCTATGCGGATTGGACGCATTGGCTGCCGTGTGACCGCGCCGTCGCTATTCCATGCGAAAAAGCGGGCGATTTCACCCCCTACACCCGCTCTACCGCGCGCGAGGCCGGCTGGCAGTGGCGCATCCCGTTGCAGCACCGCACCGGCAATGGCCATGTCTATTCCAGCCAGTTCACCAGCGATGAGGCAGCGCTTGATGTGCTGCTCTCCAACCTGGATGGCAAACCGCTGGCCGATCCCAATCGGCTGCGCTTCACCACCGGCATGCGCCGCAAGTTCTGGGACAAGAACGTGGTTGCCGTGGGGCTCTCCAGTGGGTTCCTTGAGCCGCTTGAATCGACCAGTTTGCACTTGATCCAGGCTGGCATTTCCAAGCTGCTGGCGCTGTTCCCCGACACCAGTTTCGATCCCGCCGTGATCGCCGAGTACAACCATATCGCCACGACCGAGATGGAGCGTATCCGCGATTTCATTGTCTTGCACTACAAGCTGATGGACCGTGATGAGCCAATGTGGCGCCATACCGCGGCGATGGAGGTGCCAGACACCCTGGCCTTCAAGATCGACCACTTCCGCCGCTATGGTCGGCACATCCCGCGCGACATGGACCTCTTTGCACCGCCGAGTTGGCACGCGGTCCACATCGGCCAGTTCAACCTGCCCGACGGAACGGATCCGCTGGGGGCTTATCGCCCGAGCGGGCGCGAGTGGCTGGCCAAGCTGCGCAATGCCATGGCCAATGAAGCGGCGCGCCAGCCCAGCCACCAGGCCTTCATCGATCAGCACTGCAAGGCATGACGGATACCGCGCAGCGCGTCAGCCGCGCGGCGGCGCTGCTGGCCGAGCAGGACATCGATGCTGCGCTGGAGACGATCACCGCGGCGACCCGGCGTGACCCCGCCAGCCCGCAGGCTGCCTTTGGTCACGCCCAGATCGCTTTTGAAGCCTGGCAGCCTGCTGCCGCTCTGTTTGAACGCGCTGCGACACTGCTGCCCGGTCAACCCGACCTGATCCGTAACCGCGCGCTCGCTCTGGCCGCCGAAGGGGAAGGTGATCAGGCCGAAGGGCTGATCGAGGCGGTATTGGCGCAGCATCCTGGCTGGCTTGACGGGCACCGGACTCTGGCCGCCATGCGGATCACCAAAGGAGAGGCTGCAGGCTGGGATCGCTCCTATGCCGCAGCGACCGCGCAAGAACCGGCTAACACGGCGCTGTGGCTCGGCTGGTTTCAACAACACGCAACGCGCAAGGATTGGGCCGCGGCGCGCAGGGTCCTCGAAGCGGCAGGGCAGGCCTGCCCGCCATCGCAGGGGCTGGCGCTGTCAACGCTGTTCCTGGCCGCCGAAAGCGGTGACGGCGAAGCAGACTTTGCGCCGTTCACTTCCCTTGCCGATCCGGGCACGGACCTTTGCCATGTCCGCTACCTGCTACGCAGCGGCCAGCCAGCATTGGCGCTGGATATTGCGCAGCGCCACCTTGGCGGGCCGCAAGCGCGGATGTTCTGGCCCTATGCGGGTCTGTGCTGGCGCTTGCTGGGCGATTCCCGGGCGGGTTGGCTCGATGGGGATCCGCTCCACGCAGCCGCGGTTGATCTAAATTTCACGGCGCAGGAACTGGCAGATCTGGCCGCTGCCTTGCGCCAGCTGCACCGGATGAAGGCCCCCTATCCCGAACAGTCGGTCCGTGGCGGGACACAGACTGATCGGCAACTGTTCTTCCACCCCGATCCGGCGATCCGCAAGGCTCGCGACAAGGTGCTGGCCGCGGTCGCGACTTTTGCCGAAGCCTTGCCGCAAGAAGCAGGCCATCCGCTGCTGGAACGCGGCACCGGGCCGCTGCGCTTTGCCGGAAGCTGGTCGGTGCGGCTGGCCGGGGCAGGGTTTCACGCCAGCCACACCCATGTGCGCGGCTGGATCAGTTCGGCCTGCTATATCAGCCTGCCTGAACCGGGCGAGTTGGGCCCGCCGCCATCCGGTTGGTTATCGCTGGGTAGCCCGCCACCAGAGCTGGGGCTTGATCTGCCGCCCCTGATGCAGATCGAACCAAAGCCGGGTCGCCTCGCGCTGTTTGGGTCAACGCTCTGGCATGCGACCGAACCGTTCGCCGCAGGAGAGCGTCTGACCTTCGCTTTCGATGTGGCCGGGCCCCGCTAAGCCATTGAATTGCCGCCGGGCCCTGCCATAACGGTGTGATGGACGAGGACGAGCTGGACCTCACTCCGCCGCGGCGGGTCAAGCTGGGCGTGATCGTGCTGGTGGCGCTGCTGCACCTGGCGGCGATTCTGGCGCTGATCCGCGCCTTTGCACCGGACTTCACGGCGCGGGCGGTGGCGACGATCTCTCGCACTCTTACCGTTACGATTTCCGCCCCGCCACCGCCAGAACTTCAACCGGAACCGAAGCCAGCGGGTGCAGCAGGCGACGCCGGCAAAAAGGCCGTGCCGCGCGAAGTTAGCGCGCCCATGCCCCGGATCGAGATCGCCAGGGCCCCCGCGCCGAAGGCCTCCAGCTCGGGCAGCGCCAATAGTTCTGGCGCGCGCGAAAGCGGTGCCGGCACCGGGGCGGGTGGCAGCGGATCGGGCACGGGCAGTGGCGCCGGCGGAAATGGCGACGGCGGCGGTGCCAGCAAGCCGGTCCACATCGCCGGCCGGATCGACAAGGCATCAGACTTCCCGATTCCGCCCGGCGGGCGCGAGGCGCGGATCGGCAAGGCGGTAATCCTGGCGCTGACAGTCAGTCCGGATGGCCGCGCGACGGCTTGCCGGATCTACAAATCAAGCGGACTGCCCGATACCGATGCCGTAACCTGCCGACTGGCGCAGGAGCGACTGCGGTTCAAGCCCGCGCTGGACGCAAGCGGTGAGCCGGTGACCGGCACTTTCTACTGGCAGCAGAAATTCTTCTTCTGAGCACCTTGATCGCTACTGCGGGGGCGGCAAGGTTGGATCAAAGGGAGAGTAATCGGTCGCCACCGTCCACCCCGTCCCCGCAGAAGGGGATGTCTCGAGCCTTGGCGATACATCGACGCTGGCCGATCCGGGCGTGGTCGATAGCCTGCTGACCAGCGAGCGCTGAGCCGCCCGTTCAGGGCTGTTTGGTGCGGATCAGCATCGAGGTGTCATAACCCAGCGCCTTGGCGCGGGCGATTTGCGTCTCGATCCGGTCCTGGGTGGGTGTCGCTTCGCGCGCCAGCAACCAGAGATAGCGCCCTGACGGCTCGCCGACGATCGCCCATGCGTAATCGTCGGCGTGATCAAGCACCCAGTAATTGCCATAGAACGGGCCGAAAAAGCTGACCTTGAGCTTGGCATTGGTGGCCGGGTCGACAATTTTAGCCTTGCCGTTGGCGACCGACAGCTTGCCGCTGGGCTTGCGGCAGGCATTGCGCACGCTGATCATGCCATCGCTACGCAGGGTATAGTCGGCGCTCACGCCCTCGCAGCCCTTCTGAAACGACTGCTCATAACGGGCAATCTCGTACCAACGGCCGAGGTATTTCGCCAATTCGACCGGCTTGGCTGGTTCCGGCACGGCGCTGTTGCCGATCGGGTGCTTCGGACCTAGCGCGGCACAGCCGGCGAGCAGCGCGGTGGTGGCAAGGGCGAGGACGGCGGTCTTGAAGGGGCGATGCATGGTCATGTGCGATTGTCCGTCCGGCGGCAGTGCCAGCCATTGAATCTGGGGGGTGAACGCCTCTATGCAAGGGGCATGATCGCCCAGACCATTCAGCTCGCCCTGGCTCCCGTCTTCGTGCTGGTCGCAATCGGCAATATCATGAACCTGCTCTCGACCCGGTTGGGCCGGATCGTCGACCGTTCGCGCGAATTGCAGAAGCAGCACGTGGCGACGAGCGGTGCGGAGCATGATGCCGTGGTGATCGAAATTCGCGCGATTGCCACCCGCATCCATCTGATCACCCGCGCGATCTTCCTGATGGTGCTAAGCGGCCTGACCATCGGGTTGACCGTGGCCGTGCTGTTCCTGGAGGAATTCGTCGCCGTCCGCCTGCAGCTCGTGGCGGCAGGCCTGTTCCTGCTGGCAATTGCCCTGCTGATGTGGGCGCTGTTGCTGTTCCTGCGCGAAACGCGGGTTGCTTCGGCCCAGTTGCGGATTCCCAAAAGCCTGTTGGAGCTGGAGCGGGAGATTTAGCTGAGCAGCTTGCGGCCCTTGGCCTCGATTTGGCTGCGGATCATCGGTTCGACAAAGCTGAGCGCGGCGGGCAGTTCGACGGTGAAGGCCACTTCGCTCTCCCCCACTTCGATCGCACCGGTCAATGCCTGGCCCATCGCGCCCACGGTAAGGTTCATCCGGTCATCACCCTGCCAAGCGGTGGTGACCGAGGCAAAGCCGGGGACAAAATTGGCGATCTCGCCCGAGCGTTCGCGCACCCGGCGGCGAGCTTCTTCCTTGCCAAGGCTATGGGGTAGGGCGATCCTCATGGGGCGCTGTCTCCTTCGGGGCCGGCGCCGTACTTATAATCGAGGTAGCGGGTCTTGATCGCCAGGTTGTCGATTGCGCCGCTCGCCAGTTGACGGGTCACGCTGTCGATCTCGGCACTGATCTTGCCCAGACTATCGACCAGGTGCTGGTCCGGGCTACTGCCCCCTTGCCCCTCGCCGCGCAAGTGGCGCGGGATTGAGGTGTAGGTGCTGATCAGTTCCGGCAGGTGATCGCCAACCAGCTTGCGCACTTCCAGCGCCGCCGGAGCATTGTCCGTCAGCCCATCGAGCTGGCTACCCAGCGCATCAAGCTGCAGGCCTAGCGCATCGATCAGTTGAACCGCTGGGGCGGGGAGGGCCGGACGCTGTTGTTCCAGCCACAGCTCGGTCCGCCCGACCAGCGATTTGACATCGCTGCCGCGCAGGCTTTCGCGGGAGGGGGCTTTCAGTTTGGGCACGGCGGCGAAAAAGGCCACGGCAGCGAAGATTGCCAACATGGTCACCAGTACGCCGGTGATGCCGATCCCGTCGATGATCAGACCGGCGATGATCGCGGTAAAGACGATCCCGCCAATCGTGGCCAGCGCGCGCTTCACTTGCCGTGCCGCATGCTCGCGCTTGAGCGCTGCTGAACGCCGGCCGATTGAATTGCGCCGCCCGCCAAAATCGCGGTTGTTGACCAGCGATTGCTTGGCCCGACGTAGGATCACGTCCGAATTGTGCGCCTCGTCGGCCAAGTCATCCCTCCAGGGTCAGCAGGCTGGGGGCGTCCGCCGCCTTGGCGGCCTGCGCAGCCCCCTCGGCGCGGGCGATATAGCCCTTCGACTTTTCGACCTCGGCGGTCAGCGTGGTGACCGTCTGCTTCATGTTTTCCAGCGCCTTCACCTTGAAGGTGTCGATGTTGTCCATCGTGTCGTAGATGTTCTGGAAGGCACGTTGCAGCGTTTCGAGCGGGATCGTGCTTGATGCCGCCATCTCGTGGATTTTGCCGGTCTGGTCGCGCAGCAAGGTGCCGGTGGAATCGATCAGGCCTGCGGTCGTCTCGTTGAGCGCGGTCACCTGCTGCAGCACCAGCCGCTGGTTGGCCATGGCCTGGGCCACGGTAACTGCAGTGCGCAGCGCGGCCACGGTGGTGGTGCTGGCGCGGTCCACGCCTTTCACCAGTTCAACGTTGTTCTTCTTGACCAGGTCGAGCGCGAGGTAACCCTGCACCGTCACAGCCATTTGCGTCAGCAGGTCCTGCGTGCGCTGGCGGACATAGAACAGTGCGGTTTCACGGATTGCCTTGGCCTTGGCCGGATCGCTCGCGTCAAGGTCCGCGGCCTTTTCTTCCAGCTTGGTGTCGAGCGCGCGGCTGATGTGGATCATCTGCTCCAGCGCGCCCATTGCCTCCCACAGTTTCTGGCGCTCCACGTCGATCGCAGCATTGTCCATCAGCAGCTCATCCTTGCCGGACGAGAGGTGCCCCAGCACGGCCTGGATGTGCCCCTGTGCGCTTTCATAGGAATTGAAATAGCGCTTCAGCGAATTGCCGAAGGGGATGAACCCCAGGATCTTGCGACCCTTGGACAGTTTGCCCTGCTTGCCGGGATCAAGCTGCTCAACCGTGCGGCGCAGTTCGGCCAGGTTGGCGCCGACGCCTGATTCCTTGTCCATCGCGCGGACCGGGCGATCGAGGAACCGGTTGCTCATCCCCGCCGCCGTCATGATTTCCTTGCGGCCCATGTTGGTGATCTGATCGACCTTCTTGCCGAACTCTGGCGAGTTGGCATCCGATGCGAGCAGATCATTGACGAAGGCATCGACGCGCTGGTCCAGCTTGGCCTTGGCATCGTCCGCAACCGGGACCAGGCCAACCGCCTGCTCGGGCGCGACGACCGGCACCGGATCGGGCGGGGTCAGGGTGATGGTGGGGGCGGCGGTCTCGGTCGAGGTCGGCGTGGTTGCCATGGGGGGATTCCGTGTTTGCAAATGCTCGGGCCAACATGGGATGGATCGCCACCCAGTTCAAGCTGTATTATTTCTATAACACAGGTGCGCGACCGGAGACAAAAATGCCGCGCTGCCCCTTGCGGTGGCAGCGCGGCGTTAAACGGTCAGCAACGTGGTCAGGCCGCCAGGCTGATCGGCGTAATCTCACCCGCCAGATATTGCCGCTTGGCCTTTGCCCGGCTCAGCTTGCCCGAGCTGGTCCGCGGCAGGGTGCGCGGCGGCACCAGTTCAACGATAGCCGGGTGGCCCAGGATCGAGCGGACCTTGTCGCGGATCGTATCGTGCAGTTTCTGGCGCTCGACCGGATCGGAGACGCGGCAGTGGACCAGCACCGCCACCTCTTCCTCGCCGGTCTCGCTTTCGACCGAGAAGGCGGCGATGTCACCGTGGTTGAAGCCCGGCAGCTGTTCCACGGCCCATTCGATGTCCTGGGGCCAGTGGTTCTTACCGTTGATGATGATCATGTCCTTGGCGCGGCCAACGATGAACAGGTACCCATCAACCATGTAGCCCATGTCACCAGTGTCGAGCCAGCCATCGACCAGGCAGGCCGCAGTCGATTCCGGATCGCGGAAGTAGGAATGCATGACCGACGGGCCCTTGCACCACACCTTGCCGATGTGATGATCGGGCAGCGACTCACCGCGCTCGCCCCGGATCGCCAGTTCCATGTCCTTCACGGCCTTGCCGCAGTTGACGATAGCGCGATAGCGGGCCGGGCGGCTGAGATCGCGCGGGGTGCCGGAAAGGCGCTCTTCCTCGACCAGTTCGACGCGGATTCCTTCGCCCGGGGGCATCAGCGTAACCGCAAGCGTGGCTTCAGCCAGGCCATAGGAAGGCAGGAACGCGCTGGCCTTGAACCCGGCGGGGGCAAAGGCGTTGACGAAGTTCTGCATCACGTCCGGGCGGATCATGTCAGCGCCATTGCCGGCGATCCGCCAGCGCGACAGGTCGAAGCGCTCGGCCACGTTGCTTTGGCTCGAAATACGGCGCGCGCAGATGTCATAGCCGAAGGTCGGCGAATAGCTGCACGAGATTCCCTTGTTGCGGGTAATCATGTCCAGCCATGCCAGCGGACGGCGGGCAAAATCCTCGGTCTTGAGGTAATCGACTGAAACCTGATTAGCGATCATCGACAGGAAGCAGCCAACCAGCCCCATGTCGTGGTACCACGGCAACCACGAAATGCAGCGGTCGTCCTGGGTGAACTGCATGCCGTGGGCATGGCCACTGAGGTTATTGAGCAGGGCTTCGTGGGTTACCGCGACACCATGCGGGAAACGGGTAGAGCCGCTGGAGTACTGCAGATAGCAGATGTCGCCGGGGCTGGCCTGTGGCAGGTCGCACGCGATCGCTGGGGCTTGCAAAAAATCTTCCCAGGCGATTCCATCGCACTTGCCGGTCAGCGCTTCCTGACGCTTGGCGGCGGCGCCGGCCATTTCAGCGATCTCGGCCGGATAGAACAGGACCTTGGGGTCAGAGCTTTGCAACTGCACCGCAAGCTGGTCGATATAGCCGTCCTTGCCGCCAAAGCTGGTCGGCAGCGGCAGCGGCACCGGCCAGGCACCGGCATAGACGGTGCCGCAGAACAGTGCGGCGAACTCGGGGCCGGTTTCAGCAATCAGGGCAACCCGGTCACCCTTGCCGATCCCATGCGCGATCAGGCGATAGGCCATGTCCAGCGCGTCCTGACGCAGTTCGCTGAAGGGGTAGACCCGGATCAGCGTGCCGCGCGGGTCGTGAAAGTTCATGCCCCGCACGCCTTGCGCAGCGTAATCGATCGCGTCGCCAAAAGTGGCGAAGTCCGAAAAGCGGCGCGGGTGCGCATCGTGATTGGGCGTGGGCACCAGCCCAGCCGCTGCGGCACTCGCCAGAGTGGCGGCTTCAGTCATCTAATCTAACCCGTCTTTTTCAGTTCGCTGCGCCGCTGTTCGGCGTCTTGCGGTCCCCAAATGTCTGGATGGCTCCCTGATAGTCCATCCGCACTCTTCCCTAATCGGCTGACAGTGTGGCACGATTAGGGCAATGCCGCCGCATCATGCCTCGAATCCGGACCGCGAAAGGCGGGAACGCCGCCCGCCGCGTCCGCTGGATCGGGATCGGCTGAACGAAATGGCGCTGGCCTATCTGGCCCGATTTGCCACTTCGGCAGCGAAGCTTGAGGGCTATCTCCGCCGCAAGCTGCGCGAACGCGGCTGGGAGGGGGAGGGCGAACCGCCCGTGGCTGCGCTGGTCGAACGCTGCGTTGCAGCCGGATACGTCGATGATGCCGCCTTTGCGCGGAGTAAGGCGGGCAGCCTGCGTCGTCGCGGCTATGGCGCGCGCCGGGTTGACCAGTCGCTGACCGCAGCCGGGATCGCTCCCGATTTGCGCGATGACGTGCGCGGCACCATTCTGGAAGAGCGTCAGGCCGCCTTGGCGCTGGCCCGCAAGCGTCGATTAGGGCCGTTTGGCGCGGCGCCGGCCGATCGCAAGGCGCTTGAAAAGCAGATTGCCGTGCTGCTGCGTGCCGGGCATCGTCTGGACATTGCCCGGCACGTCGTCGAAGCTAGAGACAGGGACGGGCTTGAGGCCTGGTCTGAGGAGGAAGAATGATGCGGCGTTTTGTGTTGACCCTGTTGGCGGCAGCCCTGGCGGCCTGCTCACCCGGCACCGGCGGCGCCGCCCCGACTGCAGCAAAGGTCGTGCATCCCGAATCCGGGTTGGAGGTCATCCCGTTGACCGTGACCAGTGCCAGCGGCGTCCACGAGTTCAAGGTGGAAGTCGCAGCGTCGATGGTCGCGCAGGCCAAGGGCCTGATGTTCCGGACCAAGCTGGGGCCTGACGAAGGGATGATCTTTCCGATGGACCCGCCGCGCGGGGCCAGCTTCTGGATGCGCAACACGGTCATCTCGCTCGACCTGATATTCGTCGCGCCCGATGGCCGGATCAGCAACATCGCCGCCAATGCCGTGCCCTATGACGAGACCCCGCTGCTATCGGTCGGCAAGGTGAAAGGCGTGTTGGAGATCCCCGGCGGCCGCGCGGCTGAACTGGGCATCGCGCCGGGGGACAAGGTCGCATGGTAGTGCTTGCCCGTCCCGTCATCCAAGGCTAACGGGCGAGCATGGGAATTCTTGGCAAGATCTTCACCTGGTGGGACGGCGCGACGATCGGGACGCTGTTCAATTCTGCGCTGACCGGCGAACATGTCGGCACCGACGCGCAAGGCAACAAGTATTACCGCACGAAGAAGGTCCGCAAGGACGGCCCCTTCGCCGGCACTGAGCGTCGCTGGGTGATCTACAATGGTGCCAACGATGCCAGCCGCGTGCCGGCCGAATGGCATGGCTGGCTGCACCATTCCTATGATGGCGTGCCAGAGAGCTTTCTTCCGCCGGCGCGGATCTGGGAAGCGGAATTCACGCCCAATGCCACCGGTACGGCGCAGGCCTATCGTCCCCAGGGCGCGCTTGAGCGTGGCGGCAAGCGGGCCGCGGCAACCGGCGATTACGAGGCCTGGAGCCCGGACGCCTGATCATGCGGCGCCTGCTTGCGCCCGGGCTGGTCCTGTTGCTGGCCGCGTGTAACGGCAGCGGCGATCCTGACGCGACGGGAACGGAAATTCCGCAGGCGGTTGGCGCACAGGCCACTGCCCCGGCGGTTGAGAGCGAATATGGCACGCCGGTCAAGGATCGGGTCGCCACGCTCGGCCTGCTGAACAAGCGCAACAATATCACCCAAGACATCGTCCTGAAATCAGGCGAGGCGCGCCGGATCGGCAACGTGGTCGTCCGACTGGCGACCTGCGAGCGTACCCTGCCGTGGGAGCGCCCGGCCGAGACAGGGGCCTTTGTGCAGGTCTTTGTCGAGGAACGCGCCGATGCCGACAGCCAGCTGGCCTGGCGCAAGGTTTTTTCCGGCTGGCTGTTCAAGAACGCGCCGTCGGTCAACGTGGTGGAGCACCCTGTTTACGATGTCTGGGTGAAGGACTGCGCGATGAAGTTCCCGGGTGAAGAGGACAGCCCCGCTGCTGCCGCATCGCCCAGCAGCGCGCCAAAGGCCGCGGGTAGCGCCAGCCCTTCGCCAGAGCCATCCGCGTCGCCCGCGGCAACGCCTTCGCCTGCGGCTTCAAAGGCGGCGGCGCCCAAGGCGCCCGCAGCCAAGGCCCCGGCACCGTCGGTTGACCTCTGAGCCTGCTGCAACAAGTCGAGGTAGCGCTTTTGGCTGATCTCCACCGCGCCGAGCGAGGCGAGGTGATCGGTCATGAACTGGCAATCCAATAACAACGCTCCGCCGCGGCGTAATGCCGCCACCAGCCAGGCCAGCGCGACCTTCGATGCATCGGGCGCCCGGCTGAACATCGATTCGCCGCAGAATGCGCGGTCAAACCCGACTCCATAGAGGCCGCCAACCAGTTCACCATCCTGCCAACACTCGATCGAGTGGGCCAGGCCAAGCTGGTGGAGCTCGCGATAGCTGGCCTCGATCCGGTCGCTGATCCAGGTTTCATCCGATTCGCGCCGCGGCGCAGCGCAGGCCTGCATGACCGCGGCGAAATCGGCATTGCAGGTAACCGTAAACCGCCCGCGCCGCAGCGTGCGCGCCAGCGAGCGCGAACACCGGAACCCATCCAGCGGCAGGATCGCGCGGCGGCGCGGTTCAACCCAGAAAATCTCAGGATCGTCGCGCGCATCGGACATGGGAAAGATGCCGCTGCGATAGGCCATCATCAGCAGGTCCGGTTCGATAATCAGTTCTGGCACCGAGGCTTGCATGTCCCCAGCATAGCAGATCGCGAGGGCAAGAGGACAAGTTCCTTGCTATCCGTCTTCGCCTGACCTAAGGGCCAGCGCGCCTGCAGGAGTGTAGCTCAGCTGGTAGAGCATCGGTCTCCAAAACCGAGGGCCGCGGGTTCGAATCCTGCCACTCCTGCCACCGCCTCTTCCACCAACAAGCTGAGTTGATGTCCGCCGAGCCTCCTGTCGAGCAATCCGCTCTGCGTCGTCCCCGCCCTGGCCAGCTGCTGACTTCGCAGCCCGCTGCACGCGAAGGCCTGCTGCTTGGGCTGGTGCTGGCCGTGCTGGCCTGCCTGCCAGTGCTGTTCGCCACCTATCCGCAGATGGTGGACTATCCCGCCCACCTGGCCCGCTATTACGTGATGCTGGAGCGCGACGGGAACGAGTTGCTGCAGCGCTATTATGACTTCGAATGGAAGTGGACCGGCAATCTCGCGGCGGACTTGCTCATTCAGCCACTGGCGCCGCTATTCGGGCTAGAGGCGGCTGGCCGCATCATCGCCGGGCTGGTGCCATTGCTGACCGCACTGGGCATCCTGGCGGTTGAATGGAGCCTGCGGCGCCGGGTCGGTGTTGCCTCGCTATTGGCGCTCTGCTTTGTTTGGTCGCCCAGCCTGATCCTCGGGTTCCTGAACTTTGGCCTGGCCCAGTCTGCTGCACTGTTCGCCTTTGCCGGCTGGGTGCGATTGGAGGGCAAGGCGTGGCGACCGTTGCTCTTCCTGCCGGTCGGCATCGCGATATGGGTCATGCATGTTTCGGGTTGGGGCATGCTGGGGATCCTGGTCTTCGGCTATGAATGGCACCGCCAAAAAGGGCTTTCGGCCTTTCTCGCGCCCTGGCCGCTGTTCCTCCCCTTCCTCTCGCTGATCGCGGGCGATCACCCCGGCAGCCTGCCGAGCTATGGCCCCAATGTCTGGGTCTTCAAGTGGGCGATCTGGAAGCAGGCCATGCGCGATGGCGTGGTGTGGCTCGATCATTGGAGCCTGCTGTTCTTCGCGGCGCTCCTCCTCGGTTCGCTCCTCCTCCGCAAAATCGATGGGCGGCTGGGCTGGGCGGCAGCGATCTTGCTGGCGGGCTCGATTGCGATGCCGCGCCATATCTTCGGTGGCGATCTGGCGGATGCCCGAATGATCTATTCGGGCCTGCTGGTCGCCTCGCTCGCGCTCAGCTGGCAGGCGCCGCGCTGGCTGCTTTGGATTGCGCCGGCACTGTTCCTGGTCCGGTTGGGGGTGACAACCGACACTTGGCACCGGGGTTCGGCACGCACCGAGCAGCTGCTTGCCGCGCTTGATCATCTGCCGCGGGGCGCGCGGGTGGCCAACCTGGTGGTCACCAACAGCGGCGTCTGGGGCTATAATGCGCAAGAACACATCGGCGGCTATGCTGTGCTGCGCAAGGATGTCCTGATCAATGCGCACTTTGCCATTCCAGGCGTTCATATGATCAGCACCAGGGAAGGCGGACCGAACTTCCGCGACCCGAGCCAGCGCATGCTGTGGCGCAAGGGACCAATCGACTTGTCCAACTGGGAGCCGGCAAAGGGCATGGACTGGCTGTGGTACGTTGGCCAGCGCGAGCCCGATGCACTGCCGCCCGGCGCGGTAATCGTCTACCGCGCACCCGGCACCCTTGTGGCGCGGCTTGCAAAAGTTCCGGGTGATAGCTAAGTGCGGCGGTGTCTTCCGACATAGGAGTACACATTGCCCCTCCCAGCCACCGCGGCTGGGGCGGCGATGAGCCCTTGGCGGAAGGCGGAAACGAAACTCAAGCGACGGGCTAGAAAGCCATGGCCAAGATCAATCCAGGCGAATTCATGCGTCAGGTGCAGGCGGAAGCGCGCAAGGTCGTGTGGCCGACGCGCCAGGAAACCACGACCACTGCGATTTTCGTGGGGATCATGATGCTGGTATTGGCCTTGTTCTTCCTTAGCGTTGACACGGTTTTTGGCGCCATCGTGCGCTGGCTGCTCTCGCTCGCCTGATCTGTCGCATTCATCCAGACACGGAATTTCAACATGGCTCGCTGGTACATCATCCACGCCTACTCGGGCTTCGAGAACAAGGTGCGCGAATCGATCCTGTCCGAGGCTGAGCGCCTGGGCCTGTCGGCGCTGGTCGAAGCGGTCGAAGTGCCGTCTGAAACGGTCACCGAAGTGAAGCGGGGCAAAAAGGTTCAGGTCGAACGCAAGACCATGCCGGGCTATGTCCTTGCCAAGCTGGCGATGAACGACGACGTCTACCACCTCGTCAAGAACACCGCGAAGGTGACTGGGTTCCTCGGCAACAACAACAAGCCGCAGCCGATTTCGGACCGCGAAGCCGCCCGCTATTTCGGTGCGCGCGATGCCGCCGCAGCCGAACCGAAGAAGCACATCAGTGTCGATTACGAAATCGGCGATTCGGTGAAGGTCCTCGATGGTCCGTTCAGCTCGTTCACCGGCGTGGTGGAAGAGCTCGATTTCGACAAGAACCGGGTCAAGGTCTCGGTCTCGATCTTTGGCCGCGCCACTCCGGTGGAGCTCGACTTCGAGCACGTCGAACTGGTCAAGTAATTGCCTGCGCCTCGGCGCGAGAACGGTTGCATTTCAGCCGACTTTCGCCTAGGCGCGCGCCTTCGCTTGGGGCAACCTGAGTGATTCCGTGCGGGAGAAGGGCCCCGGCCCCTCGTCTGACCGCTTACTCTGAAGCCCGCCTTGCCGGGCTGACAGGAAGAAAGGAGGCCCATCGTGGCCAAGAAGATTGAAGGTTACATCAAGCTGCAGGTGCCTGCGGGCTCTGCCACGCCCTCGCCGCCGATCGGCCCTGCGCTGGGTCAGCGCGGCGTGAACATCATGGAATTCTGCAAGGCGTTCAACGCCGCCACGCAGGACCTTGAAAAGGCCATGCCGATCCCGACCATCATCACGGTCTATGCGGATCGCAGCTTCACCTTTGTCACCAAGACCCCGCCTGCCACCTTCCTGATCAAGAAGGCGATCAACCTGAAGTCGGGCTCGAAGGAGCCGGGCAAGGTGTCGGCCGGAACGATTAAGCGTTCGCAGCTGGCTGAGATTGCCCAGGTCAAGATGGCCGATCTCAACGCGAACGACATCGAAGCGGCAACGAAGATCATCGAAGGCTCCGCGCGCGCGATGGGCCTGCAGGTCGTGGAGGGCTAATCACATGGCACAGACCAAGAAGCAGAAGATGCTGGCCGAAAAGCTGGGTGACAATCAGGCCGTGCACGGCTTTGATGAAGCGCTGAAGCTGCTGCGCGAGCTGAAGACCACCAAGTTTGACGAAACGCTGGAAGTCTCGCTCAACCTCGGTGTCGATCCGCGCCACGCTGACCAGATGGTCCGCGGCATGGTTACTCTGCCGTCGGGCACTGGTAAGGACGTCAAGGTTGCCGTCTTCGCCCGTGGCGACAAGGCTGAAGCAGCTCTTGCTGCCGGCGCTGACAAGGTTGGCGCCGAAGACCTGCTGGAAGACATGCAGAACGGCAACCTCGACTATGGCCGCGTGATTGCCACGCCGGACCTGATGGGTCTGGTTGGCCGCCTCGGCAAGGTGCTGGGTCCGAAGGGCCTGATGCCGAACCCGAAGCTGGGCACCGTCACCCCGAACGTTGCCGAAGCGGTCAAGGCTGCCAAGGGCGGCCAGATCGAATTCCGCGTCGAAAAGGCCGGGATCATCCACGGTGGCATCGGCAAGATGAGCTTCAGCGATGATGCGCTGAAGGCCAACTTCGAAGCCTTCGTCGATGCCGTGGTCAAGGCCAAGCCGTCGGGCGCCAAGGGCAAGTACCTGCGCAAGGCTGGTCTGTCCTCGTCGATGGGTCCGGGCCTGAAGCTTGACGTGGCGCAGGTCCACAGCGCCTAAGCTGGGATCCAAGCCTGAAATAGCAAAGGGCCGGGAGGGGAAACCTTCCCGGCCCTTTTGCTTTGTGGCATGGTTTCATCCGAAGGAGATGAAATCATGCGACTTTTTCTGGCGACAATGCTAGCGGCCGGCACTGCCTCGGCCCCGTCTGCTTCGGTGCCTCAGACCCATGCGCAGATCGACGTGCCGCGCGCCCGGGCGCAGCAGGTTATCGTTCAGAGCCGGGAATTCCCGGCCGGCGGGGAAAGCGGCTGGCATATCCACCCGGGAACAGAGATTGCCTATATCACAGCCGGGCAGCTTGAACTGCGGGTTAAGGGCAAGACCACCTATCTGAATCCTGGTGACAGTTTCACCGTGCCGCGCGGCGTGGCCCACAATGGCGCGAACCACGCCAGCGAGGCAGCCCACGTGGTGATCACGCTGGTCGTCGACAAAGGTGTGCCGGCGCGTCAGGCTGTCTCGGCGCCCTGATCGGGCTTTCCAATTCCGGCAGCCGAAGACCGCTAAGATGCGCCGACTGATTACCGCTGGGCCAGGTTGGCGGCGGTGTAACATTCCACCACCAGCGCCAAACCGCTGCCATCAGGCAGGCTGAGCAGGGCATGGTGGCTGGATATTGCGCCAGCAGGGCAGGCGGGATCACCCTGCCGGACCGAAGAGAGGGTTTTCCGGCCAAAGTTCAGACTGGCTGCGACCTGGCCAAAGGGACGGTCGGTTTCGGCCAGTTCCCTGTTCATCGCGGCAGTGAGCCGGACGGGTACGAACCAGTTATGGGCCTGGCTAAGCACCGTTTCGCCGCAGACCAGTTGCACGTGCCGATAGCCAATCGGTTCATCCGGCCCGATCCCCAGCGTCGTCCGCAACCCGGCCGGTGGGGCGGCATCTGTGCCCTTGACCAGGCGTGCTGAGATCCTTGCGCCCTGGGCGATACCGCGCCCTTCGCACCACACGCGCAGGGCCTCAGTCGCGCTGGCGTGGGCCGCCAGGTTGGCTTCGAATGCATCGAGAATTGGGTCATCAGCGGCGTGGGTGCCGCTGGGCAGGATCAACGAGCCAACGGCCAGGGTCATTGTGGCCAGCCTAAATTCCACCAGCGACCGCCTCACGGCCAGTTGCGGTAAGGCCAGCGGCCAGCGCAGCCGAGCAGGCTTCGAGCAATTGGGGATCGGTGCTGCGGATCACAAAGTTCGCGCCCACGCGCCCTTCACGGAAGAAGGGATAGGATCCGATCGCCACGCCTTCATGGTCTTTTTCGGTCTGGCGCAACAGGTCGGCAATCTCGCTCTCGGGCACCCAGCAACCGACCGTGGTCGAAAGCACGGGCAGGCCGCCTTCCAGCGTGCCGGTGAGGGCATCGAGCATGCCAGCGGTGATCGATGGAACTCCGGCCATGATGAAAATGTTGGCGATCTTGATGCCCGGTGCGCCCGACATCCGGTTGGGGATCAAGTCTGCCCCGGCCGGCACACGGGCCATGCGCAGGCGGGCATCATTGAGTCCCCCGCGGGTTTCGTAATAGCGTTCCAGGATCGCCCGGGCATCGGGATGGATTACCACCTCCACGCCCAGCGCTGCGGCGATTGCATCGACGGTGATATCGTCATGCGTGGGGCCGATCCCACCGGTCGTGAACAGGTAATCGTTTCGGACGCGCAGGAGGTTGACCGCTTCGACGATGGCCGCCTCGTCATCGGCAACCACGCGGACTTCCTTCAGGCGGATGCCCTGCACGTTCAGCCATGCGGCGACTTGCGCCACGTTCTTGTCCTGGGTGCGACCAGAAAGAATTTCATCGCCGATCACAAGCAGCGCGGCGGTCCAGGTGCGGGAAGTGTCAGCCATGGCGGCGGGTTAGGCCAAAGCCGCCCGCCGCGCAATCAGGGCTTTGGTCGGCCTGCCCGGTTCAGGCCTCAACCGGCTGGCGCACCCGGCGGAATTGCAGCACGCCGTCATCAAGCGGGGCCTGCCGCATGTCCTGCTTGTCCTGGCGGTAATCCTGATTGAGCCGCCATGGCAGGCTGGCCGCATTGCGCGGCATCATGTGCTTCCCGCGCTGGATGTAGCCCGAGGAGAAGTCGAAGATATCGTCCTCTTCCGGCTCCTGACCTTCGGGCATGACCGGGACGGCAGCCTGGGCGTGGATCGCATCCATCTGCTTGAGCAGGCGGGTCAGGTAATCACCGATGATGTCTACCCGCAGGGTCCAGCTGGCGTTCAGATAGCCGAACACGGCCGCCAGATTTGGCACGTTCGAGAACATGCAGTTGCGGTAATAATAGTGCTTCGAGAAATCGACCGCCTTGCCGTCGACCGAAACCGCGATCTTGCCGGCAACCGCCAGCTTCAGCCCGGTGGCCGTGACGATGATGTCGGCATCAAGATGTTCGCCCGATTTGAGCGTGATGCCCGTCTTGTCGAACTTTTCGATCTGGTCCGTCACCACGCTGGCCTTGCCGGCCTTGATCGCTTCAAAGAAATCGGCGTCGGGCACCAGGCACAGGCGCTGTTCCCACGGATTGTAGGGCGGGGTGAAATCGGCCTTGTTGTAATTGGGCCCCAGGTTTTCCTGCAGCTGCTTTTCCAGGAACGCCTTGACCTTCTCCGGTGCGGTCCGCGCACGCTTGAAGACCAGATCCTGGAAGAAGATGTTCTTGGCGCGGGTGATGGCATAGGCCACCTTTTCCGGCAGGAACTTGCGCAGGGTATTGGCAAAGCGGTCCTTGGCCGGGCGGCTCACCATCCAGGTCGGCGTGCGCTGAAGCATGGTGACATGCGCGGCGCCAGAATTTGCCATCGACGGTACGATCGTGACAGCAGTGGCCCCCGATCCGATCACCACGACCTTCTTGCCGGTGTAATCCAGGTCCTTTGGCCAGAACTGCGGGTGGATTACCTGGCCCTTGAAGTCCTTCCGCCCCGGGAAGTTCGCGTCATAGGGATCGTCATAATCGTAATAGCCGGCGCCCAGGTACAGGAAGCTGGCCATGACGCGGCCCTGCTTGCCATCCTTGCCTTCGGTAACCACGGTCCAGCGCGCAGTTTCGCTATCCCAATCGGCGCTGACCACCTTCAGGCCAAAGCGCATATTGGGGCGCAGGCCATATTCATCGCTGATTTCGCCAAGATATTCGAGAATCGAGGGGCCATCGGCGATCGAACGCTCATGCTTCCACGGTGCGAAGGCAAAGCCCAGGGTGTGCATGTCACTGTCGGAACGGATGCCGGGATAGCGGAACAGGTCCCAGGTGCCGCCCAGTTGATCGCGCCGGTCCAGAATCGCATAGCGTTTGCCGGGGCATTCCTTGGTCAGGTGCACGGCCATGCCGATACCGGAAATTCCGGCACCGATGATCAGAAAATCAAGCACTTCATCCACGGGTGACGCAATGGGCGTAACGGCGTTCATCGATCTGGTCTCCCACCAGCAATTGACATGACTGTCAGTATTAACCGACCGCTTAACGCAAGCAGTCAGCGATTGCCAGTACCATGCGTCTTTGGCAGGACTTGGCAATGATCATTGCATCGCGTCGCTATATTGCCGGACGGGTTACCAACGGCACGCTCGCCCTGGATGGACAGCCGCGGGGCAAATTGCCTCCTGGCGCTTTTGACTGGATTGGCCTGCACGCGCCGGATGCGGCCGAGATGGCCTTGTTGCAGGCGCAGTTCGGGTTGCATCCGCTGGCGGTTGAGGATGCGCTCAATCCCATGCAGATGCCCAAGGTGGATGCCTATGGGCAGCAGCTGTTCATTGTGGCCCGCACCGCCGCGATCGAAGAGGGCGACAAGATCGCCTATGGTCAGACGGCGCTGTTCCTGGGTCGTGATTTCATTGTCACGGTCCGGTTCGGGTCAGATCGCGATCACGGCATTGTGCGCAGCCGGCTGGAGGCCGCGGCCGAGCACCTGATCGAAGGGCCAGACTATGTTGCCCATGCGATCCTCGATTTCGTGGTCGATGGCTATCAACCCTTGATGGAAAAGCTTGAGGAGTCGGTCCAGACGATTGAGGAACGGGCCATTGATGCTTTTCCAGAACCCTCCACAATTCGGCGCATTTTCCGCCTGCGCCGCCAGCTGCGCCGCTTTGTGCGGATCGTCGGGCCAATGGAAGAGGTCTGCGAACGGCTTTCGGCAATTGAGCTGCCGGTGATCGATGCCGGTGCGCGGGTCTGGTACCGCGATGTGCTTGATCACATGCGCCGCACCTTGCGGCGGATTGCCGGGCTGAATGAAACGCTCGCTTCGGTTGTCGAAACGGCCAGCCTGCTCGAGCAGCATCGCCAGGGCATGATGACCCGGCAGCTTGCCGCATGGGCCGCAATCTTGGCGGTGCCGACCGCCATTGCCGGGATTTATGGGATGAACTTTGATTACATGCCAGAACTGCGTCAGCCGTGGGGCTATCCGGCGGTACTGGCAGTCATCGCGCTGATTTGCGGCGGTCTGTGGTTGCGATTCCGGCAGATTGACTGGCTGTGATCCCGCGCTGGCTGTGGACAGCGGGCGCGGTGAAACCAATTGCCGCTGTCGCCGTTGTCACTTGCCTGTCATAGGGCGGTCACAATCGGATCGGGGGATTCGCAAAAATGTTTGGCTGGTTTCAGCGTCTGTTGCCCAAATCGGGCGACTTTTTTGTTCTTTTCGAGCGCCATGGCGCGTCGATGGTTGGTGCCGCCCAGGCGCTTGTCAGCCTGACCTCCGGCGAAGGTGACCGGGTGCAGCAGCTGCGGGTGATCCGCGATCAGGAGCATGCAGCGGATGAGGTTATCCGCGAAGTACTGCACGAGGTGCGCCATACCTTCCTGACGCCCTTTGATCGCGGCGCGATTACCGCGCTGATCGGGGCGATGGATGATACCATCGATGAAATGAATGCCACCGCCAGCGCGATCGAATTGCTGGAGGTTACGACTTATGACCAACAGATGCAGGACATCGCCCGGGTCGTGCTCGATGCCTGCAAGCTGATCTGCGAGGCCCTGCCGCTGCTGCGCGATGTTGAGCGCCAGGGGCGCCGCCTGCATGAACTGACTGCGCGGATCGTCCAGCTTGAAGGGCAGGTTGATGGCTTGCACGATTCCGGCATGCGCGCCGCCTTCCAGGCCCAGAAGGTCAAGAGTGATCCGCTGGCCTTCATGGTCAGCCGCGAGATTTACAAGCATCTCGAACGGGTCGCTGACGCCTTTGAGGATGTCGCGAACGAGATTGACAGTCTCGTCATCGATCACGGCTAAGGCCCGGACAAGGACCCTGCGCCATGCATGAGCTGGCCTTTCCGCTGCTGGTCGGACTGATTGTCCTGGCCCTGGCCTTTGATTTCCTCAACGGCCTGCACGACGCAGCCAATTCGATCGCGACAGTCGTTTCGACGCGCCTGCTCAGCCCGGTGATGGCGGTTGTGTTTGCGGCCGCGGGCAATTTTGCTGCCTATTGGCTGGTGGGGCTGCATGTCGCCGAAACTGTCGGCAAGGGGATCATTGACAAGGATATGGTCACCCCTGCCGTGGTGTTTGGGGCGTTGATTGGGGCCATGTTCTGGAACGTCGTCACATGGATCAAGGGGATTCCCTCCTCTTCGAGCCATGCGCTCATCGGCGGCCTGCTTGGTGCCGGCATTGCCCATGGCGGGCTTGGTGTCGTCGAGAGTTCGGGAACGACCAAGACTGTCCTGGCGATTTTCCTCTCGCCATTGATCGGATTTGGCATCGCGATGTTGATGGTGCTCATCACTTCGTGGCTGTTCAAGGGCTTCCAGCCGCGCCGCGCTGAAGGCGTGTTCAAGACGCTGCATCTGTTCAGTTCAGCAGCTTATTCGATCAGCCATGGTGGCAATGATGCCCAGAAAACGATGGGGATCATCACGGTCCTGCTCTATTCGACCGGCTATCTGCAGGGTGAGTTCCACGTGCCCGAATGGGTGGTGATTGCCTGCTATCTGGCGATCTCGCTGGGGACGATGTCCGGCGGCTGGAAGATCATCAAGACGATGGGGACCAAACTGACCAAGCTTAACCACCACACTGGATTTTCCGCCAGCACGGCGGGTTCAATCGTGGTGTTCGGTGCGTCGGCAATGGGCATCCCGATTTCAACCACGCATGCCATAACGGGGTCGGTGATCGGCACTGGCGCTGCACGCAAGGCCAGCGCGGTGCGCTGGGGCGTGGCAACGCGGGTGGTGATGGCCTGGTTCATCACGATCCCGGCCAGCGCGGCCGTTGGCGCGCTGTTTTATACCCTGACCCGGATGTTCTGACCTAGCCGGCAATCGCGCCGAACAGATCGTGCTCGTCGGCATCCTCGATGGTCACATTTACGATATCGCCCGGCTGCAGGGTGGACGGCACTTCGCGCAGGTGCACGGCGCCATCAATCTCGGGCGCGTCGGCCTGTGAGCGGCCGGTCGCGCCGATGTCGCCCTCTTCATCTGCCTCGCCCACCGCGTCGATGATCACCGACAGGGTCCGCCCGATCTTGGCCTGAAGCTTGGCCGCGCTGATGGCCGCGGTTTTTTCCATGATCCGGGCGTAGCGCTCTTCCTTGACTTCCTCTGGCACGGCACCCGGCAGGTCATTGGCGGCAGCGCCAGCAACGGGTTCAAAGCGGAACGCGCCCACCCGGTCGAGTTGGGCTTCGTCCAGCCAGTCGAGCAGGTATTGGAAATCAGCCTCGGTCTCTCCCGGGAAGCCTACCACGAAGGAGGATCGCACGGCGATATCGGGGCAGATAGAACGCCACGATTTCAAGCGTTCAAGCACCTTGGCTTCGTTGGCCGGGCGTTTCATCGCCTTCAGTACAGAGGGGCTGGCGTGCTGGAACGGAATGTCCAGATAAGGGGTCAGCAAGCCCTCGGCCATCAGCGGGATCACCGCATCGACATGCGGATAGGGATAGACATAGTGCAGCCGCACCCACGGGGCCTGCCCGTCGGCGGTGCGCAGCTGGCCCAGCTCACGGGCCAGGTCGGTCATATGGGCGCGGACCTGGCGGTCTTTCCAGACGCGTTCCTCGTGGCGGATATCCACCCCATAGGCCGAGGTATCCTGGCTGATCACCAGCAGTTCCTTGGTGCCGGCCGCGACCAGCTTTTCCGCCTCGCGCAGCACGGCATCGACCCGGCGGCTGGTCAACTTGCCGCGCAGTTGCGGGATGATGCAGAAGGCGCAGGAATGGTTGCAGCCTTCGGAAATCTTGAGATAGCTGTAGTGCCGCGGCGTCAGCTTCACGCCAGCGTCGTTTGGCATCTGCGGGATCAGGTCGATGAAAGGCCCCTGCGACGGCGGCGCAGCCTCGTGAACTGCTTCGACCACAGCCTCATACTGGTGCGCGCCGGTTACGGCGAGCACTTGCGGGAAGCGGGCGCGGATCGTCTCCGCCTCATCGCCCATGCAGCCGGTCACGATAACGCGGCCATTCTCCGCAATCGCCTCGCCAATTGCGGCCAGGCTCTCCTCCTTGGCGGAATCAAGGAAGCCGCAGGTATTCACCAGCACAACGTCCGCCCCGGCATAGTCGGGGCTCATCGCGTAACCATCGGCGCGAAGCTGGGTCAGGATCCGTTCGGAATCAACCAGAGCCTTCGGGCAGCCAAGGCTGACCATGCCCACACGTTTCTGGTCGGGAAGTTCAAGTGCCATGGGGGCGGGCCCTTACACTGCATGGCCCAAAAGTGCTAGGGAAAGCGGATGCAGATTACGATCACCAAGGGGCAGGCCGAAGACCGGATCGCGATCGTCCTGGCCAATGGTCGGCAGTTGGACTCCACTTTCCCGAAAAAGGGTTTCATTCCGCATGATGCGGTGCACCTGTTTGTCGAACGCGAACTGGGCCTCAATAACGCCTTTTGGGGGATGGTTGCTTCCGGTAACCACCCTGAGGAGATCGCCGGAATTGCCAAGGCGGCGGGCCACGCCAGTGCCTCGCGCAATACGGTGCCGGATGCGGCGATTGTCGAGCTGCTTCAGGCGGAGCGTATCGTTGAATGCTTCGAAGCCGACCAGTGGAGCGGCAGCAGCAGCGCGGTGGACGATCTGATCGCCATGGCAGCAGTGGCCTGTAATTCTTCGCACGTGCCGCTGCCTGACCTTGATGGCGCGCAGGTTGCGGCGATCAGGGCGCAAATCATCGCGTTCGCGCAGGATTGGATGGCTGCCCCGCTCGGGCACGTTGCCCGCTTTGAATGGGAGTGACTGAATGGGACCGATAGACTGGGCCGGCGTTGCCTTCTCCGCGCTGGCCGCCTTTGCCGTGCTCGCTCTCGCGTTTCGAAACGCACCGGGCGTGCGCAGAACTGGCTGGATTGTGACCGGAGTGCTGCTGAGCATCATTCCTGCAGCAATGCTGGGGCATGCGCTCGCCCGGATCGGTCCGGAAAAGCTCGCGGTCAAACCGCAACTGTTCTTCATGCAATCGGCCGGGCTGGCACTGGCGTTCGTAATCCCGGCGCTGTGGTTAACACAGCTGCGTGATGGCGCACCGCGTCGCCAGGCTGTGATTGACAGCCTGGCGTTCCTCGCAGCCTATCTGGCGATGGGCACGGTATTCTGGCTGCGGGCCTAACCTGCGATTTCGCTGATGCGGTGGTGTGGCAGCACGCGCCAGGCGGCGATGGCGAGGATGACCTGCACGGCTTCCACCACCATCGGCGTGGCAAAGCCTGGATAAGTGCCATCCATCGCCGCGCTGAGCGCGCGGCCGGTGCAGGCGATGCCGAACAGCAGCGCTGGGACCAGGAGCAGGTCGCCATTGCGCTTCCAGCCGCCCCACAGTTGGCAGGCACCGGCCACCAGGAAGAAGGCGGTCATATCTGCGCGCAGCACGGCCATGCCGCCCACGCCGATCGGCGCAAGGTTAAACGTTGTGCCCAGCCCGGCAGGATCAAGGAAGAAGCCGATACCCAACATCAGGTTGAACAGGCCGAACAGGAACAGCAAGGCGGTCAGGATCAGGCGCATGGTAATAAAAATCCCCGGTTTAGCGATCCCGACCGTTGTGCCTTACGCGATTGCATAAAGCAAAGGCTGTTGCGCAAGGGGGTGGGGCATTGCACAAGCTGGGCATTATGACTGGACCACGGATTCTATTGGTAATCGGGGGCGGTATTGCCGCCTATAAATCGTGCGAACTGGTGCGGCTTATCCGCAAGCAGGGCGGGGCAGTGACCTGTGTCCTGACCAAAGGCGGTGCGCAGTTTGTGACGCCGATGACCCTTGCGGCGCTAAGCGAAAACCCGGTTCACAGTAACCTGTGGGACCTCAAGAACGAGGTCGAGATGGGCCATATCCAGCTTTCGCGACAAGCTGACCTGATTGTCGTCTGCCCAGCAACGGCAGACTTAATGGCCAAGATGGCACACGGCATTGCCGATGATCTGGCAACGACATTGCTGCTGGCAACGGACAAGCAAGTCTTGGCGGTCCCTGCGATGAATGTTCGGATGTGGGATCACGCCGCCACTCAGGCAAATGTCGCCACATTACGCGCACGTGGGGTCACCGTGTTGGAACCCGATGAAGGGTCGATGGCCTGCGGAGAGTTCGGCCCTGGCCGACTGCCCGAACCGGCAGCCGTGATGGAGGCGATCGACAAGATGCTTGCGTCCGGTCCGCTTGCCGGACAGCCGGATTTTGAGGCTGATCCCGCGCACCGTCCGCTGTTTGGCAAGCACGTGCTGGTCACCGCCGGGCCGACGCACGAGCCAATTGATCCGGTGCGCTACATTGCCAACCGTTCGTCCGGCAAACAGGGCTTTGCGATTGCTGCCGCTGCTGCCCGTGCAGGCGCGCGGGTGACGCTGGTGTCTGGCCCGGTTGCCCTGCCGACCCCGCCGGGCGTTGATCGCGTCGATGTGGAAACTGCACGCGAAATGGCAGAAGCGGTGTGCCGCGCGCTGCCCGCCGATTGCGCAGTCATGGTTGCCGCCGTGGCCGACTGGCGGACCGAAGACTGTGCGCCCGAAAAGATGAAGAAGCGTGGCTCGGCCCCGCCGGCACTGCGGTTGACTGAAAACCCGGATATTCTGGCCACGGTAGCAGCTAGCGACAAGCGCCCCCGGCTGGTGGTTGGCTTTGCCGCCGAAACCGAGAAGGTGCTGGAACACGCCACGGAAAAGCGCAAGCGCAAGGGCGCGGACTGGATCGTCGCCAATGACGTTTCGGGCGGCGTGATGGGCGGGGATGTAAACCTCGTCCACATCGTTTCCAGCAAGGGCGTTGACCACTTGCCCGAACTGCCCAAGGACGAGGTTGCCGATGCGCTCGTCGAAAGGATTGCCGATGCCCTCAACGTCTAATTCTGGGGCCGATGTGCCCGTGGCGGTGGTACGCCTGCCGCATGGTGAGGGGCTAGATCTTCCGGTCTATGCCACAGCTGGTGCAGCCGGGATGGATGTTGTTTCGGCCGAGGACGTGACGATCGTGCCCGGTGCTCGCCATGCCGTTGCCACCGGCCTCGCCATGGCGATCCCCGAAGGGTTCGAGATCCAGGTCCGGCCACGCTCGGGGCTGGCGCTCAAGCACGGGATTACCGTGCCCAATACTCCCGGCACGATCGACAGCGACTATCGCGGTGAGTTGAAAGTCATCCTGATCAACCACGGCAGCGAGGACTTCGCGATCCGCCGCGGTGATCGGGTGGCACAGCTGGTACTGGCCCCGGTAACGCGCGCCAGTTGGGTGGAAGTTGCCACGCTGGACGAAACCGCACGCGGCGCTGGCGGGTTTGGTTCAACCGGCGGCGTAGTCGCCCTAAAGGGTTGATAGTCGGCTGGCGGGCAACGAAAAAGGCGGGTCCGTTGCCAGGCCCGCCCCTTTCACTCTTGTCCGACTTGTCGTGTCTCAGTTGCGGCGGTTCTTTTCCGGCGCGACCGAGATCCGCACAGTCTCCCCAGAATTGCCGGGGAAGTCGGTGAACATGGCCTCAACCAGGTTCGGCACCAGGTACTGCAGGCGGTTTGACACCGATGCCGCTTCGGCCTTGCCTTCGAACAGGCGCTGGCCATCGGCCTTGCGATCGATCTTCAGGCTGATCCCGCTGGTGTAGACGGTGTAGCTTTCAACGCCGCTGTCAAACCACGGATCGTACCAGCCGTGACCCCACACCGCATTCGGGTGGTAAAAGCCCCGGCGGCCATAGCCCCAATAGCCATACCGCGGGCCGTACCAATCAGACCAGAATGGATCTGCAAAGGCGCTGCGACGAACCCGTTCGCGTCCCTTGTCGACGCCATAGTCGAAGCGGACCAGCAAGGTCGCGGCTTCGGGCAGGGCGGGACGATAGCCAAGACCGGCCATCCGTTCCTCTACCAGGCGCGCGTATTGCGAGAACTCCAACCCTCCGGCCAGTTCCGGATCGTCAGCCACGACGGCGAAAGTCTGGCCCTGCGGTGCCGGAAGCTGACTGGCAAAGCGGGTGACCTGGCTGTTGAAGTTTGACGCACAGGCGCTGAGCGCGATCAGCAGCAAAGGCGCCACCGCCAGTTTCAGCCGGGCGAAGGGTGATTGGGTCATGGTCGTCATCGAACCGGAACTCCGTAAGCCGACCCGGCGCGAATCGGCACGCGGACCGGCGCTAAGGTTAGCATGGCAGTATCGCTAGGGAAGCGCGGCTTAATCGGGCTTGAATGCCGATCAGCCCCGCACCAGGCCCAGTGCATTATAGGCCTTCTCCAGCGTTGGCACGGCCAGCGCGCGGGCGTTTTCGGCACCCTTGCGCAGGATCGCATCCAGCGCGGCGCGATCCTGCCGCAGTTCGACAAAGCGGGCGTTGATCGGGGCCAGGCTTTCAACCAGCAGCTCGCCCAGCGCGGGCTTGAACTTGCCGAACCCTTCGCCGCCAAAGCGCGCCAGCACGGCATCCTGGCTTTCACCGGCCATGGCGGCGTAGATCCCGACCAGGTTGGCCGCTTCGGGCCGGCCATCCAGCCCCGCCTTTTCGGAAGGGAGGGGCTCGGGATCGGTCTTGGCCTTCTTGACCTTGGCCATGATCGTGTCGGCATCGTCGGTCAGGTTGATCCGGCTCATGTCCGAAGGATCGGACTTGCTCATCTTGGCCGAACCATCGCGGAAGGACATGATCCGCGCGGCTTCGGCCGGGATGATCGGATCGGGCTGGGTGAAGACCTCGGCCCCGTTGCCGAAATCATTGTTGAAC
This sequence comes from Novosphingobium sp. APW14, assembly GCF_032337075.1. NCBI lineage: Bacteria > Pseudomonadati > Pseudomonadota > Alphaproteobacteria > Sphingomonadales > Sphingomonadaceae > Novosphingobium > Novosphingobium sp. APW14. The sequence goes on from NZ_JAVYAB010000002.1 coordinate 347,666, forward strand.
TTCTGCGCGATGTCGCGGGCCAGTTCCAGGTGCTGCTTCTGATCTTCGCCCACCGGCACGTGGGTGGCCTGGTACAGCAGGACGTCGGCGGCCTGGAGCACCGGATAGGTGAACAGCGCGACCGAGGCCCCTTCGCGGTTCTTGCCGGCCTTATCCTTCCACTGGGTCATGCGGTTCAACCAGCCCATCCGGGCCGTGCCGTTGAGCAGCCACTGCAGTTCGGCGTGCTGCGGGACCTGGGCCTGGTTAAACAGGATCGAGCGATCGGGATCGATCCCGCAAGCGACCAGCGCCGCCACCATCTCGCGCGTATTCGATGCCAGGTCAGCCGGGACATGCGGCTGGGAAATCGCGTGGAGATCCGCCAGGAAATAGAGGCACTGCCCGCCTTGCGCGGTCACGTCATCCTGCATCCGCACCCAGTTGCGGATCGCGCCCAGGTAATTGCCAAGATGCAGGTTGCCCGTGGGCTGGATACCGGAAACGACGCGCATGCTAATTATTGTACCTCCAGAATATCATCATCGCGCTCGTCACGCTTTGCGCTGCGGCGGCGCAAAGTAGCGAGCAAATCGGGATCAATTGCGCCGACCAGATAGGCTGTGACGAAGAAGACTGCCATCCCCGTCCCGACGAGTGCAGTCAAAGACCAGATCCGGTTTAGCACCGATCCGCCGAAATAGGGCAACAGCGCGGGCATCAGTAACATAAGTGCAGCCCCCATCATTGCCGTGGCGACGATCTGTCGCCCTATCCGGCCCGCCAACTTGGCAGAAAAATGGAACCAGCCGCGGCGATGCAGAATGACATAGAGCAGCAGGCAGTTGAGGCTGGCCGACGAGGCTGTCGCCGCCGCCAGGCCAACAATGCCGTATTGCCGCACAACATAGAAATTGAGGAAGACGTTGAAGATCAGCGACGCCAGCGCGGTCCAGACCGGGGTGCGGGTATCCTCGCGCGCGAAGAACCCGGGGTTGAGGATCTTCACGATCACATAGGCGGGAAGGCCGGCCACCAGCGCGACGACAATCTGCGCCATGATCACCCCGTCTTCGGGCCTGAACTTGCCGCCAACGAAAAAGGCCGTGACAAAAGCCGGTGCGCATACAGCCAGGGCGGCCGCTGCCGGCAGGGTTAGCAAGGTGGCGATTTCGAAAGCGTTGGTCTGCAGCCGCTGCGCCTCGGCCCGGTTGCCGGTGTGGATGTGGCGCGAAAGCATCGGCAGGATTGCCGTGCCCAGCGCGATCCCAACAATTCCCAGCGGCATCTGGTTTAACCGGTCGGCCAGCTTGAGCAGTGTCAGAGATCCCTGCGGCAGGCTGGTGGCAAAGAAGGTGTCGACGAGTTGACTGATCTGATAGATTCCCGCGCCAAAGGTGGCTGGAAGGATCAGCGCGCCCAGGCGTTTCACCTCGGGTGTCAGCTTCGGCAGGCTCAATTTGAGCCGGACGCCGGCACGCCGTGTTTCCCAGATCAGGTAAAGCAGTTGCAATAAGCCTGCCGCCGAAACCCCAACGGCCAGTGACCACGCCGCATAGAGATCATCGCCGCGGTTGGCCTGCCAGGCAATTCCCATGGCGCAGATGAGACTGACGTTCAGCAAGATCGGGGCTGCCGCACCCGGTGCAAAGCGCGACCTTGCGTTCAGCAGACCGGATAGCATTGCCACCAAACTGATCAGGGCAAGATAGGGGAAGGTCACACGGCTGAGCGTTACCGCCAGCTCGAACTTGCCCGGAATCTTCTCGAACTCGCTGGCCAGCAGCCAAACGATTGCCGGCATGGCCAGCATGGCCAGCGCGCTGAAGGCGATCAGCACCCAAACAAAGACTGCGAGCACATCGTCTGCAAACTTTTCGGCGGCATCTTCGCTGCCGGGCTGGCCATCGTGCCCATGCAGCGCGCGACTGTAGAGCGGCACGAAGGCCACACTGAACGCCCCCTCGGCAAACAGCCGGCGAAAGGTATTGGGCAGGGTAAAGGCCAACTGGAAGGCGTCCGCTGCCAACCCTGCACCCAGCACCCGCGCCAGGATCATATCCCGCGCAAAGCCAAAAACGCGGCTGACCGCCGTCAGCCCGCCAATCGTGCCGACGTTGCGGATCAGGCTCACGCGGGCCCCCGGGCGATGATTTTAGGCGTTGCCGACCGGCGCCGCTTCGCCTTCAGCCTGCTGGGCTGCCAACTGCTGGAGGTAAATGCCGTTGAAATCGATCGGCTCAAGCAGCAGCGGCGGGAAGCCGGCATCGCGCACAGCATCGGCGATGACGCGGCGGGCGAAGGGGAACAGGATGCGCGGCGCTTCGGCATAGGTGAAGGCATGCTTTGACGCATCGTCCAGGTTGCGCATACCGAGCAGGCCGCAATAGGACAGGTCGATGATAAAGGCAGTGCCTGCCTCGCCAACCGACTTGAGCGCGATCTTCAGTTCAATCTCGCTTACTTCGTCGCTCAGCTGGCGCGCGCCGATGTTGAACTGGACATCGATCTGCGGGGTGTCGGTCCACGAATAGCTGTCCGGGGCGTTCGGGTTTTCGACCGACAGGTCCTTGACGTACTGCGAGATGATCCCCGCGGCCGGGGCGGTGTCAGCGCCATTCATGGCGGGGCCTTCAAGGCCAAGGTCGGTGATGATGTTGCCTTCGTCGGACATGTTACAGCGTGCTTTCGGCTGGATTTGGAATGGAAATTGGCCGCGCGACTAGCATCGCGCGGGTTCTGCGGCAAAGGATTTTGCGCCAATGTGACCGCCTTGCGCCACCTGTCGCAAAAAATTGCCGTCAGGGCGATGTCCATGCGTTGTTCATTTGTCTTGGCTACCTATTTAGTCATAGGGAATTGCAAAGCCGCGCCGCTGCGGCAGGGACTGAGCCACGTGGACAAGACCGTCGAGATCGTCATCCTCGCCATGATCGCAGCCTTTCTGGGCTTGCGGCTTTACTCGGTGCTTGGCCGCCGGGCGGAACATGAAGAGGAAGTGATCCAGGGCCCTCGTCCGGCGGAAACCCCTCGCACCTCGGGTGGCGAGTCGGTTGAGCGGGGCGCCCAGCCTGCGCGCTTGCCGGTAGCCGGAGTGACCCCGGCGATTGAACGCGGACTGCGTGAAATTGCTGCGGCAGATCCGCGCTTCAACATCGCAGCCTTTCTGGAAGGGGCGAAGGGGGCCTACCGAATGATCCTTGAAGCCTTCTGGAAGGGGGACAAGGAAGCATTGGCTGAACTTTGCGATCGCGATGTCTATGAAGGGTTCGTCGGTGCTATCGCCAGTCGCGAAGCGGCCGGCGAAACGATGGACAATCGCCTGGTGCGAATAGAAGAAGCCGCAATTGTTTCAGCTGCTTTCGAAGCGCCAATGGCCCGCATCGCGATCCGGTTTTCCGCCGACATTGCTGCCGTGACGCGCAATGCTTCGGGCCAAGTGGTCGCTGGTTCGCTCGACGATGCGGTCGAAGCGCGCGATCTTTGGACATTCAGCCGCAACATAACCTCCACCTCGCCCGACTGGCTGCTCGACGAGACTGACGAGGCCTGACGCCGCATGCGGCGGGGGGGAATCGCAGCGCTGCTGGGGCTGGCAATGCTGGCCGGATGCGGCCGCATTATCCCGGCGCCGCGCGTTATCACCCAGCCGCCCGCGGGGGTCGTAGCGACGACGGCGCTTGCTTCGGGTTTCTGGGCCGGGCCGCCGATCGATGGCCTGGAGATCGCGCAGGCTGACGCGGCCGCGGCTTTGCAGGCTTTCCGAGAGAGTTGTCCGCGGTTGGTGGAGCGTGAAGATGCATCGGGCCTGACCCGACCGTCCGATTGGCACCAGTCCTGTTCGGCGGCCGCCAAGTGGCCGGAAAGTGAGGCGCGGCGCTTCTTCATGCAGCATTTCGAGGCCGTCAAGATTGGCGATGGCAAGGCGTTTGCTACCGGCTATTATGAGCCGGAGATTGCCGGAGTGCGAACCCGCCAGCCGGGCTTCGACGTGCCGGTCTATGCCCTGCCGCCGGATCTGGTGCGGGCCAAGCCGGGCGATGCTCAGCCCAATCCGAACGGGACTATGCCGCTGGGCCGCTATGACGAAACCGGCAAGTTTGTTCCTTATTACGAGCGCGGCCAGATTTATGATGGGGCGCTTGACGGCAAGGGGCTGGAGATTGCTTGGGCGGCGGACCGGGTGGAGATGTTCTTCCTGCAAATCCAGGGTTCGGGCCGCCTGCGTGCGCCTGATGGATCGGTGATCCGGATCGGCTATGCCGGGCAGAACGGCCATGCCTATACCGGGATCGGCGGCGTGATGCGCCAGCGCGGCCTGCTTGGCACCGGGCCCGGTCAATATTCGGGCTCGATGCAGGGCATCATGCAATACGTGCGCGATAACCCCGAGGCCGGCAGCGCGCTCATGCGCGAAAACAAAAGCTTCGTGTTCTTCCGTGAATTGACTGGCGAAGGCCCGCTCGGTGCACTCGGTGTGCCGGTGCGGCGCGAAAGCAGCGTCGCTGCCGACCCATCGTTCGTGCCGTTGGGCGCGCCCTTGTGGCTGAAGATGGAGCGGCCCGAGGCGAGCGGTTTGTGGGTCGCACAGGATACCGGCGGCGCGATCAAGGGGGCGAACCGTTTTGACACGTTCTGGGGCGCGGGCGAGGATGCTCGCGTCATTGCCGGGGGGATGAGCAGCCGGGGCGAGGCATTGTTGCTGCTGCCTAAGGGAACACTGGCCCGGCTTGGTTCAAGCTGATGCGCCCGCCGCGCGGTCTCTCCGCGGCCGAGGCCGCGTTATGGGCGCGTGTCGCCAGCACGGTTGATCCCCTGCATCCGGGAAAGCCGGCTTCCATCGTGCCGACGATCCAGCTTTCGTCGCCACCGCCGCCACGCAGGGTCAAAGGGCGTGTGCCGCCGCCACCTCCGGCACCGGCACCCAAGGCGGTTCCGACACGCCCGCTCGATCGCCATGGCCTTGATGGGTCGTGGGAGCGCAAGCTGGCTAAGGCGCAGATCACGCCCGACCTGACGCTGGACCTGCATGGCCACTCGCTTGATGCCGCCCACGCCCGGCTCGATGCCGGGCTGATCCAGGCCGTGGCGATGGGCGCGCGTTTGCTGCTGGTGATCACCGGAAAGCCGCGCCCGGTCGCGGCGGCTGACCGCGGTGACCGTCGCGGCGCAATCCGCGCCAAGCTGCTCGACTGGCTGGCAGCTGGTCCGCACGCCAGTCGCATCGCCGCAGTTCGTCCCGCACACCAACGCCATGGCGGATCGGGCGCGCTTTATGTGATCTTGCGCCGGTCCCGATAAAAAGGTGCCCCCCGCGCTCGAAAGCGCGAGGGGCAACAGGGAGGATTGATTATCCGGTGACGATCAGAAGTTGACGGTGGCCGTCACAAAGATCTGGCGCGGATTGCCATAGAACGCGGTCAGCGTGCCTTCGCGGCCCAGCGCCGGGATCAATGCCCCGGTTGTCGGGTTGGTCAGCAGTGCGCCGGTCGTGGCATTGGCACCCATGAACGTATAGCCCGAGGTCTTGTATTCCTTGTTGAACAGGTTCTTGGCGTAGAGGCCAAGGGTCCAGCGCTTTTCCGGTGCCATATAGACCAGCGAGGCATCGACCAGCTGGTAAGCTTCCTGATCAAGGTAGGGGTTCGGGATTTCGAACTGGTAAGTCTTGCTCTTGAACGAGATGCCAGTGGTCGCAACCATGGTGCCCTTTTCGCCCAGATCAGCCGTGTAGCTGGCCTGTGCATTGCCAGTCCAGGCCGGGGTGTTCTGCACCTTGCGGAAGACTGCGACATCGGTCGGGACGCTGGCAATGTTGGTGATGTACTTCTGGAACTTGGCATCGATGTAGCCGAGCGAGCCAGACAGCGTCACCGGGCCCAGATTGGCGCGGGTTTCGAATTCAAGACCCTGCATCCGTGCCTTGCCGGCATTGGAAACCACACCGCAGAAGCTGGGCAGGCCCGAAACGGTGCAGGCAACCGAGCCCGGGATCTGCACGTCGGTGTAGTCCATGCGGAACGCGGCCAGCGCGACGAACAGCTTGCGATCAACCAGCGAGCCCTTGTAGCCGACTTCGTAGCTGTTCACCTTTTCCGGCTTGAAGCTCAGGAAGGCCGCGATTTCAGCATCGGAACGGACGCCGTTGCCATCAAGGTCAGGGGCATTGACGCCAGCGCCGCGCGGGTCAAACCCGCCGCCCTTGAAGCCCTGCGAGAACGAGGCGTAAACATTATGCCCTTCGCTCGGCTTGAAGCTGAGCGAGCCGCGCGGGGTGAACTTCTTGAAGGTGCTCTTGCCCTTGAAGTTGGTACCAGGCGCGCCAAAGGCTACGCCAGCGCCGCCAAACACCGGCGAACCGCCACCCAGGTAGTTCTGGCGCAGGATCGTCGCGGTGCGCTCATCCCAGGTATAGCGACCGCCGACCGAGAGGCTGAGCTGATCGGTCAGATCATAAGTGAAGTCGGCAAAACCGGCCAGGGTGTCGGTGCCGACATCGGCGCTGGTGTAGGCGGTCAGGCCGGCCACGGTGGTGAACAACCGCACGTCAAACTGGGTCAGCGCAGTCGCGTTGAGGTAATAGGCACCGATCAGGCCGTTGAAGCGGCCCGAGTTGATCAGCAGCTGCAGTTCCTGACTGGTCTGATTGTTCTTGTAGATGCCCGGCACGTCAACGTCAGTCGATGCCAGCGCATCAAAGTCGATCGGCGAGGCTGAATCGTCCTTGCGGTAGGACGTGATCGAGCGAACGGTCAGGGTGTCGTTCAGTTCGCCTTCCATAAACAGCGAAGTGCCCCAGGCCTTCACGTCCTGCTTGGGCGAAGTCAGTGCACCCCGGGTGTCGAAGACATTGCCCAGCATCGGGGCGTTAGTGAACTGGCTCGGGATCAGTCGATGCCCGCCGCGCTCGTTCGAACGGTCGTGGGTGTAGTCGGCCGAAACGCGCGCAAAGAACCCGTCGGCGTGGACTTCCGCAGTGCCGCGGCCAGCCCAGATATCCTTGTTGTAGTTGTCACGGCCGGTGGTCAGGTTCGTGCCGAACCCGCCCCGGGTCAGCCGGGCGAGCGAGCCGCCAAGACGCAGCGTGCCATCACCAACCGGGGTGCTGGCGGTAATCACGCCATCAGCCTGGTCATAGGTGCCATAGGTGCCGCGCAGCGACAGGCGCGGATCGGTGCCGATTTTGCGGGTGACATACTTGACCGCGCCGCCCACGGTATTGCGGCCATAAAGCGTGCCCTGCGGCCCGCGCAGAACTTCGATGCGCTGGACATCATAAATGTCGACCACAGCGGCTTGCGGGCGGTTCAGGTAGACGTCGTCAAGATAGATCCCGACGCCCTGTTCAAAGCCGGAAACCGGGTCCTGCTGGCCCACGCCGCGGATGAAGGCGGTGAGGGTGGAGTTGGTTGCGCGGCTGGCTTCCAGCGTCACGTTCGGGGCCTGTTCGGCGACGGCGGTGATGTCGATCGCGCCGGTGCGCTCCAGCTGATCGGCCGAGAGCGAGGTGATCGCGATTGGAACGTCGGTCAGGCTCTCTTCGCGGCGGCGGGCGGTGACGATGATCGCGTCATCATCAGCGGCACTGGCGCCTTCCTGGGCGAATGCCGGGGTGGAAAGGCCGGCAAAGGCGCTGGCAATCAGCGAGGCACGGCAAAGCAGGGCAGTGGTACGCATCGGTGGGTTCCTCCCAAAAAATCCTCTGCCGCAGGGCCAGAGGCCCCAGGCTATGGCTGCAACCTATATAAAAGTTGAACCAACTTTCAACTTCTCTATGCTTGGACCGAGCGAAAGGAAGCGCGAATGGTGGGGAAACGTGGCCCAAGTGCCACAGCGGCGGATCGCACTGCCGTCCGGATGGAAAGCAAAGGGATGGACGCAGCAGTCAGCCTGCCGCGCGAGCCGCGCGAGCCGCGCACCGAGCGCGGGCGCCGCACGCAGCGCGCGATCCTTGATGCCGCCGCCGCCGAATTTGGCGACAGGGGCTTTCACGAAAGCTCGATCGTTTCGATCACCCAGCGCGCCGGCGTCGCCTTGGGCAGTTTCTACACCTACTTCGAAAGCAAGGAGGCGCTGTTCAAGGCGCTGGTGCAGGACATGAGCGGCCGTGTGCGCGATCATGTCGCGCCGGTCCTGCGTGGCCACCAGGGTGGCGCGGTGGCAGCCGAAGGCCTCGCGCTGAAGGCATTTCTGGACTTCGCCCGCGATCACAAGGAAATCTACCGGATCATCGACGAAGCCGAATTCGTCGCGCCAGAGGATTGGCAGGCGCACTATCTCAACACAGCCACGCGCATCCTCGAACGCCTGCAAGCCGCGCGGGCAAGGGGGGAACTGGGGATCGAGCCGAACGAGGTGCACGCCTGGGCGCTGATGGGCATGAACGTGTTCCTGGGCCTGCGTTTTGGGGTCATGGATCAGGCCGCGGATCTGGATGCTGTCGCAGCTGCGGCCAATGCCCTGATCAAGGACGGGTTGGGATAGACCTTACCCCGCCACCCCGCTAAGGCGCGCGACCATGTCCAATCGCCGCACCTTTGCCATCATTTCGCACCCTGACGCGGGTAAGACCACGCTAACCGAGAAGCTGCTGTTGCAGGGCGGGGCGATCCACCTGGCGGGTGAGGTCAAGGCGCGCGGGGCGGCGCGGCGGGCGCGGTCGGACTGGATGAAGATCGAGCAGCAGCGCGGCATTTCGGTGACCAGCTCGGTCATGACCTTCGAGCGGGACGGAGTTACCTTCAACCTGCTCGACACGCCGGGCCACGAGGACTTTTCCGAAGACACCTATCGCACCCTCACTGCGGTCGACTCTGCGATCATGGTGATCGACGCGGCCAAGGGGATCGAGCCGCAGACCCGCAAGCTGTTTGAGGTTTGCCGCCTGCGTTCGGTGCCGATCATCACTTTCGTCAACAAGGTTGACCGCGAAGGGCGCTCGGTATTCGAAACGCTCGACGAAGTGGCCGATGCCCTGGCGCTGGACGTCTGCCCTATGTCCTGGCCAATCGGCATGGGGGGCGAGTTCAAGGGCGTACTCGATTTCGCGACCGACCAGATCAGTCGCCCGGAAGGCGATAGCCGCGAATTCCTGGGCAAGCGCGAAGCCGCCAGCGACATTCCGGCCGGGATCGCCGAAGAGATTGAACTGGCCCAGGCCGGTTACCCGGAATTCAACCTTGAAGCCTATCGCAATGGTGACCTGACCCCGGTCTATTTCGGTTCCGCGCTCAAGAACTTTGGCGTGGCGGAGCTGATCGATGCGATAGCCAAATATGCCCCGCCGCCGCGCCCCCAACCGAGCGAGCAGGGCACCGTCCAGCCCGATGGCAAGGAAGTGACCGGCTTCATCTTCAAGGTCCAGGCTAATATGGACCCGATGCACCGCGACCGGATCGCCTTCATGCGGCTGGTTTCGGGCACCTTCAAGCGCGGCATGAAGCTGACACCCTCTGCCCTGGGCAAGCCGATCGCCATTCACTCGCCGATCCTGTTCTTCGCGCAGGATCGCGAGATTGCCGACAGCGCAGAGCCGGGCGACATCATCGGCATTCCCAACCACGGCACGCTGCGGGTGGGCGATACCCTGAGCGAGACCAACAAGGTCCGCTTCACCGGCCTGCCCAACTTTGCGCCTGAAATCCTGCGCCGCGTGGCGCTGAAGGACCCGACCAAGACCAAGCAACTGCGCAAGGCGCTGGATGACCTGTCCGAAGAGGGCGTGATCCAGGTGTTCTACCCGGAAATCGGCGCGCAATGGATCGTCGGTGTGGTCGGCCAGCTGCAGCTGGAAGTTCTGATCAGTCGACTGGAGGCAGAGTACAAGGTGGAGGCCATGCTCGAAGCCTCGCCCTTCGATACTGCCCGCTGGGTTCGCGGCAGCGAAGCGGCGCTAAAGGCCTTTGCCGATTTCAACCTTTCCAACCTGGCCAAGGACCGCGATGGCGATCCTGTGTTCATGGCGCGCTCGGCCTGGGATGTCGGCTACCAGCAGGAAAAGAACCCGGACCTGGTCTTCTCGGCCACCAAGGAGCGTTGACCGAAGTTCCGCGGCAGGCCTAGGTTCGGGCCATGGACTTCACCGATCACATCACGCCCGACCACGAAGCCATGATCGCCCGGCAGGCGGTCTATTTCGTTGCCACCGCCACGAACGAGGGGCGGATCAACCTCAGCCCCAAGGGCCTGGCCGACAGTTTCAAGGTGCTGGGCCCCAATCGGGTCGCCTATCTTGACCTCGGCGGTTCGGGGAACGAGACCCATGCTCACCTGGCGGCAGATGGCCGCATCACCATCATGATGTGCAATTTTGAACAGCCCGCGCTGATCTTGCGGATTTACGGGCGCGGGCGCCCCGTCCTGCCGCAGGATGATGATTGGGCCGATCTGGCGGGCCATTTCACCCTGCTGCCCGGCACGCGCCAGATCTTCGATATCGCGGTCGAAAGCGTCCAGACCTCGTGCGGCTGGGGTGTCCCGGTCATGAGCCTCGACCAGGAGCGTGAGACTCTGGTCAAGTACCACGCTCAGGCCGATCCAGCGAAGTGGGAGGCCAAGGTGGCCGCCCGAACCCGCTCGATCGACGGCCTGCCGACCCGCGCGACCGACCGCTACATCGCGGGCGAATAACACCCCGGTGCGGCTCAAGTTTGCCAGCTACAACATCCACAAGGCCGTCGGCACCGATCGGCGGCGCGATCCCGACCGGATCCTGGCCGTGCTGCGCGAGATCGACGCCGACGTGATCGCCCTGCAAGAGGCGGACCGCCGGATCGGGCGGCGCGAAAGCGTGCTCCCGCGCGAAACGATCGAGGATTACACGCCTTGGCGCCCGGTCGCGCTGAACCACCGCCCGGATTCGCTCGGCTGGCACGGCAATGCCCTGCTGGTCCGGCGCGACATTACGGTGGTGGAGGCAGGCGTGGTGCCGCTCCCCACGCTGGAACCGCGCGGGGCGATCCGGGCTGACCTGATGGTGGAGGGCCAGCGCTTCCGCGTGGTCGGCATGCACCTGGACCTCTCCGGCCTGCGCCGCCGCCAGCAGGTCCGCACAATCCTCGATCACCTAGCGCGCTGCGATGGCCATTGCCCGACCGTGCTGATGGGCGATTGCAACGAATGGAGCCTCCACCGTGGCGCCCTCAGCGAATTCCGCGCGCCGTGGCGGCTGATCACGCCGGGCGCCAGCTTCCCCTCACGCCGCCCGCTCGGCCGGCTCGACCGGCTGGTTCTGTCCGAGCAGTGGGAGCTGGAGGAGGCTGGCGTGCACCACTCGGCCCTGGCGGCCAAGGCCTCGGATCACTTGCCGGTGTGGGTGGAGATCATCCAGATTTAAAAAATTCGATCAGTGCAAAGGTCGAGTTGTCGCCACTAGCCGGCATAACTCGCAATCAAGGATAAGCCGCCGGTTATGCCGCCAACTGTAAGTGCGATGATCGCGACGGCCGTCGCGACCCATTGCCAGCGCCAAGTGTCCAAGTCACTCTTGCTCGGCATTTGATTTAACCGATCCAGCACCGCCTTAAGGTCACCCTTGATGTCGCGTAGGTCCTCGCGTGTTACGTCGACAAGGACCTCGAGGCGGGAAATGCGGCTTTCCATTCCGTCAGATGTACTCCCTCCACCTCCGCCCTTCAAGGGAAGTTCTGGTTCGGGCGGTCGGTGTTGCTGCTGCATCTCCACCCAAGCGCCTAGCCGAGAGTCATCGACACTCATGGAGTGTAGCCTGTCAGATCGTCAAAAATTTTGTCCAGCTTGACGGCTTGCTCTCGGATCTTTGCAATTTGTGCTGCGCTGGGGGCCTGTCCATTGGCAATTGCCTCAAGTGCGCTTGCAATAGCATTTAACGCTATGCTTGTTGTGATAGCGGTACCAGATACATCGCCGCGCACTGCTGGGCGTCGGTAAATGATCTCATTGATTCCCATGCTCAGCCTCATGTTTGCATATGATATTGCATGGTTTTTTTTGATTTCCAATCCTATTGTGCTGCTCACCCAAAGCAGTTTCTCGCAATCGCGGACTGGACAGTACTGCATTCGCCGATTGAGCACGGCTGGTATCGTGGGACAAAACTGACGTGGATTAGCTTTGTCTCTCGAATTGCTCATGCCTAAAAAATAGGCAGGTGCGCAGGAATCGAGCGCCTGCCCGCCCAAGCTCGTAATTCTGTTCCAAAGATTCCCCTGAATTCCAGCGATAACTCCAAACTGGCACGCCCCTTGCAAAGTCCGCTCCGCCGGGATGGTTCCGGCAGGCAAACAGGGGACGGGCATGAAATTCATCATCGCCATCATCAAGCCCTTCAAGCTTGACGAGGTGCGTGAAGCTCTCGGCGCGATCGGCGTCGCGGGCATGACCGTGACCGAGGTCAAGGGCTTCGGGCGGCAAAAGGGACAGACCGAGATTTACCGCGGCGCGGAATATTCGACCAATATGCTGCCCAAGGTGAAGGTTGAGGTCGCCGTGGGCGACGATCTGGCGGACCAGGTGATCGAAACGATCCAGCAGGTCGCCAGCACATCGTCGATCGGCGATGGCAAGATCTTCGTGCTCGATCTGGCATCCGCCACCCGCATCCGCACCGGCGAAACCGGGGATACCGCGCTGTGAGCGCCGGACCCGACAGGAGGACTTATCCGATGATCCGCAAGCTTGCTGGCGGTGCGGGCGCGCTTGGCGCCTGGCTCGCTACCACTTCAACGGCGCTGGCGCAGGAAACTGCCGCCGGTCCGATCAAGGCCCCCACGGCCGACCAGATGGCCGGCATGGTCGATAAGGGCGATACGGCCTGGATGCTCGTTTCCGCCGTATTGGTGCTGATGATGAGCGTTCCGGCGCTGGCCCTGTTCTATGGCGGCCTGGTCCGCACCAAGAACATGCTGAGCGTGCTGATGCAGGTCTTCATGATCGTCAGCATCGCCGCGCTGGTCTGGGTGGGCTGGGGCTATTCGATGGCCTTCACCTCGGGCGGGGATTCCGCCCTTGCTCCGTTTGTCGGCGGGTTCAGCAAGGCCTTCCTGGCCGGGGTTTCCGCATCAACCTATGCGGCAACCTTCTCGAACAACGTCTACCTGCCCGAATTCGTCTTCGTGGTGTTCCAGATGACCTTCGCCTGCATCACGCCGGCGCTGATCGTTGGCGCCTTTGCCGAACGCGTGAAGTTCTGGCCGCTGATGCTGTTCATGGTGCTGTGGCTGACGATCGTCTATTTCCCGGTCGCGCACATGGTGTGGTACTGGGCTGGCCCAGACTTCCTGGTCGATGCCAAGACCGACGTTGGGTACCTGTGGGGCATGGGCGCGCTGGACTTTGCCGGCGGCACCGTGGTGCACATCAACGCCGGTATCGCAGGCCTGGTGGGCTGCCTCATGATTGGCAAGCGGATCGGCTTTGGCCGCGAAGCGACCCCGCCGCACTCGCTGACCATGACCATGATCGGCGCATCGCTGCTGTGGGTGGGCTGGTTCGGCTTCAACGCCGGCTCTAACCTGGAAGCCAATGGCGTGACCGCGGTGGCCTTCATCAACACCTTTGTCGCCACTGCCGCCGCCGCCCTGTCGTGGGCCGTGGTTGAGCAGATCCACCACAAGAAGCCGTCGATGCTGGGTGCCGCCACCGGGGCCGTCGCCGGCCTGGTTGCGATCACCCCGGCCTCGGGCTTTGCCGCCCCGGTCACCTCGATCGCACTTGGCCTGCTGGTTTCGCCAATCTGCTACTTCTTCGTCAGCTACGTGAAGAACAAGCTGAAGTACGACGATACCCTGGATGTCTTCGGCGTGCACTGTGTCGGCGGGATTGTCGGGGCAATTGCCACCGGTGTGGTCGCTGATCCGGCGCTCGGCGGGCAGGGCTTCTTTGACTACACCGTCTTCCCGGCGGCAGTCGGCAGCTATGACATGGCCGCCCAGGTCCTGACCCAGATCAAGGCCGTGGCGATCACCCTGGTCTGGTCGGGCGCGGTCTCGGCAGTCCTCTTTTTCGCGGTCGACAAGATCTTCGGCCTGCGTCCTTCCGAGGAAGCAGAACGGGAAGGTCTCGACCTCACCGAACACGGAGAGCGCGCCTACAACATGTAATGCTCTTTATAGCTTGGCGGGGTCGGGGCCTCCTCCTCTCCTCACCCGATCCCGCCTACCGACGTTCCTCCTGCGAACGTAAACTCAAAAGGCCGGAGCATTGCTGCTCCGGCCCCTTTTTTTGTAGGGTGCGGACAGGTCGTCCGGCCTGTCATGGCAACACCGGCCCACTCCCCCGGCCCAACCGCCCCGAGGGTACCATCATTGGGTCGTTGGGCCGGGGGAGCGGGCCGGTGTTGCGCGTCACTCGCTAACGCGATTGGAAAACTTAACGCGCCAGCGCGGCTTCGCACTCCGCCATCAGCTCGGCCATGATATCGGCCACGGGCTCTTCCTTGCTGACCATGCCGACCGACTGACCGGCCATCAGCGAACCGTTTTCGACATCGCCGTCAATCACTGCGCGGCGCAGCGCGCCGGCCCAATAGTGCTCGATCTGCAGCTGGGCCTCGCCCATCTCGATCTTGCCCTCGTCAAGCAGCTTGGCAACTTCGACCTGCTTGGCGGTGAACTCCTCGGTGCCCTTGTTCTTCAGCGCGCGGACCGGGATCACTGGCAGGCGTGGGTCAACCTGGACCGAGGCGACCGCATCGCGCGCGTTGGCGCGGAAGAAGGCCTTCTTGAAATCGGGGTGGGCGATGGACTCGCTTGCACAGGCGAAACGGGTGCCAAGCTGGACACCCGAAGCGCCCATTTCGAGATAGGCGGCGATCATGTCACCGCGGCCGATCCCGCCGGCAACGAACACGACGAATTCTTCGGCAAGTGCGGGCAGGAATTCTTGCGCCAGTACCGAGGTGGCGACCGGGCCGATATGGCCGCCCGCTTCGCTGCCTTCGATCACCAGCGCGTCGGCTCCCGAACGCAGCAGCTTCTTGGCCAGCGCCAGCGTGGGGGCGAAGACCAGTACCTTGGCGCCAAAGTCCTTGATCGCCTCGACTGAGCCCTTGGGAGGGATGCCTCCGGCCAGGACAACGTGGCCGACCTTGTGCTTCGCGCAGACCGCGATCAGGTCAAACAGCTGGGGGTGCATGGTGATCAGGTTCACGCCGAAGGGCTTGGCTGTGAGCGCCTTGGTCGCGGTGATTTCCGCATCCAGCAGGTCGGGCGTCATCGCACCGCAGGCGATCACGCCAAAGCCACCGGCATTGCTGATCGCGGAAACCAGGTTGCGTTCGGATACCCAGGACATCGCGCCGCACAGGATCGCATGTTCAGTGCCCAGAAAAGCGCGGCCGCGCTCCATCAGCGCATGGGTCTTGTCGTACACCGGAAATTCCCCCCGTGGTCGTAGCGTCGCGCGCCTATAGGAAAAGCAGCCGGACGGCGCCAGTCCTCAGCGAGTAATCGGAAATACACCACACTCTATCCGGATTTGATCGCTTCGTCCGATTAAAAGTGCAAGCCATGGTGTTCTCAGAGCCCGGCGAGTCCCGGACTGAACAGGAGATAGACCATGGATGCCAAGACCGGATCGATCGCGGGCGGTGGCTGCCCCTTCCACCAACAGGATGGCGGCGTGCGCGCCCTGCTGGGTCGCACCAACCGTGATTGGTGGCCGGATGCCTTGGCCGTCGACATCCTCTCTCCTAACGGGCCGAGCGATCCGATGGGTGATGACTATAACTATGCCGAGGCCTTCAACACGCTCGACTACCACGCGCTCAAGGCAGACCTGACTGCGCTGATGACCGACAGCCAGCCGTGGTGGCCGGCGGACTATGGTCATTATGGCCCGTTCTTCATCCGCATGGCCTGGCACGCGGCCGGGACCTATCGCACTGGCGATGGGCGCGGCGGTGCGAATAGTGGTCAACAGCGCTTTGCCCCGCTCAATTCCTGGCCCGACAACGGCAACCTCGATAAGGCCCGCCGCCTGCTGTGGCCGGTCAAGCAGAAGTATGGGAAGCACATTTCCTGGGCTGACCTGTTCATCCTGGCTGGCAATGTCGCGATTGAATCGATGGGTGGACCGGTGTTCGGCTTTGGCGGCGGCCGCGCCGATGTGTTCGAGCCCGAGAAGGACATCTACTGGGGCAGCGAGGACAAGTGGGTCAACGAAGGCGTCCAGACCCGGATCGACGAGGAACGCGGCCTGACCGAGCTCGACGGGCCGCTCGCTGCGATCCAGATGGGGCTGATCTACGTCAACCCGGAAGGCCCTGGCGGCAATCCTGACCCGCTCCAGTCGGCGCGTGACATCAAGGCGACGTTTGAGCGCATGGCAATGAACCATGAAGAGACAGTTGCACTCACCGCGGGTGGCCACACCTTTGGCAAGGCCCATGGCAATGGCGATCCTGCGTTGTTGGGCCCGGCTCCGGCGGGAAGCGACATTGCCTCGCTCGGCTTCGGCTGGACCAGCAGCGCCGAACACGGCGGCATCGGTGAGCACACCGTGACCAGCGGGATCGAAGGGTCCTGGGTCAACACCCCCACCGAATGGTCAGCCAACTACTTCCGCCTGTTGCTCGACTACGATTACGAGCTGGTCCGCTCGCCGGCCGGTGCGCAGCAGTGGCAGCCAATAAACCAGCGCGAAGAAGATATGGCCCCGTCAGCCTGGGATCCCAGCATCAAGGTTCCAACCATGATGACCACCGCCGACATGGCGCTGAAGATGGACCCCGAATTCCGCGTGATTTCGGAGAAGTTTCGGAATGATCACGCAGCGTTCAAGGATGCATTTGCCCGCGCCTGGTTTAAACTGTGCCACCGCGATATGGGGCCCAAGGCGCGTTACCTTGGCCCGGAAGTCCCGGCCGAAGACCTGATCTGGCAGGATCCGGTCCCGGCAGGCACGATGCCGTCGGACGCCGACGTTGCAGCGATGAAGGCGAAGATCGCTTCGAGCGGCTTGACTGTCAGTCAGCTGGTCAAGACCGCCTGGGCCTCGGCCAGCACCTATCGCAAGTCGGACCACCGCGGCGGGGCCAATGGTGCGCGCATTCGCCTGGCGCCGCAGCGCGATTGGGACGTCAACGAGCCGGCCGAGCTGGCCAAGGTCCTCACCAAGTATGAGGAACTGCGCGCCGGCACCACCTTCTCGATGGCCGACACTATCGTGCTGGGCGGCGTCGTGGGCCTTGAGCAGGCGATCAAGGCGGCGGGCTTCAACGTGGCCGTGCCGTTCACCGGTGGCCGCGGCGATGCCAGCGAAGCGCAGACCGATGCTGAAAGCTTTGCCGTGCTTGAGCCGCAAGCCGATGCCTTTCGCAATTACCTGCCCAAGAAGCTGCGCGTGAAGACCGAGGAAATGATGCTCGATCGCGCCGCCCTGCTGGGCCTGTCGGTGCCCGAAATGACCGTGCTGATCGGCGGCCTGCGCGTGCTGGGAACGAACTATGGCCAGCGCGGCCATGGCAGCTTCACGCACCGCCCGGGCCAGCTGACGGCCGACTTTTTCGTGAACCTGCTCGACATGACCCACGCCTGGAAGTCGGTTGAGGGCAGCGACGAGGAGGAGTTCGTCGCAACCGATCGCAGCGGCGGCGGCGAAAGCTGGCGCGCAACCAGGGCCGACCTGGTGTTCGGCTCCAACTCTGAACTGCGCGCCGTGGCCGAAGTCTATGCCGAACGCGGCAACGAAGAGAAGTTCGTGGCCGACTTCGTCAAGGCCTGGACCAAGGTGATGAACGCCGATCGGTTTGATCTGAATTAGGCGGTTGCAGCACCGCTAATGCCCCGCCTCCGGCCCTGGCCGGGGCGGGGTTGCCATATTTGGTTGGCTTCCTGCATTAAACCAACATTCAGCCGCACCGGCTCACCGCTGCTTGTCGCCGCGGCCGTGCTGCCCTAGGCGCTGCACACCACGCCTGCTGAAGAGCTGCCTTGCCCAACCCCTTTGCGCCATTGCTGAAGCGCCTGCGCAATCGGGATCAGGGCGCGGCGCTGATGCTCGCCCTGTTGGTTGAGGCGCTGCTGGTGGTGGCGGTGCTGTCGATCGGATTGTACGATCCGCCAAAGCCCCCGGGCACGCCCTCGCTGGTTAGCGTCAATGTCGCCGCGCCGCCCGCGCCGGTGCAGGATCACTCCAAGCCGGAACTGGCGAAGGCCAAGGCCCCTCTCCAGACCCCGCAGGAACCCCCGCCTGTCCCGGTGCCCAGCGCTGCGCCGGTTCAGCCTGTACCGCCGATTATCCAGATTTCACGCAGCCAGATGGCCGAGCTCGACATTTCCCGCTTGCCGCGCCAGCCAGGTCAAGCCGCTGCGCGGCCCAAAAGTGCCTATGGCCCGGTCGACACGGGCGTGCCGGGAGACAGCAAGCGCGTCGGCTCGGCCCCGAATGGCCAGCCGATGTACGCCGCTGCCTGGTATCGCGAACCCTATGACAGCGAGCTATCGGGCTACCTTTCCACCGCTGATGGTCCCGGCTGGGCCCTGATCGCCTGCCGCACCGCCCCGGATTATCGGGTGGAGGACTGTGTCGGCCTGGGGGAATACCCCCAAGGTTCGCGGATCGAGCGCGCGGTGCTGGCCGCTGCCTGGCAGTTCAAGGTTCGCCCCCCGCGCGTTGGCGGGGTGGCGAGAATTGGCGAATGGGTCCGGATCCGGATCGAATACGGGCTTAAGCCGCCTCGTCCTTAGCATCCATGTCATAGGCGGTGTGCAGCACGCGGACGGCCAGTTCGGTCTCATCCTCGTCGATCAGGACCGAAACCTTGATTTCGCTGGTGCTGATCGCCTGGATGTTGATCCCGCGATCGGCGAGCGCCCGGAACATGGTCGCCGCGACGCCAGCGTGGCTCTTCATGCCGACCCCAACAACGCTGATCTTTGCAACCTTCCCGTCGGTGATGATGCGGTTGAAGCCGATCGCTTCCTTCTGCGCCTCCAGCAGGGTCTGCGCGCGCAGCAGGTCGGCGCCCGGCACGGTGAAGGTCACGTCGGTCTCGCCCTTGTCGCGGCCAACGTTCTGGATGATCATGTCGACGTTGATGTTGGCGGCAGCTAGCGGGCCGAAGATGGTTGCAACGGCGCCCGGACGATCGGGTACGCGGGTCAGAATGACCTTGGCTTCGTTCTTGTCGGCGGCGATGCCGGTGATCAGCTGGCGTTCCATATCGATGCCTTCCAGTTCTTCGTCGCTAACAATCATGGTGCCGGGGATAGCGTCGGCAGGCGCTGCATCGTCATCGATGAAGCTCGACAGGACCTGTACTCGCACGCCTTCCTTCATGGCCAAGCTGACTGAGCGGGTTTGCAGGACCTTCGATCCGACCGAGGCCAGTTCGAGCATTTCCTCGTAGGTCACGTACTTGAGCTTGCGCGCCTTGGCGACGATCCGCGGGTCGGTGGTGTAGACCCCGTCGACATCGGTGTAGATATCGCAGCGGTCGGCACCGATCGCGGCTGCTACTGCCACTGCCGACGTGTCAGAGCCTCCGCGGCCCAGCGTGGTAATGCGGTTGTCGTCGGTCACGCCCTGGAAGCCTGGGATAACCGCGATTTCACCCGCCGCCATCGAGGCGAGCAAGGCGTTACTGTCAATCTCGCCAATCCGGGCCTTGGCGTGGGCATCGTCGGTGTGGATTGGCAATTGCCAGCCCAGCCATGACCGGGCCTTGCAGCCCAGCGCCTGGAGCGTCAACGCGAGCAGACCCGAGGTGACCTGTTCGCCGCTCGCTACGACCACGTCATATTCGGCGGGATCGTAAAGCGGATTGGCCTCGCGGCAAAAGCCTACCAACCGGTCAGTCTCGCCGGCCATGGCAGAAACAACGACGGCAACTTCGTGCCCGGCAGCCTGCTGCCGGCGGACGATATTGGCAACCCGGCGGATCCGTTCCGATCCGGCCATCGAGGTTCCACCGAACTTCATCACGATGCGGCCCACGGCGAACGCACCTTTCCGCAATAATCTTACCCGCGAGACCCCTCGCCCCGCAGCGCGCGCCCTGTTAGGGAGGCCGCATGAGCAATGCAACCTCCAGAGCGACCATCCGACCCGAGGAAGCCGCCCATTTCGGCCAGTTGGCGGCCGATTGGTGGGATCCCAAGGGCTCGTCGGCCATGCTGCACCGGCTCAACCCGGTCCGGCTGGCCTTTCTGCGCGGGGCAATCGATGCCCACTGGGGCACCGATTCGCGTGGGGTGAAGCCGCTTTCCGGCAAGCGCGCGCTTGATGTCGGGTGCGGGGCAGGCTTGCTGTGCGAACCACTCGCCCGGCTCGGAGCAAAGGTAACCGGGGTTGACGCCGCCCAAGAAAACATTGCCGCTGCCCAGACCCATGCGGGCGGTTCGGGCCTGACGATCGATTATCGCTGCGGAGAGATCGGCGGCCTTGGCCTGAATGGGTTCGATCTGGTCACTTCGCTCGAAGTGATCGAGCACGTTGCCGATAAGGCGGCGTTCCTGGCCGCACTGAAGGGGGCCCTGGCCCCGGGCGGATTGATGGTGCTGTCCACGCCCAACCGCACCCCAAGCTCAAAGCTGCTTATGGTTGAGGCAGCGGAACGGTTCGGCATGGTCCCGCGCGGGACCCATCATTGGGAAGACTTTATCACCCCGGATGAACTGCGCGAATTGCTTGCCCCGCTCGGCCTGGCGATGGGCGAACCGCAAGGGATTGCGTGGAGCCCGATCAAGGGGCTCCACCTCTCGACCGACCTGTCGCTCAACTACATCGTCTGTGTGACAGGCGGCTTCTGATCGACTTCTGGCTGCGGTGCGGCGGGTGGTTCCTTGGCTTCCGGCTTAGCGGCAGGGGGCGGGACGGCCTGGCCCACGCGGACCAGCGGCCCATCGGCCAGGCAAGCCGGCAGCCGGCTTTCCAGATCAAATTCGCGGCCGTGCAAGGCGGCGATTTCCGCTTCGCGGATTGCCAGGTAATATTCCCGCTCGGCGGCATAAGGGTTTGAACAGTCGCTGCGTAGGCGGCGCAGAAACCCGTCGATTTCCACCCGGTCATCCAGCGAGCGGGCAATGCCAGTCCCGGTGGCATAGACCGGTGAACTGAACGGTGCCCCGGCCATTGCCGGGACGAGCGACAGGTCAAGCAGGCGGCCGACCAGATCGCGCGTCGATGTCGCTCCAATCAACGGCAGATACATGTAAGGACCTGCGCCGATACCATAGTAACCCAGCGTATTGGCAAAGCCGTTGCGCTCATAGCCCAGGCCAAATGGCTTCCGCTCCGCAAAGTTGAACAGGCCTGCCACGCCGATCGTGGAGTTGATGCCAAATCGGCCCAGTGCGCGAAACGCGCGGCCGATTTTGAATTGCAACAGCGAATTCGCCAGGTTGATCGGCTCGCTCAGGTTGTTGAGCGCGTTGTGAACGCCTTGGCGCAGCGGCTTTGGCGTGGCCATGACATAACCCTCGGCGATCGGTCCGACGACCGCCTTGTCGACCGCCTGGACCGCTTCGAAGCTGACTTCATTGATGGCCGCTGCCGGGTCGCCTGGCGGTGTCCCCTGTCCCGTCACTACGATTTCATCACCGGTGGCGGGTGGGGCTGCGGGATCCTGCGCGGGTTTGGTGGGAGCCGGCTCAGCCATTGGGGCATGAGAAGTCGGCGCCACAACGGGATCCGGGGACGCAGCCGGTGCAACCGTGGTGGCAGGAGCCAGCGCCAATGCCGTGGCCAATACGATTTGCAAAATAAAACTCCGCTCTCGGTTCCGGTTTGGCCGGTTGTGGCGGACGTAGGATCACGGTGACCCTATTGTCTATGGTCTACCCAGGCCGAGGCGCACGGAACATCGCAAACGCGAACCGGCTTAGCACTTAACGCGGGAAAAATGCCACCGGCGCCCAGGCCGTGATCCGTGTTCCTACGAACCTTCTGCGGGTTCCCAAGGTGTTGGAAGAGCAGGGGCGTTTCGCAAAATCTTTCTGACTGTCTCGGCGCGATCATCCCAAGATCCATCCACCGGGATCCAGCGAACAAGGGCTTTGTTGAGGATCCCTTCGGCAATATCAGCAAATCGGCGGCGCTCAACATCCTCGCCGAAGAACCGCGTGCCATCGGCGACCCAAGGCACATCTGCTGCGAAGCGCAGATAAAGGTCTGCGCGCGGATAGGACAGGAGGGCATTCGGCACATGCCCGAACAGCATTTCGGCCCAGGCAGCAGTCATCAACTGGTCGGTATCAAGGATCAGTAGCGGCGATTGTTCAGACAATGCGGCGCGGGTCGCCGTGGCCTGCCCTTCGGCTATGGCCAGCAAATCATCCATCGTCAGTTCGGTGCCACGTTCTTCGCAGTACGCCCGGCCGTATTCGGGCACCCACGGCAGGCCCAGTTCGCGCGAGAGTTGCTGGGCCAGTACCGACTTGCCGGTACTTTCCGCACCGTGGAAGCATACGGTGAAGGTCATGCCGCA
Source organism: Novosphingobium sp. APW14 (assembly GCF_032337075.1). Taxonomy (NCBI): domain Bacteria; kingdom Pseudomonadati; phylum Pseudomonadota; class Alphaproteobacteria; order Sphingomonadales; family Sphingomonadaceae; genus Novosphingobium; species Novosphingobium sp. APW14. Next base: position 370,050 of record NZ_JAVYAB010000002.1, read on the forward strand.
GCGGCCCGTTGCTGGCGGTGAACCGTTATCCATTCCTTCAGGCCAAACAGGCTCATGACCAGCATCCCGGCATAGAGCCCGGCCGTGGGATAGAGCCCGCGATTGATGTAAAGCAGCACCGCGGCCACATCGATCGCGATCCACAGCAACCAATTTTCAATGCGGCGATAGCCCAGCAGGATTTGCGCAGTGACACTGGCCCCGGCAATCGCGCTATCCGCAAAGGGCAGCGCTGCATTGGTATATCTGTGCATCAGCCAGCCAAGGTTGAGGCTGAGCGCCGCTGTGATGGCCAGCCAGACGGCCCGGCTGCGCCAATCAAGCCAGCGCACCGCAATGCGGCCTTCATCGACCATGCCAAGCGATCGGCGCCACACGATCCAGCCCCAGACGTTGGCAAGGATGAAGAACACCTGCAGGCCGCTCTCGGCGTAGAGGCGGTTTTCGAAGAAAATCAGCACGTACAGCGCGACCGATGCGATCGCGAAGGCAAAGTTCCACTGCGAACGGAAGATCAGCAAGGCGATGTTGACCAGCCCCAGTCCCGCCGCCAGCCATTCCAGCGCCTTCAATGTCTCGGGAGAGAAGATCATCCCAGCGCTGCTGCCCATTCGGCTTCCTTGAAGCCTACCAGCAGCCCGCCGGGGTGCTCCACGATCGGGCGCTTGATGCATGAGGGGTTGGCCGCCATGATCACCACGGCCTTCGCCTGGTCAAGATCGGTCTTGTCGGCATCGGGCAGCTTCTTGAAGGTCGTGCCGGCCCGGTTAAGGACCTTTTCCCAGCCAGCGGCCGCACACCAATCAGCCAGCCGCGCAGCATTGGCGCCGGCCTTCTTGTAGTCATGGAAGGCATAGGCAAGGCCCTGATTGTCAAGCCAGGTGCGGGCCTTCTTGACCGTATCGCAATTGGGAATGCCGTAAAGGATCAGGCTCACGCCGGGTGCCTTTCAAAGTGGTGCGTGCGGGGGTTGTCCGCGGTGTAGAGGGTATAGCTTTCGTAATAGGCATCGCGGCCGCGGCCCTGGACCAGGGCGTGGTCGGGATGGCGCCCCCAGGCTTGTGCCGCCTCTGCGCTGGCCCATTCGGACAGGGCGATTACCTCGCCGTCATCAGCGACATAGCCCTTGAACGAGATGAAGCCAGGCTGTGCCCGTGCCAGTTCCTCCATGCGCGCAGCATCGGCAGCATAGGCCGCTGCGTCCATCTCGGTGCGCTTGCGATTGCGGAAGACAACCAGGAACATGCCTGCCTCCTAGGGCGGTGCGTCAACGCTCGCTAGTGGACTTTTCGCTGCATTGCCGCCAAAGCCGCAACATTATGTCGTTTAATAGCTTCGGCCGCCTGTTCCGTTTCACCACCTGGGGCGAAAGCCATGGGCCGGCGCTGGGCGCCGTGGTCGATGGCTGCCCGCCGGGGCTCGCGATCAGCGAGGCGGCAATCCAGCCATTCCTCGATGCCCGGCGCCCGGGACAGTCAAAGTTCACCACCCAGCGGCAGGAACCCGATGCCGTGCGCATCCTGTCGGGCGTGTTCGAAGGCAAGACCACCGGGAGCCCGATCAGCCTGATGATCGAGAATGTCGATCAGCGGTCCAAGGACTATTCCGAAGTGGCCAAGGCCTATCGCCCCGGCCATGCCGACTATGCCTATGATGCCAAGTATGGCTTTCGTGACTATCGCGGTGGCGGGCGCAGTTCGGCGCGTGAAACCGCCGCGCGGGTTGCCGCCGGGGGCGTGGCGCGGCTGGTCATCCCCGAGGTGACGATCATCGGCTATGTTGCCGAGATCGGCGGCGATGCGATCGATCCGGCCAACTTTGATCCGGCCGAAATTGGCAACAACCCGTTCTTCTGCCCCGATGCTGCCGCTGCGGCGCGCTGGGAAAAGATCGTCGACGAAGCGCGGCTGGCGGGTTCTTCCGTGGGCGCGGTGGTGGAATGCGTGGCCACCGGCGTGCCCGCCGGCTGGGGCGCGCCGCTTTATGCCAAGCTCGATTCCGAACTGGCCTCGGCCATGATGGGGATCAACGCGGTAAAGGGCGTTGAAATTGGCGACGGTTTCGCCGCTGCCCGTCTGCGCGGTGAAGACAATGCCGATCCGATGCGCCCCGGTGCGGGCGCGCCAGAGTTTCTGGCCAACCACGCGGGCGGGATCGCCGGTGGCATCTCAACCGGCCAGCCGGTCAAGGTGCGGGTGGCCTTCAAGCCGACCAGTTCTATTCTCACTCCGGTTGAAACGATTGATCGCGAAGGCGCCGCTGCCGAAATCCGCACCAAGGGTCGCCATGACCCCTGCGTTGGCATCCGCGGCGTGCCGGTTGTGGAAGCAATGATGGCCCTGGTCCTGGCGGACCAGAAGCTGCTCCACCGCGGCCAATGCGGCTGAGGCGGCACCCAACTCGCAATCAATTCCGCTCACCCTGAGCCTGTCGAAGGGTGCCTCGACAAGCTTAGCACGAGTGGGTCAAGAGATAGGGTGGGCTGCGAAGACGAAGATTAACCCCGCAGCACTGCACCCAGCTTGCCAGCCGCCGCGGTGATTGCATCGGCAATCGCCTTTAGATCGGCTTCAGCATAGCTCTTTTCGGTCGGCTGCAGGGTCACTTCGACGGCAACCGACTTCTGACCTTCGGGCACGCCCTGGCCGCGGAAGTCATCGAACAACCGTGCGGCAACGATATTCGCCTTGTCCGCCCCCTTGATTGCGCGGACCAGATCCCCGGCCGGCAGCTTTGCGTCAACCAGGAACGCAAAGTCGCGCGTCACGCTTTGGAGTGCTGGCGGGGCATAGGCGGCGCGGGCGAACCCGACTGCACCGCGCTTCGCCGGAATGGCATCCAGGAACAGTTCAACTGCCGCAACTGGGCCATCCACGTCGAACTGCTTGAGCAGCGCCGGGTGGAGCATGCCAAAGCGGGCCAATATGGTCTTGGGCCCAAGCCGAAGCGTTGCTGACTGACCAGGATGGAACTTCGATCCCGCTTCGCCCATCACCTGCAGGTTTTCGACCGGCGCACCGGCTTCGGCCAACAGGGCCAGGGCCTCGGCCTTGGCGTCGAAGGCATCGAACGAGGCAGCCTTGCCGGTGGCCCAGCCGCGTGGCGCTTTTTCACCAGCCAGCACCACGCCCAGCGTCAGGCGCTCATCGCTGTGGCCGCTTGTCCCGCGCAGATAACGCCGGCCAAGTTCAAACAGCCGAAGGCCATCGGCGCCACGATCAACATTGCGCTTCACGGCCGAAAGGAGGCCGGGCAGCAGCGAGGGGCGCATGACCTTCAGATCTTCGCTGATCGGATTGGCCAGGGTCCAGAGATCGGCATTCCCATTCGCAAAGGCCGCAGCCTGGGCTTCGGGCAGGAATGACCAGGTTACCGCTTCGTTCAGGCCGCGCGCGGCGGCGGCACGGCGCAGCTTGCGCTCCAGCTTCTGCGCCGGGGTCGCAGTCGGGCGGGCTACGCCATCGGCGCGCGGCAGAGCCACGCTGGCGACATTGTCCAGCCCGTGAATACGGACAACTTCTTCGACCAGATCGGGCGCGCCATCCACGTCGGGGCGCCAGCTCGGGACGGTTACGTTGAACTGTGCGTCGGCGCTGAAACCCAGCGCGCTAAGGATTTCGCGCTGGCGATCACCGGCAATGGCCACGCCGCCAAGCCCTTCGGACAGGGCCGGATCATAGACCACCACCTTGGTCCCGGCAGGCGGAGTGCCGGCCTGGATGACTTCGCTTGGGGTCCCGCCGCAGATTTCGACGATCAGCTCGGTCAGGATCGCGAGGCCGGCATCGAGGAAGGCCGGATCGACCCCGCGCTCAAACCGGGTGCGGGCGTCCGAGGTGAGGTTCAGCGCGCGGCCGGTCTCGCCAATGCGGACCGGATCGAAATAGGCCACTTCCAGCAGCACGTCGGTCGTCTCGTCCGCGCAGCCCGAGTGTTCGCCGCCCATGATCCCGGCGATGTCGTGCACGCCCTTGTCGTCAGCGATCACGGTCATCGCCGAGTTCAGCGTGTATTCCTTGCCGTTGAGCGCCAGCACGGTTTCCCCGTCAATCGCGCGGCGGGCAAAGATCGCGCCAGTCAGCTTGGCGAGATCATAGGCGTGGGCCGGACGGCCATAGGCCAGCATGACATAGTTGGTAATGTCGACCAGTGCCGAGATCGGGCGTTGGCCGGCGCTCAGCAGGCGATCCTGCATCCACTGCGGCGAGGCACCATTCTTAACGCCGCGGATCGCGCGGCCATAAAAGGCGGGGCAGCCTTCGGGATCGTCAGTGCGGATCGGTAGCGGGCAGGGGAAGCTGCCCGGTGCGGCCTGAACCGCGATTGGCTTCAGCTTGCCAAGGCCAGCCGCGGCAAGATCGCGCGCGATGCCATAAACGCCCATGCAGTCCGGCCGGTTGGGCGTGATTGCCACGTCAAACACCGGATCGGTGCCGTGGTAATCGGCGAAATTGGTTCCGATTGGCGCATCGGCGGGCAGCTCGATGATCCCGTCATGATCGTCACCCAGCTCCAGTTCGCGGGTCGAGCACATCATGCCGTTGCTCTCAACCCCGCGGATCGCGCTCTTCTTTAGCTCGAATCCGCCGGCGGGAACAACCGCGCCTGGCAGACCGAGCACGCCAACCAGGCCAGCGCGGGCATTGGGGGCACCGCAAACAACCTGCAGCGGCGCGCCATCACCGGTATCGACGGTCAGTACCTGCAGCTTGTCGGCATTGGGGTGGCGCTCGGCGGTGAGCACCTTGGCGACCTTGAAACCGGCGAGCTTGGCAGCGGGATCCTCGACCCCCTCCACCTCAAGCCCGACGGCGTTGAGCTTGGCCGAAATCTCCTCGACCGAAGCCGTGGTGTCGAGATGGTCCTTGAGCCAGGAAAGCGAGAACTTCATGGTGCCGCCCTCCTTAAGCCGCAGTGCCGACGCCGCCCGACAGGGTCGGGACGTCATTGGGGTTAAAGCCATAGTGCGACAGCCAGCGGGCATCGCCATCGAAGAAGGCGCGCAGGTCATCCATGCCGTACTTCAGCATGGCAAGGCGATCGACGCCCACGCCAAAGGCAAAGCCCTGCCACTCGTCGGGATCAAGCCCGCCAGCGGCAATCACCTTGCGGTTGACCATGCCGCTGCCCAGCAGTTCCATCCAGCCGTGCCCCGGCGCATCGCCCGATCCACCCAGCACGCGCCGGCTTTTACCATCTTGGCCGTTCGCCAGTGCGAAGCCGACGTCGACCTCCACCGAAGGTTCTGTGAAGGGGAAATAGCTGGGACGCAGACGCAGAACGATGTCGTCGCGCTCAAAGAACGCCTTGAGGAAGGTTTCCAGCGTCCACTTGAGGTGGCCGAGGTGAATGCCCTTGTCGATCACCAGGCCTTCGACCTGGTGGAACATCGGCGTGTGCGTGGCATCGCTATCGCTGCGATAGACGCGGCCCGGCGCGATGATGCGGATCGGTGCGCCCTGCGCCAGCATCGATCGGATCTGGACCGGGCTGGTGTGCGTGCGCAGCAGCATCGCGCGGCCCGCAGCGTCCTTGTCCGGGAAATAGAAGGTATCATGCATCGCGCGGGCCGGGTGGCTTTCCGGGATGTTGAGCGCGGTGAAATTGTGCCAGTCGTCCTCGATCTCCGGTCCGGTGGCGACGGCAAAGCCAAGGTCGGCGAAGATTTCGGCCAGTTCGTCCATCACCTGGCTGACCGGGTGGACCGAGCCACGCGGCGCTTCGGGCGCGGGCAGGGTCAGGTCGACCGTTTCATTGGCCAGGCGGGCTTCGAGCACGGCGGCTTCCAGCCCGGCCTTGCGATCGGTCAGGGCGTCGGTCACGCCTTCACGCAGGGCGTGGATTTGCGGGCCGACAGTCTGGCGGTCTTCCGGGGACATGGCGCCCAGGGTCTTGAGCAGGCCGGAAATCGACCCCTGCTTGCCCAAAAACTCGATCCGCAGGGCCTCCAGCGCGTCGAGATCCTGCGCGGCGGCGATGCGTGCCAGCGCCTCTTCACGGGTGCTTGCGTAATCCACTGGTAGAGCCCTGTCCTTTGCTTGGAATGGCGCCTTTAGCGGCCTTGCGAGCAGGGTCAAAACCGAATCTGCGGTTTTGCGCCTGCGCTCCGGCGGTTCATGCTTTCGGCGGGAAAACGAAAAAGGCGCGGACGGTTTCCCATCCGCGCCCCTTGCGCTTGGCTTTGGTGCCTGCGGCTTAGGCCGGCAGAGCAGCCTTGGCCTGAGCGATGACAGCAGCGAAAACGCCGCCTTCGTTCATCGCCAGATCGGCCATTGCCTTACGGTCCAGTTCAATCCCGGCCAGCTTGGTGCCGTGGATGAACTGCGAATAGGTCAGGCCTTCGGCGCGGACGGCAGCGTTGATGCGCTGGATCCACAGGGCGCGGAAGGTCCGCTTCTTAACCTTGCGGTCGCGATAGGCGTACTGGCCGGCCTTTTCGACGGCCTGACGGGCAACGCGAATCGTGTTCTTGCGACGGCCACGATAGCCCTTCGCCTGATCCAGAATCCGCTTGTGCTTGGCACGGGTGGTAACACCCCGCTTGATACGGCTCATCTTTCAGTACTCCTCAGTTGAGCCCGTAGGGCGCCCACTTCTTGATCGTCTTCGCGTCTGCGTCAGAGATCGTGTCAGTGCGGCGATGCTGGCGGATGTACTTGGCGTTGTGGCTGATCAAACGGTGACGCTTGCCAACCGCGCCGTGCTTGATCTTGCCGGTTGCGGTGAGCTTGAAGCGCTTTTTGACGCCGCTCTTGGTCTTGAGCTTGGGCATTTTCGTCTCCTTGTTCGAGACACGTCCAACCGGCCATGGCAGCCCTAGATAGCCAGGCAGGTCATCGAATCCGTGTCAATGAAGCGCGGGCCACTAAGCGGGAATCGCCCGGAAGGCAAGAGCTAAGCACTTTGGCCGCCCGGAGGATCCGCACTGTTGGTGTGGCCGGTGTTGGCAAATCACTGCTCTTCGGCCAAGAGCGTGGCGATGCTTAATGACCTGATCCTTACCTTGTCGTGCCGAGATCGCCCCGGAATAACTGCTCGCGTTACGGGCGTGTTGTTTGAGCTGGGGGGCAATATCCTTGAGGCGCAGCAGTTCAACGAGATCGAGGATGGCGAGTTTTTCATGCGCGTGGCCTTTGCACCGGGGGCTTCCGATATCGGCGCCTACCGCGCGGCGCTGGCCAGCCTGGCGACAGAACTGGACATGCGCTGGACGATCCGGGCCGCAGGCAATTTGCGCCGGGTACTGATCCTGGTCAGCAAGTTCGATCACTGCCTGTCGGACCTGCTCTATCGCCAGCGGATCGGCGAACTGCCGATGGAGGTGGTAGCAATTGCCGGGAACCACCCGCGCACTGCGCTGTCGGCCACGCTCCCTGATGATGTGCCCTATCATCATCTGCCAATCACCCCCGAAACGAAGCCGCAGCAGGAAGCCGCCCTGCGCGCGCTGATCGCCGAGACCGGGGCAGAACTGGTGGTCCTGGCCCGCTATATGCAGGTCCTGTCGGATGCGCTTTCGGCCGATCTGGCCGGCCGCTGCATCAATATTCATCACTCGTTCCTGCCGGGCTTCAAGGGCGCGCGGCCCTATCATCAGGCTCACGCCCGCGGGGTGAAGATGATTGGTGCCACCGCCCATTATGTGACCGGGGACCTGGATGAAGGCCCGATCATCCATCAGGATGTAGAGCCGATCAGCCACGCCGACGCGCCCGATGATCTGGTCCGCAAGGGGCGCGATATTGAACGCCGCGTCCTGGCAGAGGCGGTGCGCCTGCACCTTGAGGACCGCGTGCTGCTGAATGGCAGCCGTACGGTCGTGTTCCGCAGCTAGGAGAGAGTAATGGCCGGTGTGTGGTTTGACGAACTTTCGGTTGGCCAGCGGTTCGAACACGCGATCCGCCGGACGGTGACCGAGACTGACAATGTCCTGTTCACGACGCTGTCACACAATCCGGCGCAGCTGCACCTTGATGCCGAATACATGAAGGGCAGCGAATATGGCCAGGTGCTGGTCAATTCGTGCTTCACGCTCAGCCTGATGGTGGGGGTCAGTGTGGGCGACACCACGCTCGGCACGGCGGTCGCCAACCTTGGCTGGGACGAGGTGCGCTTTCCCAAGCCGGTATTCATCGGCGATACGCTGAACATCGTGACCGAGGTGCTGGAACTGCGGGAATCAAAGTCACGCCCCGATGCCGGGATCGTCACTTTCCTGCATCAGGCCTTCAACCAGCGCGGCGAGCTGGTCGCCTCGTGCAAGCGTTCCGGCTTGCAGCGCAAGAAGCCCTCCGCCTGACGGCGGGTTTGCTAGCCCGCGCGATTGGGTTAAGGCGGGGCGGCAACAGGGAGCTTGCGCAATGGCCGGTACGATCCTCGTCCTTAACGGACCCAACCTGAACCTGCTCGGCACGCGCGAGCCGGACATTTATGGTCACGCAACGCTTGCCGATGTCGAGGCACTATGCCGCGCTGAAGCCGAAGGCTTTGGCTTGTCGGTCGATTTCCGCCAGACGAATGCCGAACATGAAATGGTCGAATGGATCCAGCAAGGCCGGTGTGGCCTTGCGGGGATTGTAATCAACCCGGCAGCCTTCTCCTATGCCGCCTATCCGGTCCTGGATGCCCTGAAGTTGGTTGAAGGCCCGGTGGTGGAAGTGCACATTTCCAACATTCACCGCCGCGATGAAGCCTGGCGCAAGGACACGATCATGACTGCGGCGGCTACCGGCGTCATTTCGGGCCTGGGTATTGCCGGCTATGGATTGGCGGTGCGGTATATAGCGGAGCTGGTACGCAGCCGGCCATAGCGGCGATTTTAGCAGAGGCGGCCCCATGCACAAGAAAGCCCCGCTGGATTGCTCCAGCGGGGCTTCTTGTTAGCAGGACAGAACCCGATCAGAACTTGATCGAGGCTTCCACGCCGAACACGCGCGGTTCGTTGACCATCGCGGTCAGGTTGTTGAAGTCGATCCCGGAAACCGCCGAAACATCATTGGTGATGTTGCGGGCAAAGGCGGCCAGGTCGAACTTGTCGGTGCGGTAACCAACGCGCAGCCCGCCTTCCAGCATCTTGTCGTCGCTGAATTCAACCGAATTATAGAGGAAGAACTGCACCTTCGAGCGATAGGCCCAGTCAGTGAACACATAGGCCTCGCCATTGCCCACTGGCGCGGCATAGCCGGCCGTCCAGTTGGCGATCCAGCGCGGGCTCTGCGGCAGCTGGTTGCCATTGATCGAGAAGATCCCCGGGCTGCCCACGCGCTGTGTGTTGGTCACGGTGCAGTTCGCGCCGCAGCCTGCGACAAAGGCGTTCGGGTCCTTGATCTCGTTGTGGTTGTACGAGAGGCCAGCCGTCAGGCTCAGGCCCTGAACCGGCTTGGCTTCGACTTCGGCTTCAAAGCCATAACCATCGACCTGCTTGGCGTTAAGCAGCGTGGTGAAGTTCGAAGCGCCGCCCACGGCGGTCAGCTGCAGGTTGTCGGTGCTGAAGTAGAACCCGGTCAGGTTGAAGCGCAGTTTGCCATCCGCCAGAGTCGACTTGAGACCAGCTTCATAGCTCATCGTGGTTTCGCTCTGGGCCACCGACGGCGTGCGGCCAAACGCCAGGCGGGCCTGGATCGCCGGCGCGCGATAACCCTTGGCCACGCGGGCGAACAGGTTCACATCGTCGTTCAGCGGATAGTTGGCAGCCAGATCCCAGGTCAGGACGTTGTCGCCAACATTGGTGGTAACGGTCGCCACGGGGCCGCCGAAACCAAGGAAGCCCGGACGGGTATCGACCGGACGAGCGGCAACCATCTTACGCTGGTCATCGTTGTAGCGAACGCCGCCCTGCAGCTTGACGCCGTTTTCGAATTCATAGGTGAGCGAGCCGAACAGACCCCAGGCATCGCTGTCCTGGCGCTGGGTGGCGATGGCAGCGGGGGTGGTGTCAGCCGGCGCACCGAAGTCAAAGCTGGTGATGTCGAGCTTCTCATTCAGGTAGAACAGGCCAAACTGATAACCGAGACCACCCGTGTTGTTGCTGGCAATGCGCAGTTCCTGCGTGAACTGGTCCAGGCTGGGCACATTGTCCTGCGACTGGGCCGAGAACGGGATAACGCCCGGGCCCATGGTCGGGGCAAAGGCATTGCCAAAGCCGCCGTCGATATCGCCGCGGCTTTCAAGGTTGCCGTTCCAGTAGCTGGTGACCGAAGTGATGGTGACCGGACCGGCATTGTATTCGGCCGTCATGCCCAGGTTGTAATTGCGCAGGGTCTGGAAGTTCAGACCATCGGCGCGAACCTGATCGCGGCGGAATTCGGTGTTTGCGCCGCCAAGGCCAATCAGCTTGTTGCTGCCGCGGGCGAAGGCGTTGGCGTGGAACAGGCGGGCAGTGCCGTCGAAATCGCGCACCTGGCCAACAAGGCGGACCATGAAGGCTTCGCTCAGATCAGCCTGAATCTGCAGGCGGGCTGCCAGGTCTTCAAAGCCTTCAAGGTTCTTGGTGCCGGGCTGGTCAAGGTTATCAACCCAGTCGTCGCGCCGCTGATACAGCACAGAGGCGCGGGCGGTGATGCCTTCAGCCAGTTCGCCGCCCACGCCGGCTTCGGCGTTGATCGTGTTGAAGCTGCCCCAGCTGGCCTTGACGAAATTGTTCTTCGAGGTCGGCTTGGCCGTGTCGAACTTGACGATCCCAGCGGGGGTGTTGCGACCGAACAGGGTACCCTGCGGGCCGCGCAGCACTTCGACGCGATCGAGGTCAAACACCGGGAAGCCCTTCAGGATCGGGTTTTCCAGCACGACATCGTCATAGACCAGGCTGACCGGCTGCGAGGCGTTGAGATCGAAGTCAGTGTTGCCGAGGCCGCGGATGTAGAAACGCGGGAAGGTGCGGCCGAATGAGCTTTCGATGTTGAGGCTGGGCACGCGGCCAGAAAGTGCCCGGATGTCTGCGCCGGCACCGCTCACAGCGGCCAGCGTATCGCCGCCGAGCGTGGCAACGGAAACGGGCACGTCCTGCAGGTTCTCTTCGCGGCGCTGCGCGGTAACGATGATCTCGTCCAGGCGGGTCTCGTCGGTCGCTGCCTGGGCGAAAGCCGGAGCAGAGGTGGCGGCAACGGCAATAGCGGAAAGGCTGAGCAGCAGCTTGGTGCGCATTCAATACATCCTTGATCAAGGAGGGTTGGAGATGCGCGCGCCGTTATAAGAGCCGGTTCCGGGGGGAAACCGACATTCCGCTGCCACCCAGTTTTTTGGTTTCACGTGTGACTGATTTGCCGCAAAAAACCCGCAGAATGACCAAATGCAGCGCGCAAAAAGACCAATTCTGTCATAAATTTGTCATGCGGCTGTCTTGAAGCGCAGGAGGGCTTGGCGAGGTCGCGAGCCCTACCCGACTGAGGCGGTCAGTCACTTTGGATCGAAAACCATATCGGGCAGTGGCGGAGACGGAGGGATTCGAACCCTCGGTACCGGATTTACCAGTACGACGGTTTAGCAAACCGTTGGTTTCAGCCACTCACCCACGTCTCCGGATCGCAGCGGCGAAGCGCGGCCTATAGCGAGGGGTGCGTGGGGCGGCAAGGGGGGCGAGGGACTTTTTGATCGATGCCTGGCGGACACGGTTGAGCGCAAAACTGACTCATCCCATCGCGCGGGCGTTGCCGGGCGGGGCTGGGTGGATTCTGTCGTGCAAAGATACATTGCCCGGCGTTCGCTTTGGGCAGACAGGCACGGGATGCAGGACACGATCATGACGACAATGCAGGGTAAATTGTGTGCCGGACTTATCGGGCTGGTGATGATGTTCGCCAGCGCGGCCGGCTCGGCACAAGTAACAGCCATTGATCCTAACAAGGCGATCGACGGAGATTTACACGCTCCGACGAGCGCCGCTCAGGCCCCCGCCGCATCGCCCTCGATCGCGGTCGACCCGGTCCCGGCGCCGCAGCCGGCCACTGTCGCGGCGCCGGCAGAAACTGCCTCTCCGGCTGCGGTCAATCCTGCCGCAGCAGCCCAGACCGGCACCACCTATAAGGAGGATGACCTGATCGGGGCTGCCGAAGGTGTGTTCGGCAAAGGCTCGAAGGGGCTGGCAACGATGATTCAGGACCTGCTGAAAAAGCAGGGTGAGCCGAATGGCTATATTGTCGGGCGCGAAGGTGGCGGTGCGGTCATGGTCGGGTTCCGCTATGGCTCGGGCACGCTGCACCACAAGATTGAGGGGCAGAAACCGGTTTATTGGACCGGTCCGTCACTTGGCCTTGATCTGGGCGCCAATGCCGCCAACACCTTTGTGTTGGTCTACAATCTTTACAATACTGATGACCTCTATCACCGCTTTGGCGCTGCGGAGGGACAGGCCTACCTGATTGGCGGGTTCAATGTCAGCTACCTGCGACGCGGTGATGTGGTGCTGATCCCTGTGCGGATGGGAGCCGGACTGCGTTTGGGGGCCAATGTTGGGTACATGAAGTTTTCGAAAAAGCAGCGCTGGTCGCCATTTTGACCTTCGCCCCTTAAATGCACCGCTTGGCAACCGTTCTTGCAATTGAACCCGGTTGCCTGTCCCCTTCCAGGCATGGCCCGGCGGTCCCCCGAAACCGCCGGGCCCTTTCCTTTTTAGTCGAAGCCGACCCAGCGGGTCGCCTCTGCCACAGTCTTGCGTTCGGAAACGACGGCGTTGGCGGGGAAACTCTCATCGGGCCAGCCTAGGGCCACGGCCTTCATGATTACTTGATCGTCCGGGATCCCCGCGTGCTCGCGCACCACGGGGCTTTGCATGATCCCCTGGCTGTTGATCACGCAGCCCAGGCCGCGCGACCAGGCGGCGTTGACCAGCGCCGTGGTAACCGCACCACAATCGAAGGCCGTATCATCGCTATCGGCCAGTTCCCGGTCATAGGTGATGATCACGCAGACCGGCGCATCGAACTGGCGGAAGCCGCGCAGGACCCAGTCAAGCCGGGCCTCCTTGTCATCGCGGGCGATCCCTTGCGCGGCGAACAGCTGCTTGGCGACGCCGACCTGGCGTTCGCGGTGGACGCCTTCGAAGGGCTGGCCGGTGCGAAACTCGCGGCTGTGAGGCACGCCGGCCAGGTTGCGTTCGGTATTGCCGGCGCGGATCCGGTCAAGCGGCTCGCCAGAGATGACATGAAAGTTCCACGGCTGGGTATTCATCGAACTGGGCGATCGCATCGCCAGCGTCAGCACTTCGGCAATCAGTTCGCGCGATACGGGCTTGTTCAGATAGCCCCGGATTGATCGGCGACCGAGGACGACTTCATCGTAATTCATCGATATTCCTTGAACTTGGTAAGGCGGGATCCGGTCAGGCCAGGACCAGCACGTTTTCGGACCGGGTGATCGCGCGCGCGGTGCTGATCGCCATAACGGCAGTGCCGCCGACCCGCTCTAACAAGGCGGCGAGAGCATCCGCTGCGGCGGGTGACAGTTTTTTGGCCAGAGCCTGCGCCTGAGCGAGGTGCCACAGCGAATGCGGCTGGCTGCCGCGCTCCATTGTCACGCCCCGCCAGGCATAGCTGATACGGCCTACATGGGGGTGGACCTGCCGTTCGCCATCATGCGACACAAGCGTGCCGGCGGACGCATCCTCTAGGCCTGCCAGCCAGCGATCAAACTGTGCGGCATCGGCGGCTAGTCCTGGCCCCCACTGGGCGAAGGCCACGCGCAATACGTCGATCAGCGATTCCGGGATCGCGTCGTCTGCCGGAAAGGCACCGCTAGTTTCGGCATAGTCACTGTCTGGGATCGCAGCGGTATTCATCCGTTCGGTCCATCGCGCCACGTTGGGAGCGACCGTCCGCATCAGCAGGGCCGGCACCGGATCGCGGGCCAGGTGAGCATAAAGCGGTGCCATCATCCCAAAATCGGCGAGGCTTGGTCGCCCGCCCAGCAGGTACGGGTGAAGGCGGAAGTGGGCTTCCAGCACGGCCAACAGTTCGTGGTAGCTGTCTTCCATTGCGGGAATCACCGCGGGCGTCACGCCAAGGTTGGGCAGGAACCCGCTGAAGCGGTCCATAAAGGCGCCGGCCATCGCGAGGCGCTGATCATAAGGCATCCCCGGCGGGACCGCGCGGGCGAACTCGGTCTGCAGGAACAGCTCTTGCTCTGCGCGATAGGTCCAGCGGTAGTGCATCGCCAACGGCAGCAGGTAATTCGAACCGAAGGCATCAAGAAACGCGGCGATAACCCGCTGCACGCCGCCTTGCGGAGTAAGGCTGGGCGCGGGGTAGATTGCCTCAAGGTGATCGATGATCGCGCTGGTATCCTGGATCAGCTGACCGTCGGCCGTTTCCAGCACCGGGACGACCATATGGCCGATAGCCGGGACAACTTCGCCCAGAAAATGGGGGTCACCCGGGATCCGTTCGTCAAACGGGATCTGCTTCTTGATAAGATAACTGCGCGCTTTGCCCGTGTAGAGCGAATGCGGCGTTCCCCACAAAATATGTTGGCCACCGGCCATGAATCGTCCCCTCCCTGTTTATGAGAAGGATAGTGGCACGGTGTCAGTCGTCGGAAAAGCCCAGACGGTGTGCAGCGGCAATCAGTTCTTCACGTCGGTGCGGTGCAAGCCGGTTGGCACGGGCCGTGTAGACATCGACCAGCGCCGCGCCGGCCTTGGCAGGACAGCCCCCGTCAAACGGCGGGGCGGGATCATATTCCAGCGCCAGCTGCACAGCGCGGGCGTGGTCCTCGCCCGCGATCTCGGCCATCAGCGCCAAGGCAAAATCGATCCCAGCGGTCACGCCGCCGCCGGTGGCGCGGTTGCGGTCGATCACGTGGCGGGCCTGAACCGGTTCCGCCCCGAACAGGGCCAGCAGATCGTGCCAGGCCCAGTGGGTGGTTGCCCGATAGCCTCTCAGCAATCCGGCCGCGCCCAGGATCAGCGCGCCGGTGCAGACGCTGGTGACCCACTGTGCCTCGCTGCCAACCTGCCGCACCCAATCCAGCGCAGGCGCGTGGTTGATCACCTTGGCAACGCCGATCCCGCCGGGCACGCACAGCAGATCCGCCTGCGGGACATCGGCAAAAGTCGCTGTGGGCAGGATCGAGAAGCCGGCGTCGGTCGGAACCGGGGCCAGGCTGTCCCAGACCAGGTCAACCTTGGCCTCTGGCAGGCGCGAGAGGAACTGCGCCGGACCGGTCAGGTCGAGCTGGGTGACATTGGGGAACAGCAGGAAGGCGATACGCATCGCCCGAACCTTGGCACGCGCCGGTCAGCGCATCAACAGGATCGAGATGCGGCGGTTGCGCGGGTCCTCTGGGTTGTCGCGGATCAGCGGCTCGCGATCTGCCACGCCCTCGATCTTGCGATAGCGACCTTCAGCGATGCCCTGGCGGAGCAGAGCCTGGCGTGTCGCCTCGGCCCGGCCGGCAGAAAGCGACCAGTTGTTCACCCCGGTGCGCGCCCGCCAGGGCAGCGCATCGGTATGGCCGCGGATTGAGACAGCCCCCGGCTCGGGCGCAATCACCGCACCAATCGCCTTGAGCAGCAGGGCTGCATCGCCGGTCAGCACGGTCGTGCCGAGCTGGAACATCGCGAAGTCGGCATCGTCGACCAGGTCGATCCGAATTCCCTCACTTGTGTCGATCAGGCGAACCTGCTTGGCGATGCGTTGCGGCAGTTTCGCCTCGACCAGCTTTTTCGCCAGCTTGTCCTGCATCTTTTTCATCCGGTCGGCGGCCTCTTTGGGGCCACCGGTTGCGTCGCGCGGGATGGTGATTGATCTGCCCCCTTCTGAGTGGCCCAATTTCTATTTTAGGAATGGCCACGAAGGAGGAATGGAATGGCAAGAAAGCACAAGCCGGAAGACATCATTGGCAAGCTGCGTGAAGCGGAGATCGTGCTAGCGCAA